>NZ_JBEZDE010000018.1:35795-139746 GCF_040648115.1 Nocardia sp. NPDC049190
GGCCCCCCCCCCCCCCCCTCCCCCACCCACCGCCCCCCACCCGCCCCCCCCGCCCCCCCCCCCCCCCCCCCCGCCCCCCCCCCCCCCCCCCCCCCACGACGACACCGGCCACCGTCCGGACTCGGAGCCACTGGACCTGGATGCTGCGTTCGACGAGCAGAAAATTCGGATTCGGGCCGCGGTAGCGGGGTTGGCCGAGTCGGATCGCGCTGTCGAGTCGGCGCTGTTCGACGCGGAATCGGCCGGGGTGGTGGCACATGACGCCAAGTTGTCGGCTCTCCAGCAGATGATCGACTGGCTGGATGTGAAGATACGGTCGGTCGAGCAGCCGGACTTCGCCGATGCGCGGACGGTCGAGAACCTTCTCGACGAGATGTGGCGCGAAGTAGGCGAGGCGTTCACGCGGGCTGCCGACGTCTACAACGAGACCGCCGATGTGTGGACGGCGGCCGGAGAACGCGTGCGGCAGCGAAACGACCGCAAGATGCAGCTGCTCCAGAATTTCACGGCGTTCGTCGACGACGTGACGGCGGGATCGTCTGGAAACCCGTCGTGGGTGCAAGCACTCACCCAGGCGGAGTCGATCGAGCGCGCCATCGCCACGCGGGAGGCGTCCTACTGCGCCGAACGGGTTCTCGACGCGCATTTGACCGCCACCGCTCTCGTCGCTGAACGGGTCCGAGGCATCCTCATGCGTACCGTTTTCGAACAGCATGACCGCGGTGAATTGTCGGTTGCCCCTGATGACCTCTTCGGTCGAATCTGCGCCGACCTCAGGGACGACATCAGGACGGCGCACGAGATCGATGACATAACGGCGCAGACGGAACTGATGCTCGCCTTCGAGGCGTATCGCGCCCAAGAGGAAATTTTCGCCAAGCATTCCTTCCAGGCGTCTCGGGAGTCCGAACTATTGCGGCGAGTCGTCGACGAATTGCAGGCCCACGTGTGGCCGTCGGAACTCGCGGTCGCCGCGGTGATGGCCACCGATTTGTACCTGGCGTATCTGATGAATCCGTTCCCCGCGGACCTGCGGCCGGGAGGCGCGGCCCTCACGTCTGTCCTTGCCGACAGGTTCGCTGACTCGGACGAGATCCGGGCGTTCGATAGGAACCGTCGAGCCCTCGATCCGCAGACACCGGAATCCGCAGGGGAGCCAGGCGGGCGGGAGATCGACAATATCGGTCGCTCGCCTGATCCAGAGGGGCCGGCGAGAGCGCACACCGGCGTCCCGGCCGAGTCGCGCGGAAAAAACTCGGATGCAGGCGATGAGTCGGATAGTTCACTGCGACAGGGCAAGCCCGAAGTGGAGGCCGGTGGTCGGCATCGTACTCCGGATTCGGGTGCCGAGGGTGCCGAGGAACACTCGCCCACAGTGCGCCATGTCGAGGCCCCGGTGCAGGCACGTGTGGCGGAGCTGGCGCGCGCGAAGATCGACGCGGAGGTGAACTGGGCGACGCGCATGGCCCTGCTCACTCCCCGCGAGGTCCGCCGGCTCGCCGACAACGTCGTGTACCTGGAGCGGGCCGACAACGTGCATCCGGCGAAGCTGATCATCGCCGCCGGACATGGCGCGCACCTGGATACGCTGCGGGCGGTGGTTGCGGCCGACCCCGCTGTTTTCGCCCGGTTGGACGCCAACGGTGGCGGCATCGATTACTATCTGATCGAACCGGACGGCACGGCGTGGTATCTGGATCGCACAGTCGTGGAGCCGTACCGACAGCCCGCTGAGGGCGACCGCCGCTACAGGTTGTTGGCGGAGTCTTTGGCCGTGCGCGACCATGACCGGGCTGAGACCGCATCTCGCCCCGATCTCGAGCGCGAGCAGCAAACGCTCTATCAGCCGACCGAAGGGACACCGGGACAGCCGATCCGAGATGAGCACGCAGCATCCCAGCAACCTGCTGTCGTGACGGAGGTGGCCGAGCCGCCTCGGGTGATCGATGCCCGGTTGCTTGCCGATCTCGACTCAGCACAGCTGCGACAGCGCCATGCGGACGCGACCCGACGGCGCGACGCGGCCGCCGCGCGCTTGCGCGAGCTGGTGGGTGAAGTGCCCGACGCACCCGTCCCCGGCGGAGATCACGACGAGGCGGGCGATCAGCACATGACCGCAGCGCTCGAGACGCGCCGGGACCTGTTGCGTGCCGTAACATCCGCCGCCGAGCTGCGCGACCTCGATCGGGAGTTGTCCGCTGCGGTGGTCCCGGAGCATTACCTCTCCCCCGGAGAACACGGAATCGACCGGCCCACACCGCACGTCAGTGTCGCGGATGAGGTGATTGTCGTGGCGATGGACGGGTTCCACGGTGTCGCGCTGCACGAATTGCGTACAACCGCGAGTACGGTCTGGGAGGGGATCGTCAACGGCTCATACTCGGTTCGCTACCTGCGAGTGCACCTAGACGGGTCGACCACCCCGCTCGCCTCTGACGTAGTCGACCTCGACAGCATCGAGGCCGCCTGGGGCGGCGATATCATCGATGTGTCGCCACTGCGCGCCGAGTTGGCGGTGGTGGAGCAGCGGATCGCCGACCTGGAGCATCATCAGGCTGTCCAGGAGTTGGCGATGGTCGCGGACCTATTGGGCGCGCGGTCGGCCGCACCGATCGTCGAGGATTTACTGCGAGACGAACCCGCCGGTGTGCGGCGTACCGCGCAGGTTGTCGAATTCTCCGGCGAGCCACGCCGACTCGTGGTCGTCGCCGAGCCAGGGCAGCACCTGCGGGCGCTGACAGCGGCGGAGATCGCGCACCGGGATCTCGGTGACGCACTGTGGCGCTCCGACATTCAGATCGAATATTGGGAAATCGGTGTCCAACCGGACGGGACCGAGCGCGCCCATCAGGTTCCCGCGGCCCGCGCCGAAGGGCAGTACCGTGCCCCGACTCATGACGAAGTGCATGCTGTGTTGCTCGAGTTCTACACCAGCTGGGCCGACAGGATCTCGATGACCTTCGACCAGTGGTTCCGGCTGCTCGACGCGGGCCCATTCGGGGACGGTGATCCGACGGGTGCGGTGGATGTCGACGCGCTCACCGAATTCGGCCACCGGATGTCCGTCGATTCCCCGCTGCTGCCACCATGGCATCCAGCGGAAGTGCTGAGCCGACTGCACACTCGGCAGATTCCGCTGCCGCCGCTCGGCGATCACACCGAGTTGAGCGGTCGGCCGGCGGACTTGACAGTCCACCAGCCTGAGCCCGGTGACGCCCCCACCCGGGGCATCGACACCGACCCACGAAATGCCGGTCGGCGGTCTGATCCGGACGGGGCTGAGCAGCAGCCGATCTCGTCGCACTACACCGCGAGCTCGCAGCCCGATGGGACCGCGGAGCCGCCAGTTTCGCCTCGGCAACCGCCCCGGTTGTCGCTGGCCGACCGGTTGCGCGCCGCGGAGGCCGCGCACGAACCCGTGGTCCTGGAAGTTTTCCGAGATGGCACGCAACTACCCGAATACCAGGCCGAGCGGGTCGATCTGGTGGCATACGGCGACGATTTCGTGGTCGTCCGCAAATTTGTCACCCAGCCGCACCACCCCGATGCCGAGGACCTGGGCGCCATGGTGATCAGGGCACTCGGTGGAAAAGCGCCGGAGGTCCATGTCCGAGAAAACGTCGTCTACCTGGAGTACATCGAGCGCCCCACGCTGAGCCGGTTTCACCACGTTCTGCGCAATGACACGGTGCTCGTGACGTTGTACGGCGACTCCGCCGCCGGTCGCCGGCTCGGCTTCTCCGACCACCTGCTCGGCATTTTCGATCGGCGTGGCGACAATGTCATGGTCGACGGAACCGCCATCGACAACAGTCAGGCATTCCGTGATCCCGAGGGGGACCAGCATTTCGCCGCGCGGGCGGTCGGAATGCTGACATTGTTCGGGATCCAGTGGCTGGACCCGCGAACGCCATTGCCGAACCTCGATCCGATGCGCGGCGCACTCGAAAGGTTGCGGCCGGAATTCGATCGCCGTGGACGTTCCGACTGGCACGACGTGATGATGACACGTTTCGACCGCATCATCGACGACGCTGTCGATCAAGGGCGTGCTCGACTGGCTAACGAAGCGCTACGCGCACAACAGCGCGACGCGATCGCAGCGACTCTCGCGCGGTTGCCCCTCGACAGCCGACCCGACGCGGACACCACGCTGTCCGATCCGGAGGATACGCTCCACCGTCTGCGTTCGGCCGGGGTGAGCGCCGATCTGCTTGCCGACATCGACGGTGCTGCTACCGGCTATCAGAAGGTCGACGCTCGGATCCACACCGATGACGACGAAAGTTCGCGGCGCATGCGTCTGCTGGCAGCCGCGCAAGCTCGCGCGATCATCCGGGCCCGCACAGATCGCGTGCTCGGTGACCCGGAGCCCCTGGTCCGCCCAGTAGGCGACCCCCTCGACGGAATGCACCTGCGTGATGACGCCAACTGCGGGCCGCTGGCGATGATGGCTGTCAACGACTGGTACCGCGGGATACGCGGGGAACGAGCGGTCGTCGTCCCGGACATGCCCCTGGACCTGAGCGGTATGCCGGTGACAGCCTTGTCCTGGCTGGCGGGCGGCCGTCGGGAGTACTTCGGTGCCGGATCGACCGGGCACACCGAAGTCGCCGCACGGCTGCTCGACCTTTCGGCTGGTGACCGGCACGACGAGGTCCCCAGGCGGAAGCAGAAGGCCAAGGAGGGGCACGGCATGATCGTCATCGACACGCATGCCGACACCGGATCGTTGACTTCGGCACACGCCTACTTCGTGGTCAATCACCAGGGAGTGTTGCTGACATTCGACTACGGCGGCCGCTTTGTCGGCGAGTTCGACCCTGATCGGCCTCCCGTCACGCTGCGCGCTGTACACGGCATCGAATTCGACGCCGACGGGAATCCGGTGCGGCCCATCGTGGCCGAGCTCGACGCCGAATCTCCCCAGCCGGAACCGGGCCGGCCGCGCGGGCACGAAGTCGGCGACATCGGCCGTGCGCCGGACCCGGAACACACGCCGCCACACCAGGAGCACGACGAAAACCGAAGCGCACCATCGGCCGACGACCCGAACCAGAGTACCGACGAGATGCTACAGGGGCCCACACGCGCGGATGACGACCCGATCGTCATCGGCACCGACGACGGTGGCCGGACTGGCGCAGATAGTGTGTACTCTCGTCGGTTGCCTGACGGGTGGATGGTTTCTGACACGTTCCCATCGGGTTTGCGTCGGCCGAGCGATGAAGCGGTGCAGCTGTTCCAGGAGATTCTTGATGCGGAACAGGCCGCTGATCGCTCCGCGCAGCAACTCCGAGTCGAGGCCGCGCGGCGCATCCCGGAGGACGGGCATCGCGCCTTCGCCGAGCGTTATGTCGGCAATGAGCGCCGTACCGCGGCGTTGGCAGCGGAGTTGGGGATCACGCTCGAAGAGCTCCGTGTGCGGATGACCGAAGAGTTGAAGCGAGTATTCAACGGCGAGATCGTGATTCGAACCAGGGCGGTGACTCTGCAACAGATTCTCGTGAGCGGCGGATTCAAAACCCTGTTCGAGACCGCCTCGAGCAGCCGCATAGGCGAATATCTGCTGGAGGAGAGGGCGCGGTTGGAGCAGGCGATGTTCGGCTTCGCACGCGATCATCCGGTGGAATTGCGGCCGGTCTACGCGCGCGTTCGCACGACACGGGGGGACTGGCGTCGCGACGCCGCGGTCGCTGTCGAGCACGGCGATGTGGATGTTGTCCTCAAATCGACAGTCGCCGAACGGGCGACAGCGTGTGTCGGCGACCCGTGGGGCGTGAAGGCTATCCCGAGCCCGCTCACCGATCCACAGCCCGAGTCATTCGGCGCCACTCCGAGTCACCACGGTGAACTCGGCTATTTCGGTCTCGAGGGCGTGGGTCGCGACTACGCCGGAGACCGGTTCCTCGACAATAGCTCCGTCGAGGTTCAGATTCATGGTGTGCCGGGCCCCGATGGCCGGATTCGCCGTGTCGAGGTCACCGATATCGACCACCTCGTCTTCCATCGCGACCCTCCTGGCCAGCGACTACGGGAAATGCTGGACGAGGCCGGCATCCGGTGGTCGATGTCCTCCGACAACCGGGGACGGTGGTTGGAGTCGGGATCACCCGGCCGACCGAGAGCTGTCGCGCCGGACGCGGCTGCCACCGCTCGCGAAGACGATTCATCCATCGCGGGCCGTGCTGCCGCGGATGTGCGCATGGCGATGACCGGTGCTGCGGACGCGCCGCGGGAACCGTCGCGGGCCGAGTTCGTCGTGCGCGCGCAAGGCCCTGACCCCAGTGATGAAAGGACTCGGGGGCGTGCGGGCGCGGTGGCGTGGGATTGGCTGAGCGAGACGTTATTCGACTGGCCGGCCGACAAGATCGATGACGCTGGATTGGAACTTGCCGAACGTGTTGTGGCAGCACTGGCGAACGTCACCGATGGCGCGGTCCTGGTGGTGGTGGAGGAGACGGGTGAACCGGGTGCGCGCCGCGCGCTTGTGACCGTTGGCGATTCGAGCTTCGAGCTGGGTGAGACGCACGAGTTTCCCCAGTGGTTGGCCGATGCGATAGCCCCGGTGCGCCATGTCCGGTTGAACGTCCCAGGTGGGTTTGCCATTGCGGTGAGCTACCGGCATATCGCGCAGATCGCGGAAGCTCTCGCCCCGTACGGTGCGTCCGCCGGCCCGCGGGAAGTGGTACAGGACAATATCGATCACGGCCTGCGTCATCGATCGACCAGGAATCGCTCACGTCTGCACCATTTCCACGCTGATGTCGAGGCTGAATATCACCAGTTCCGGTTCGGTGATTCCGTGGTGGAACTGAGCATCTATCCATTCCGGGATCAGGCTTTTCGGGACGCCGTACGCAGTTTGGACCTTTCCGGCCGCGACGACCGGGTGGTAGCTCTCGACGAGTTCACCACCGCCATGGTCGAAGCGTGGCGGCAGCGCAAACTCGCACAGCCACAGCCCTCGGCCGCCGACCCGGATTCCGGCGACGTCGGGTCAGCGCCGGAAGGGCAGGTCTCGACCGATGTCGGCGCCGCTGCCGCGCGGCAAGTCGCTGCAGGAGCGGAAGTTCAGTCGACCGCGCGGGAGGCAGCGCAAGACCACCGGACCACGGTGTCTCGGGCGGGTGAGCGTCTGACCGAGGAACCGAATGGTGGGAGATATGACGGCCCTGCCCCCGACGTGCCGGAGATGTTCGACCCGAGGGACGATCGGATGCGGGCGGCAGCGCCGTTGCAGGAGATGGATCTCACGGACCCCGCCGGCGACCGGTCCGCCGGCACGCCGCCGGAGCAGCCGCGTTATCCGTCTCCAGACGACGCGGCGCGGGTGGAGTTCTGGGACAGGATCGAGCGGCTGGATCCGGCGGCATTGTCGCCCGAAGCGGTCGCGGATGCGGTTTACCAGCGGGTGCCGACGGATGAGATCACCGGTCTCTACGAGGGTCGGGTTTCGGGATTCAAGACCGGCGAGGTGCTTCGAGCGCAGCTGCATGTCGCGGCCAGCCTCGACAACGCCTGGTTCGTGTCGGCGGACATCGCCAACCTCCGGGGTCTCAACAACGCGTGCGCGGATCGGGCCGAAGCAAACGCGCACTACTTCGCTCTGGCTGCCATCTTCCGTACGGCATTCGAGAAATTGGGGGCCGTGGTGGTCCCGATGCGGGTCGGCGGCGACGAAATGGCCGCTGTCGTGGTCGGCAGCATCGACCACGGCATTATCGCCTCGGCAGTCGCTACGGTCGATGCCCAGGTTCGGGAATACGCTCGACAGCACAACTTGTCCGACGTCCCGCACCCGAAACATCCAGGGCAACCGGAATACAACGGTGTCGGACTGCACATTGGCTACACCGAGATTCTGCCCGGCCTGGCTGTCGGTGACATCTTCGACGCCGCGGATCTCGGCGTGGATCGCAGCAAGAGAAGGAGAGTAGATGTCGCAGGAGAACCGGGACGAGCGGCTGGGGCTGACGGGTCTGACTCCGGAGCAGAGGCAGCGGCGCATCGAGGAGCTGGAACGCGACCTCGCCAGGAAACAGCAGGAAGCGACGGCGAAGCTGCGGGCCGAGCGGGCGCGGAGGGCGAACCCGGACATCCGCTGAGCGGACACGTCCGGTACCCGCAGCCCGAGGAGGTGAAACACGCCAGGTTCATGAACGAGGTGGCCCGAATCGGGTATGCGGATCCGACGGCGTTCGTCGCCTTGTACGAGCCGCTCCGCAAGGACGAGGTCACCCGGTTCTATGAGGGGCATGGCTCGGGATTCGTGACCGGCGAGCTGGCCCGGGCTCGCCGATGGGTCGCCGATACCGGAGAATCCGGCTTCTTCGTGTCGGCCCACCTGATCAATCTCTCCGGCCTCAATCAGTACGCCCAGAATCGGTCCGAGGTCGCCAACGGCCATTATCGTGCCGTCGCGGAAATCTTCCGCACCGTGTTCGAGGCGACGGGGGCCAGGGTCGTTCCGATGCGTACCGGCGGCGACCGCGTCGCCGCGGTCGTGGTCGGGACCATCGACGCGGCGACCATGGACGCCGCGATCGCCGCGATCGACAGCAGAATCGGCACATACACCCGACACGAGGCGCTGGCCGACATTGCGAATCCATCGAACCCTGAGCAGCCGGGGGTTCATCTGCGCCTCGGATATGTGGACATCGCAGCCCATGACGGCATCGGCGACATCATGCTTGCCGCCGAGCGGCGGGTGTTCGGGCACGACGATCCGCCCGCTGGGACCGTCGCCCCCCACTCTCGGTCGCCGGCCACGCCGGAGTCTCGCGATATCGGCGGCGGTGGCAGACACGACGTGGCCGGTATCGACGACGGCGAACCAACAGTTCCCTCCAACGAGGCCGAGCGGACTCCTCGCGGTCCGGACAAGAACCTGGACGCCGGTTTGCCGGAGTGGAGTCGGCCCGAATTGGTGGGAGAGGCACGCCGGAATCCGGCGCGCGCTGGTGGCGCCCTCACCTTCGAAGCCGGTGTCGCCGGCGAGCTGGCCGAGCAGCCACAGCTCCGCGCGATCGGCACAGCGGCCTTCGGCGATCAAGGCGGACCGGCCGTACCGGACGATGTGGGCGCTGCTGGTGAAGGTGAAGTGGTGTCAGGCTCCTTGACGGTGGTGTCGGCGGTTCCGCACCACGAGTTGACAGCAGCGTTCACGAGATACGGCGACACCGACGATGGTGGCTGGACAGGGGGGGACAGCACATACTCACAACAACTGCCGGATGGATCCCGGGTATGGAGGTTTTCCGACACGTTCCTCGGACCCGTGAGCCCGGAGGGGTCCCGCCCGAGCGATGTTCCGATCGTGAGCAACAGCTTCGTCGTCGACCACCACGGCACGATGTTCACTGTTCTCGGCGGGACCAACGATCAGCCGACGGCCGTCGTGCCGCCGCACGACAACGAGTTCTATTGGGTCGGCGGCGGACACGTTACCGAGAACACGCTCGACGTCATGTTCATGCGGTTCACCGATCTCCAAATTTTCGACGCGGGCGGCGATTTCGACGCTGCCGATTTCGAAGCCGCCCGGCTCCGGGCCGCGCTGACCTCCGGCGGGTTCGAATGGGAGCTGCGGGAGAACGTACTCGTCCAGTTCGACATCACAGATCTGCGCATGATCGGCGCCACCTCGATGCCCTCCGCTACCGGGATTCATTGGGCGTCCTGGGTGGAATTCGACGGCAGCCACACCTACGTCCACGGGGTGGAAGACCTCGGCGCCACCAAGTACATGCACGTCGCCCGGGTACTGGGCAACGACCTGCGGGCGCCGTGGGAGTTCTTCACCGGCCGAGATGATCAGCGCGCGAGATGGTCACCACGCGAGATCGATTCCGCGCGAGTGATGGCCGGTGTTTCCAACGAGTACAGCGTCACCCGGTGGAACGGCCGGTATCTGCTGATCACCCATGACACCACCCACCCATTCGCCGCCGAGATCCTGGTGTATGAGTCGACATCGCCCACCGGCCCGTTCACCTCACCGACGGTGCTCTATCGTGCACCGGAGGCCGGAATCCTCGGCTCCTACCGGGATCCGAACGTCATCATCTACAACGCTCACGAACACCCCGAACTGCGACGCGGCAATACCCTGGTCATCAGCTACAACGTCAACAGTGTCGACGTCCCCGGCGTGCTTGCCGACGTCAGCAAATACCGGCCACGCTTCATCGAAGTCGAACTGAACGATGGAACAACAAATGATGCAGGGCCGCCGCGGTCACCGAGCGCACCAGCAGAACCGGATCCGCAGGTGGCCGTCACTGATGTAGATTCGACAGCCGCAACACGGGAATTCGACGACCATGCGGTCACCGACGTAGACGGCACCGCGAACGTAAACCAGGTCGGCGAACAGCCCTGGCAAGGTTCGCCCGAACAGCCGATGGCCGACACGCCGGGCTGGCGTCGGTACCGCATGCAGGATGAGGTCGAGTTGGCGCGCGACCTGTACAACCGACCGGAGAGCAGGGCCGCGGCGGTCGCGATGCTGGACCGGATTCGGTACATGAACTCGCGTCTGTTCCCGGACAAGTCGCCGAAGGAGATCGACGCGGCTTTCTACGCGAATACCATGCCGCGATGGGGCGGTATGGTGCTGCCCACCGTGTCACTGGACGAGCTGCGACGCGACGGAAATCTGCGCGAGATCATGGCGGCTGTGTTGAACGCGAGGTTCCGGAATTCGATTACCGACAATGCTTCGGGCACAACGTTCTCCGAAGGCATCGCGCGGTTGCTGAACCAGCCCGGGTGGGAGGCGCGTGCCGGCGAGTTGGGGCTCGATGTCGCCACACTGGGCGTGCTCCGGGAAACCATATCGTCGGCACATCCTGGTCGGGAGATCACTGCGGCCGCTGTCAACAACGAAGGGAACCTGGGTCGTAGCCGGGCCGCGGATGCCCGGTTGCTCGACGAGTACGAACAAAGCCGTGCCGCGCGTCGCGATCGAACACCGGCAGAGAAGCGGCGCAAGAATTTCACGGTGCAAGACTGGGACCTGCTGGGAATGCCACTGTCTCGCCGCGAACTCGAGGCGATTCCCGGCGAACTGGAGGTCTTGCGGATCGACAAACTCGAGCACGGTTATGAACTTCCCCGCGACGCCAACGGCCGTGTCGACACCGATGCGCTCGAAGCCCGGATCCGGTTTGAAGACACGTCGGTCGAATACACACTGCCCATCTACACCTACGACCAGAACGGCCGGCGGATCAGAGACGACGACGGCTCCTGCATCGTCGACAGAGTCGAGTTATACCGCCGTGTCGGAACGATCGACTCCGAGAAGGCCCTGCTCCTGGATCCCACGCATTTTGTCGTGCCACTGCCGTGGGAGCCCGGGGCGATCTTTGTCGACTTCGATCCGGGCAGTGAATACTTCCGACAGATCGCTGTCGAGCGGGGGATTCCGGTCACTGCGGCATTCTCGGGCTCCGCCGCCCGGATGATGCACACGTTCAGGTTGCTGCAGCCTGTCGACGTGTCTGAGCGTGACTACATTGCCGCCACCATGGCTATCCTGATCCCCCATCATCATTCGCTATTCGAGACGGTGCAGGGCATGCGAGCGGTCGGGTACCCGGTGGTGTCCGAATCCGCGGTCTCCGATCGCGGCGTCGAAGGTCTGTACCAGGCCGTCGACGATGCGGTACGACGCAGGAACGAATGCCTCACCCATGTGGCACGAACCGTGTGGGCGCTGGGAAACGATGACGGACGAATTCCCCAACGGGGCGAAAGAGATTGGCGTGCTTTGGAAGCTGCCATCAACGCCCAACTGAAGAAAGTGTTGCCGCGGCCCGGAGCCGGCGATCCCATGACATCGGTGGTCGAGGCCGTACGCGCAGGACAGGACGGGGCCGACACCGCTGTTGTCGTGGTAGACGACGGCGTCAAAGCACACGGCTACGTGGTCACGAACGTCGGCGGCACGATCTTCGTCTCGGACACACTCATCGAATCTCCCATCGACGTCCCACGCGTGCGTGCTTACGACAACGGAGACGACAGTTGGATACCGCCCTACCATCGGGTCGAAGAGGCCTTCGTCGCCTACCTCGCGAACGATGGCGGCGTGCTGTCGGCCCTGCACGCGCCAACCTTCGACCGTAGCGACCGCGACCTTCCGCACCATGACATCGAGGGCCCGCCGAACGACCGGGATCGCCGGGACGACGACCATCCCGAAGCCTCTGAGCCCGAGCGGTTCAGGCAGTGGTACCGCATCCGCGCGAGCATCGATGGGCCGCACCAGAGCCTGGCCCAGTACGCCGAAATGCACAGCCTCACCCTGACACAACTGCACCGTTGGCTCGCCGAGGCGGGCATCGTCGACGCCTCAGTCGATACCGGCGCACCGGTTGTGCGCCCGACCGGGCCCGAAGACGCCCCTGGCTGGGCTTGACGCCTTCGCGACTACCTCGCCCGCGCTCCCTCCCAGATGGACGCTCTCACCGACGCCCAACCCGGTACCTGGATCCGCATCGAAAACTCCGACCTACCTTTCACCACCAGCCAACTGCGTGCACTCCTGCGCCGCATTCCCGATGCTCGCGACCACTATCCGACCCTCGCCGACACAATCGCCCCAGAACTCGTCGATTCCGACGGTAGGCCCCGCTACCCCGAGGGCTACCCGCATATCGGCGCGTACTTCCGCTATCTCCGCACTGCCGAATGACTGACCCTCCGGCAGCTCGCCGAACGGATGCCGGGTGTGGCGCACTCCGCCATCAGAGCACACGAGTCGGCTCGTCGATCCCCGACGAGATATATGGTCGACCGGTACGTGCACGCCCTGTCGCGTGCTGACGCCCGGAGTTCCGAGCTGGCCGAATGCTTTCCACATCTCCCGCACGACCCCGCCGCGGTACCCCGATCCCCATGCTGCGGAGTCGCTTCGCGAGTACGGCGAACTGTTCCAACGCGCCCATCATCTCGGCTCCGACGAGACCGCCCGCATGATGGGAATCAGCGACCGGACAAGGAGCTCGCGGCGGGACATTTTCATCCCAGCGAGCTGTTCGTGCTCGTGCTCTACGACAGAGTTCCGCACCGCGCCGGTCCGTGGAACCAGATCGCGCGGGCATGGGGATACCACTACCGCAGGGGATCCCACGGGGAAGTTGCACCCGACCCTATCCGATACCAATCGATCAGCGACTGGGTCAGGGACAGCAGGCTCCACCGCCGTCTCACCCGGCGAGAGCTGGCCGAACTGATGGGCCGCTCGCAACAGAGCGTCGCCAACGTCGAGAATGGTTCCAAGGGCGTGACGCGCAGCTTCCTCGCCGAGTTCGGCGCCGCGCTGGGGATGCCGACCGAGACAGTGGTGGTTGCCCATAGCCATTTCGACATCCATCGCGACTACCATCGTGCGGAAGTTGATCCCCGCGATTCGCTCGCTTTTCCAGACTTCCGGGCGGTCGAGTCGTTCGGCGACTATGTACGCGCGCTACGCGAGGAGAACGGCCTCACCCAAGCGGAAGTCTCCCGACTCATGGGGCTTGCGCCGTCGACGCTCGTACCTGCCGAAAACGCGACTCGGCTTCGTGAACTCGAACTTCTGCGTGTTTACGACCACTTCCGCCACCGAGGTGGATCGTGGAACAGTCTCGCCGAGGCATGGGGATACCGATATCGCATGGACCCGGCGGGCGAATCGACCCCGGATCCGGTGTGGTGCGCGTCGATACACGACTGGGTACGCGCCCACCGACTCAGGTCGAGGTTGACCGCGGCAGACCTCGCCGCATTGATCGGCCGATCCCAGCGTGGCGTCGAGTTTGTGGAGAGGGGCGGACGCCCCAGCGCGGCTTTCCTCTGGGATCTGGCCGATGGCCTGGGTATTCCCGACAGCGCGTTGCGCGCCCGGTTGGATACTTTTATGGTCACGACCACGAACCCGGCGCACGGCCGAGGCTCTCCGAGCCGGAGCGGTTCGTGCAGTGGTGCCGTACCCGCGCGAGCATCGATGGGCCACACCAGAGCCTGGCCCAATACGACTGGTCAGGCTGCATCTCATCGACGGCGTACCGATCCCGGATGCCGCAGCGGAGTTGCGATTGGATCCGTCCGAGGCTGTCGACCTATTGGCCGACGCCGTCCCCCGATTAAGGGCAGCGTTCGATGACCGAACAGTCACCGACGCAACGGATCTCTAGCGACCAGGCCGGTCGCTCCGCAGGGTCGGCCTGTCGAGCCGTGGGTTCCGGTGCGCGGCGGCACCGCCAGTGCGACCGTACCTGCATCGGGACCGCTGGACCGCCCGGTGTCGTCGTAGTACGGCAACGCCGCGCCCGGCAGCGTGGGCGGAAGGTCTGGTCCGGACCGGTGGCGCACGGATGTAGGGATCTCCCTACTACCCGCGCACGAGTCGCAGCCCCGAGTCTGGAGGGAGTGCGATGGCGGCGTGTTCTCGTGAAATGAGGCGAACGCATGGCGGGCGAGGACTATTCGTGGGGCCAGGTGGCTTCCGGTGCTCGCGCGGGGAATCTTCAGTTCGACAGGCAGAGCGTCGTCCACCTCATGAACGGCGTGCGCGATCTGGTCGCGCACTTGAAGGGAGTTCGGCAACTCGCGATACGAGACCAGTTCGCCCCGGTCAGCGGCGTCCGCGATGGCGGCGAGGTATCGGCGCGGTTTCGCAAGAAGGCCACCGACGAACTGGCCGGAACCCTGGACTCGCACCTGACCGTGCTCGATGACCAGGCCGCCACGTTCCGGGCAGTCGGGGTGCGGTTCCACAACACCGAAGTCATCAGTGCCGAGGAGTTCGCGAAGATCCGTCCGAAGTCGCTGTCGGTGTCGAAGGAGGCGTTGCTGGGTTCGGGCACCGTGACAACGGCATACCGGGGCGGTAAGACTCCCGAGTACGCCGACATCCGCTGGGTGGATCCGATGAGCAAGAACTACCGGCAGCTCTACGAGTGGGCGATGAGCATCAATTGGTATCCGGCGCTTGCCGCCGAGGCGATGTGGAACGACGTGGCCGGCCATGTGCGGCAGGGATTCCAGACCTATCGGACGGTGCTCGACAACGCCATGAAAGCCGGGCCGGGCGGGGCCGGCGGGTGGGAGGGCGACGGAGCCGATTCGGCGCGCAAAGCGGTGCACCGATACATCGATGACGTCGACGCGCTCGATACCGCGATGACGAAAGTGGGAGAGAAGCTTTCGACGACCGCACAGGTATTGCAGGGGGCGTACAACGCCTTCAAGGACCTGCCGCACCCGGATCATCTCACCGAGGAGCAGCAGCAAGAACTCGAGGCCGGCGGTCTGCAAGCTCTCCGCATCCTCATGAAGGTGAACTACACCTCCGGCCTGCAGGACAGTACCTCCGGTGTACCCAGGCTGCCGCACCCCGTTTCGCCGGTGACCGACGGCGTCGACACTCCGAGTCCGCGGAGCGGGACGCCACCCCGGACCGTCACCAAGGACCGCGACACGGGAGTGCGTATCAGCGCGCTCGAGGAGAAGTACCGTATCGAGGGCTCCGCTCCACTTGATGGGAGTGGACCGGACCTGGGTTTGCCCATCGGTCAGGACATCGACGGGATACAACCTTTCGAATCAGGCGGGCCAGAGAACCGCTCCGACTTGCCGGCCAGGGTCTCGGATCAGCCTACCGACCTCGGCCAGCGTGACGGGGCCGGTATGGCGAATCCGGCGCTGATGGGTGCGCGTGACCCACAGGCGATGAACGGCGTCGGCGGCCCGCGTGCGGCTGCCCTTCCCACACCTTCGATCGCCGGGCCCACCCCGCGCGCGGCTGGTGGCGCGGCGGCGATCGGTGGCGCCGGGGCACGCGGCAGCGGGCTACGGGCGCCGGAGGTCCCGAAAAAGCCCGCGGCGCATCTGTTTCCCCGGTCCGGGATGCCACCGGCGGAGTCGGCAGGTCGCGCCGGACCCCGTGCGGGGGTGCCCGGCTCGCCCGGCGCGCCGGCGCCGGCGGCGCGGCGGGCAGCGGATCGTTCCGAGGACAAAGAGCACAAGCCCGCTGAGTACCTGAACTCCGAAGAGCATCTGGGCGAGGCGATCGGGCACATCCCCCCGGCGTATCGCCCCGTGGTGGACCGATGAGGCGAACCTGGGACCTCACCGACATCGAGTTCGCCGCGGCCTGGGCCGCGGCGGGGGAAGACCAACTGCCGCGGCCACTGCTCTATACCTCGCGCACCGAATTGCTCGAGGATTCCGAACGCGAACTACGGCAGGCCGCCGCACACGTGCGGGTCGTCCACGGTGCTGAACTGGACTCGGTGCTGGCCGCCCTCGGCAGGCCCGACATCCGCGTGATCGTGCACGGCCGTAGTCCAGGCGATCCGGACAACCCGAAAGGCCAAATCCGGCTGCACGCCTGTCGACTCCGCGGCACCGGCTATCTGGTGACGCAGCTTCCTGGTGAAACCGTCTGGCACAGTGGGGGATACACGATTGACCAGATCGACGCGCTGGACCTCGCGGCAGCTGTCGTCGCCTCGCTTCCGGCTGTCGGGCCGGGTCGGCACCACGATGTCGTACTGCCCGACGGGGACGTCGACCATGGTGACGTCATCCGCGCTCGCGCCAGACGTTTTCTAGCCCTGCCCGCGGCGATGACCGGGTCTGTCACCGTGGTCCAGGGGCACTCCGTGTTCGGACCGCGCGGCATCAGCAGCCGGACCGTGCGTTGGCGCGATCTCGCCGACGATGGCCGCTATGTCGTCACCGGAAAGCCACCCGCCGCTACCGGCACGGACGCGCGCCGCATGGCCGCGGCGATCAACAACGCGATCGCCCACGTCGTTACCGCGATACACGAAGAGCGGCGGTGAGGTTTCGGTATGGGTGATGTGTGGCAGCGGTTGACGCGTCAGGCGGTTGGTGGTGGGGGGTTTTCGATCGAGGGGTCGACGGCGGGGGAGGCGGCGATGGCGTTGGCGGGGGCTGAGCGTGCGTTGAGCGCGATTGGTCGTGTGGGGGGGGGGTTGTCTTTCGATCCGGGTGGGTTCGGGAGGTTGCCGGGTGGGAAGGGTGTGGAGTTGGGGCGGAAGTTTTTGGATCGGACCGAGGAGTTGGGTTCGGTGTTGCGGGGGCATCGGGAGACGGTGCATCACATGCGGGAGTTGTATTTGGTTGCTGGTGATCTTTTCGAGGTGACGGAGGAGGTGACTGCTCGTGGTTTCGCTATTGCGGAGTCGGAGATGCCGGCTCGGTTTGCGATGCCGGCGGAGCATGTGTGGGAGTTTGCGGGTGGGGGTTCGAGGGGGTCGGGGGCGAATGCGGAGACGATTGCCGAGGGGGTGTTCGATAAGGGGCGTAATTCGAAGACGGCGTATAAGTTGGAGGATTTCGACTCCGAGAGTGGGGGTGTGGAGTTTCGTGATTCCGGTGTCGCGCCGGTGTCTGACAAGGCGATGAGTTGGTACAACCTGTGGGAGCTCGGGGAGACGATCAGGCCGGATCCGATTCGTGGGGCCGGGCAGAAGTGGATTTGGCTGGGTCAGGAGCTTCGGGCTTCGGTGGAGGAGTTGAAATCTCGTTTGGGTAAGGCGTTCGCCGGGTCGAAGGTCGGGTGGGAGGGTAAGTCGGCGGAGTCGGCTGCTGGTGCTTACAACCGCTTTCAATCGGAGTTGGCGGCGGTGCACAAGGGGATGATCGCGATGGGGACGGAGTTGGCGTTCGCGGCTGGTTGGTTGGCGGGTACTCCTTTTGGGATGCCGTCGGAGTCGGCGCCGGTGTACAACATGGCGGATGCGGATGAGGCTACCGGGCATGTGCGGGGTGAGGGTTATTGGGATTTCCTTACTTCGTTGTCCGAGGTTCGTGAATATTATGCGAATTCTTATTTTGCGGGGTTTGTGATCAGTCGGAAGCGGATTCCGCAGTTCGCGCCGCCGAAGGTGGTTTCCAGGACTGATCCGAAGAGCAAGACCGATCCGCGGAAGAACACCGATCCGCGGAAGAAGACCGATCCGCGGAAGACGGGTGAGCGCCCGGGGCAACGGATCGGTGGTGATCAACCACAACCCAACGGAATTCAGGGCATCGACAAAGGTTCCAAGACGATCCAGCAGGGCGTCCAGGACATCAATCAAGGTTCCAAGACGATCCAGCAGGGTATCGCCCTGGGTGACCATGGCGCCGCCCTCGTCCAGCAGGGGCAAACGAACCTGGCACGCGGCCGTGCATTGCTCCGGCAGGGACAGGTGGAGGAGGGGAATGCGCTCGTACGCCGCGGGGGACAAGAGATCACCCGAGGGCACGCGGAGATCAAGAAGGGCACGGAGCTGATCAAACAAGGGGAGAAAGAGGTTCGAGCCGGTCAGGTGAAGCTCGAGGAGGGGCACAAGCAGATCAAAGACGCGGAAAAGACGCTTCGCGACGTGGATAAGCGGGATCAGCGCGCTGCGCAGGCGATCAAGCAGGCTGATCAATACCAGCAGGCGGCGCGACAGGTGGATACGGCCGGTGACCAGTACGTGAAGGCCGGCAAGGATGCTCTCGTCGAGGCTGACAAGTGGCTGCCAGGTGGACAGAATTCGACAGAACCGGCCCCACAGCAGAACGGTCCCGCCGAGACCGAGGGTCGGCAGACTGTAGATCAGCAGGGGGTGGGAGCCACCGGTCAGCAGCAGGGGGCTGGGGTGCCCGGTCAGCAGCAAGGGGGCGCGCAGGACGCGACGGCGGCACTGGCCGGAATCGCGCTTGCGGCCGGTGCTTTTGCCCAAGCCGCTGGTCAAGGAGTACAGGCGATCATCGAAGCGGGGATCGCCGCGGCGAGTCAGCTGGACTCTCCGGTCGCGCCACTTCCTGGCGCACCTCTTGACGAATCACACCCCGTCTCCCCGGAGGACGCTCGTAAGACCGCGGATTCCGACGAATCAAAGGCTCCGCAGCAGCACGATGACAATCGCGCGAGTGTCTCGCCCCGGTTGCCATATCCGGAGTCTGTGCCCGACCGTCGGACGAATCTGTTCCCGCAATCGGATGATCCTCCTGAGAAGCTCCCGCCCGCCCCGGTGATCGAGCCACTGGTGTTGCCATCACAGGACCACCCGGCGCCCGCCATGCTCCATGCGGACCGGCCGACTGTAACCGGGCCGGACGGGGTGGCGGAGGCGGAGGCGTCTTTCGCGTATACGGCGCGGCGTCTGGATGAGCCTGTAGGTGATGTGCCCGGCGCACATCAGCCGGTGATCGACCAACGATGAGGAGGTGGTTTCGGTATGGGTGATGTGTGGCAGCGGTTGACGCGTCAGGCGGTTGGTGGTGGGGGGTTTTCGATCGAGGGGTCGACGGCGGGGGAGGCGGCGATGGCGTTGGCGGGGGCTGAGCGTGCGTTGAGCGCGATTGGTCGTGTGGGGGGTGGGTTGTCTTTCGATCCGGGTGGGTTCGGGAGGTTGCCGGGTGGGAAGGGTGTGGAGTTGGGGCGGAAGTTTTTGGATCGGACCGAGGAGTTGGGTTCGGTGTTGCGGGGGCATCGGGAGACGGTGCATCACATGCGGGAGTTGTATTTGGTTGCTGGTGATCTTTTCGAGGTGACGGAGGTGGTGACTGCTCGTGGTTTCGCTATTGCGGAGTCGGTGATGCCGGCTCGGTTTGCGATGCCGGCGGTGCTTGTGTGGGCGTTGGCGGGTGGGGGTTCGTGGGGGTCGGGGGCGAATGCGGAGACGATTGCCGAGGGGGTGTTCGATAAGGGGCGTAATTCGAAGACGGCGTATAAGTTGGAGGATTTCGACTCCGAGAGTGGGGGTGTGGAGTTTCGTGATTCCGGTGTCGCGCCGGTGTCTGACAAGGCGATGAGTTGGTACAACCTGTGGGAGCTCGGGGAGACGATCAGGCCGGATCCGATTCGTGGGGCCGGGCAGAAGTGGATTTGGCTGGGTCAGGAGCTTCGGGCTTCGGTGGAGGAGTTGAAATCTCGTTTGGGTAAGGCGTTCGCCGGGTCGAAGGTCGGGTGGGAGGGTAAGTCGGCGGAGTCGGCTGCTGGTGCTTACAACCGCTTTCAATCGGAGTTGGCGGCGGTGCACAAGGGGATGATCGCGATGGGGACGGAGTTGGCGTTCGCGGCTGGTTGGTTGGCGGGTACTCCTTTTGGGATGCCGTCGGAGTCGGCGCCGGTGTACAACATGGCGGATGCGGATGAGGCTACCGGGCATGTGCGGGGTGAGGGTTATTGGGATTTCCTTACTTCGTTGTCCGAGGTTCGTGAATATTATGCGAATTCTTATTTTGCGGGGTTTGTGATCAGTCGGAAGCGGATTCCGCAGTTCGCGCCGCCGAAGGTGGTTTCCAGGACTGATCCGAAGAGCAAGACCGATCCGCGGAAGAACACCGATCCGCGGAAGAAGACCGATCCGCGGAAGACGGGTGAGCGCCCGGGGCAACGGATCGGTGGTGATCAACCACAACCCAACGGAATTCCGCAGCAGACGGGCCCGCAGCAGATCGAACCAAGTGGCCCGAAGGTCAGCGATGTGACGGCGGAAAGTCTGCCGCGCAGTACACAACTCGATCCGAACGCGGATCCGTATATCGGTCCGACTCCGTATGCCGTTCCGAACGCCACGTCCACGACAGACCATCCGGCGCCGAGTGGCGGGCAACAGATCGGTGGGCAGCTACCGGAAGTGGGGGATCCGAGCACGCGGCCGACAGGCCAGAGCCAACTCGGCCAACTCGGAGGCATGGCGCAACAGGCGGGCAATCTCGCGCAGCAGGTCGGTCAGGGTCTGCCTCGAGCCGGGCATGTGCCGGACCCTGCCAAGGCTCTCGACCCCGCGTTGCGCGCGTCCGAGGGTAAGCCGCCGACTGGCGGAGGTGGCCGTGGCGCCGGTGGTGGCGGAGGCGGTGGTGGTCCCGTCTCCGGCCCGACCGCTCCCACCCCGATGCGGGACTACCCGGCGAGCCTTTTCCCCCGGGCAGGCACCGAACTGGCTACGGGCGCCGCGCCACCCCGTGCCGGGCTGCCGACAGGTCAGCAGCAGCCCATGGCGGGCACGCCAGGATCTCCGGGCACTGCCGCACCGCACGGTGCGCAGGGCGCCGGCCAGGGCAAGGGCGGTGAGCACAAGCATCCGAAGTATCTGCAGTCCACCGAGCACCTGGATGAGGCTTTGGGTGAGGCTCCCACGGTGTTCAAGGCGGTGATCGACCGATGATGCCCGAAAAGCGTTTCGATGACCTCGAATTCGTCGTTCGATGGGAGATAGCCACCGGCGAAGACCTGCCCGCCCCGTTGATCTTCACCACCGACATCATCGACGGGGACGAGTACGAGGCGACCAAACGGCGGGTGCGGGATCGTCTCGCGTCCGAACCTGCCGACACGATCGATGATCTGCTCGCGGCACTCGCCCGCCCAGATCACACAGTACGGGTTGTCGGCGTCGATCCGCGTGCGCCCGAGAAGGCGGCGACGGCGATCCGCGTCTACGCGGCGTCTCGCGGCGACCACGCCTTCATGGTGAGGCAGTTGCCGGGTAAAACCGTCTGGCATGCCGCCGGTTTCGTCGTAACCGCCTGTGATCCGACAACATTGGCCGACGCGGTGGTAAGCGTTTTGCCTCGGGTGGTGGCGGGCCGGAGGCCGGATACCGAACTTCCCGTGCAGCATCGGGAGAGTACGGGCGATGGCTTCGACTATTCCTACGGCCGTTCCCGCTTCCGCGATGACGACGAGGACTCGGTAGCACAGCAGGCCGAGGCATTCTGGCACCTGCCCACGTCGTCCGCCGGGCTGATCGACATCGTCCAAGGTGCGTCGGCGTTCGGGCCACGGGGACGCACGCGCCGCCGACTGCGGTGGCGCGACATCCTCGACGACGGAAGATACGCGATCGTCGGCGACAACCGGGCAATCGCCAAGGGCGTCGACGGGAAAGGCCTGGTCCATCTCATCAACGAGGAGATCGAGGAAGTGCAACTGGTGATCGACGACGAGAACCGGGCCGTCGGGCGGCGAGGATGACCACGACACCCCAGCCTGCCTATTTCACTGCCGCAGCGACGTCCACCGCCGGCTCGATGACGGTCGAGGCCACGGAAACCGGGATGCCCACCACGATTTCGATCGACCGCGACGAGTTGCGTCGGCATCCGGACGAGGTGGCTCGCGAGATCATGAAGCTGACCGCTCGGGCCGCCAACCGCGCCAAACTCGCCCGCCGGACCGAACTGGCCGAGGCCGGCGTCGACGCGGAAGTCATGGCGCGGCTCGGGCTGCCGACCGCCGATGAGGTCGCCGCCGCCGAACTGGACGAGGACGAGGACGAGATGGAATACCACCCAGGTAGTTGGCTTCGGGGGGGATATGAGTAGCGACGGGTCGGCTGGAGTGGACTTCGTCCAAGCACAACTGCGCAGTCACGCGGAGCGACTTTCCCGACTTGCCGACAGCTTGACGGCGATCCGGGCGACGCGCGTGTCCGCCGAGGGGGAAGTCACCGCGGTGGTCGACGGGAACGGCACGTTGCGTGAACTCCGTTTGTCCGGTGCGATTTCCGCAATGACGCCGGCCGAATTCGAACGGATTGTCGTGGATACCGCGCTGTCGGCCGCTCGGGCAGCGTTTGCTCAGCAAGCGGCGATGATCGAGGAGTTCAACACGGTCTAGCCCAGACGGTCGGCGACCAGTTTCCCGCTGTTCGGCCAGGAGCGGGTGCGGTCCGGCCTGTCAGGGTCTACTCGTGGTCGTGGACCATAGCCATGAGCGCCCGCGTCGTGACGACGGGCCGAGGTCACCGAGAGTGTTGCCGAGATGTCACGAGCCGTCTGCTTCGGTTGTGGCGACCTACCGCAGCTCTTTCATCAACCGCTGCGCCGGGGAGTCGGAACCCGATGTAGGGATATCCCTACTGGTTGGATCGGGGCGGGGTATCGCACCATCGAGAGGTGGGCTTCCCGCATCGAAATTCACGGTGAATCAATGCTTTTCGGTTCTCCCGAGTTCATGTCGATTGCTTGAAAAGGATAGCGAGTTGGTCACCGCGGGTGCCGCGCACCGTATGCCCGAGATAACGAGCCACTGCTCGGTGAAAGAGGTCCGCCATGAGCGATGTTGTGGTGATTCCCACGGTCTTCCGTCAGTTCGGCACGGTGAACGCGACCCAGGCCGCGGCGGTGGCGATGTCGGGTGCGGTGGACCAGGCGGCCGCCATCGCCGCCGCGGCGCCGGTATTCGGGCCGATCGGAGCGGACTTCCTGGCGTCGTTCGCGCAGGCGCAAGCCAATCACCTGCATGCCGTGGGCCGGCTTGCCGAGGTGCACGCCGCCTCCTCGGTGGCGGCGGAGCTGGCCGCGGCCTCCTATGAAACCACCGAGTCGGCCAGTGCGGATGAGTTCACGAAGCTGCGGGCATGATCGCGCCCGACCCCGCACCCCTGGATCCGGTGGTGCAGGACACGCTGCGCCAGGTCGCGGCCGGACCACTCTCGGCGCGTCCGGTCGACCAGGTGCTGGCCGAAATCGGTTCGGCGCTACCGCAATTTCCGCCGTTGCCGCCGCTGCCAGGGCTGCCGCCGCTGCCGGTCCTCGACCCTGCGATGCTGCTGAAACCGATCACCGACCTGCTCGGCCAATTCGGCACCGGACGCCTCGGTGATATCGACGGGGCGAATCCTCAGCAGATCCTCTCCGGTGTGGCCAACGGGATGAATCAGGCCATATCCATGGGCACGCAGGCGCTCGGGTTGCTGTCCGGAATGGCCGGGCAGGGAACGCAATCAGCAGCGAACAAAGCTACCGCGGCGCAGGCCAATGCCGGGGAGGTCGCTACGCAGGCGGGTGCGATCGACTCGATCGTCACCCAGGCCGCCATGACGGTCCAGGTGGGCAACGCGGCGCTCGCCGGGATCGCCGCGAAGACGGCGTCGACATCGGCCGCTCTGGCAGCGGTGCCAGGCGGCCAGCCCGCCGTCGTCGCAGTGGTAGCCGAAGGCGCCGCGGAGTCCGCGGCGGTGGTGGCGGCGGTGCGTGCGCAATTGGGCATCCACACCGCCGAAATGGAAGCGGCGGGCCAACCTGTTTCTGTTACGTCGGCGCCGAACGCGGCAGGCGGTGATCCGCAGCAGATGCTGCAGCAGGTGCTGCAACTCGTACAGCCGCTCACCCAGATGTTGCAGCAAGGCAGCAGGGCATTGCAGCAGAACGCGTCCCGGCAGGAGCTTGCCACGGCCGAGGCTTCGGGACCGTCCGCGGATCAGGGCACCGGGGTGGCACCGGGCGGGGCGCCCTTGGCGGGTTACGTCGCAGGCGCGGCGGCGGCAGGTGCCGGCGCGGTCCAGCATCGGACACTGCAGGCGTATCAGGCCGGCGGTCTGCGCGTGGCGGGCATTACCAATCCGGTGACGATGGGCGGCGGCGCGTCGTCCTCGGGATCGGTCACCGGGGAAACCGTCACGCGGACGGCGACCGCTGCCGCACCGATGATGCCGATCGCACCCTTGGCCGCAGCGGCACGGGCAGGAGATCCCGGCAACACCGCGGTGCACGATCCGCTGGTGACCGGACAACTCGACGACGAAGTCGTCGCAGCCCCGGAGGCCGCCGCGTCACCCGTGGTGGGCGTGGTGGGCGACGACCTGAGCGAGCCACCGGACAAGGCCCTGACGTTATGAGCCGACACCGGAAGATCCAGGAGAACCGATGAACGGAACAGTCCAACTAGATCCGGCCGCGATCCGCGCCGTGGCGGCGCGGCTCGACGCGCTGTCGGCGCGCCTGGAAAGCGACCTCGAGTCCACCCGTGCGGGCTTGACGTTGGCGCCCGCGGGCGCCGACGAGGTGTCCGGACGGGCCACCCAGACGCTCAACGCGGTCAGCGCCCAGTATCAGCAAATCCACGACAGTGGTGCGCAAGAGCTGCGGAAGCTGGCTGCCACGTTGCGCGCACACACCCGGTCCGTCGAGCGTGTCGAGGACGACAACGCCACGATGTTCGAGCCGGGCACCCGCCGGGTTTAGCGAATCCGCGGCGGCGTCGGCCGAAGGCAGTATTCGATGGCGGAAGCACACGAAGCCGGATTCACCGGTCGGATATGGGAGGCTGTGCCCCCGGACAAGCTCGTGCGCGACCTGGAGACGGGGGCGGGCGCCGCGCCGATGGCGCACGCCGCATCGGCGTTCGCCCGGTTGGCCGCCGGGTTGGCCGAGGCGGCTGTCGAATACGAAGTGATCCGCGCCGAACTCGGCCGGGTATGGACGTCCGACCACAACGAAGGGAATATCGGCCGGCTCGCGGAGCTGGGCACGTGGTTCGTCGACGCGGCCGCCGCGGCGGCCACCAACGCCGCCAAGGCGCAGGCGCAGGCGGCCGCGTACGAGATCGCCCGCATAGCCATGCCGAGCGGGTCCGCGCTTGCCGCCCTCGAAATGCTGAAAGACGCACTGTTGCAAGGGAATACGCTGGGTTCACCATTGCAGGCGGTCTCCGCCGAGCTGGAGGACGAGACCGATGTCGCCAGGGCGCACGCGGCCAGGGTGATGCAGGAATACGAGAAGGCGACCACTGCGCTGGCTGAGCCGTGGACCCAGCCGGAACCGCCGAGGCTCACCAGCGACATCGCGTTGACGGCCGAGACTGCCGCGGCCGAGCAGCCGTCGGCCGGGTCACTCTCGCCGCCGCTCGGCTCGTCCTTGGCACGGATCATTCCGCCAGGCGCGTTCCCGCGGGCGAAAGTCGCTTACCGAGCGCAGGCGATCGTGCGGACGGCCACCGAGCCGGTGGTGGTCGAAACCACGACCCCGGTCACCGTGGCGCCGGCGCCGATCACGTCGCTACCGCCGCTCGCGCCGCTCACTGCCGCGGCGAACGCGCAGGACGAGGAGCACACCGGTCATCTCGGCGCGGGTGCCGCCGCGGCAGCGGACGATCCGGACCGGATCGGGCTCGACGCCGGTTACCACACCGCGCCCGCCGTCGTCGGCGGACAGTCGGCGCCGCGTGCGCGCCGGATCGATCCGCCGGAGGTGAGCACGTGACCACGGTGACCAATGACGGATTGCTGGCGGTGGCCGAATTGCTGGGCGTGCAGACCTTTCCCGTGGCTCTGGCCGTGATGCAGCCGCACGATCACATCGACGCGTGGCGGGCAGCGCGCCGGGACGCTCGGTCCATGCTCATCGGTGCCGGTGTGATCGACGATTACGGTGATGTCGACACCGAGCTGGCCGGCGCACTGCACGTGCTCGCCCGGCCCGATCGGCAACTGGTCGCCCGTGTCCATCGGCCGGATGGACCGCGTCGAGTGTGCCTGGCGCGCCGTGGACTCGAGCATGCGGTGGCAGTGCGTACCGGGAACGAATTCGACATCCGGCAGGTCTGGGGCGACGAAGACCATGCCGTGCTGGCGCGGCCTTTTCTGGCTGCCCTCGGTCCCGGCGCCGCGGCCGGCATCACGGCCTTCGGCGGGCTCGCGGGCCAGCTGCGCGAGCGTATGGACGCCGCCCACAGCTCCGGCGATTTCATCGACATCGCTTTCCATTTCGGGTGCGCCGAGCGCGCGGCCGTCGAGTTCGGAATGGCGATGGCCGGATGCCACGCACACGCTGAGATCGCCGCATACCACCACCATGACGGGTCGGCTACTCGAATCGCCGCCGCGGTCGCGGTCTACGACACCGCGCGCGGCCGGATCGTCGCTGCACCCACCCAGACCGGCGACGGCCAGCTCTGGTCCACCTTCGCGCCCGGAACGGACCACCGTGTGACGCAGAGCATCTCCGCGTTGATCGGCCTCCTTCCAGGAGAGAGGTGGATGCCGTAACGCAGTGCAGCGACACACAGCAGACGTCACCAGACACGCGACAACGAAAGGATTACGGAAGTGGCCAAGACAACACAGGTTGATTCCCCCGCGCTCATCAAGGCCAAGACCGACATGGAACAAGTGGTCGAGGACATCGCGGGTACCGCGAAGCGGCTGCTGGAAACCGTGGAGACCGGGCACCAGTGGGCGGGCAAAGGCGCCGAGGCGTTCAAGACCATGCACCGCGAACTGAACGGTGAGATCAAGACATTGAACGACCGGCTCCGGGATGTGAGCGATGCGCTGCACTCCAGCGATCGCACCTTCCAGACCCAGGAAGACGAAACCGAGGCGGCCATCAGGGATTTGTCGAACAGCATGACGAACCTCAGAAGCAAGTAACCGTCTTAGCGATCACTCAGCGAGAAACAGAGGACAACAATGCCAGGCGAGGAATTCACCAGATATGTCGACAGCGACATCCACCAGCTCGTCACCTCTCTGGACAAATACTACAACGAGATCACCGGTCACGAGAACGCCACGACCTCGAATCGAGAACGGCTGCGGGAAACCTGGATCGGTGACGGTTTCGAGTCGTTTTCGGGCAAGGTCGACCGCATGATGACCCAGCTTCAGGCGATACAGGACACCCTGAAACAGGGCAGGAACAAGGTGATGGAGGCCAACACCATGATTCAGGGCGCCGACAAGAAGGTCGCGGCGTTGTTCGAGGCCTGACCGCTCGTCGTGCGAAGCCCCATCCCAGGACCGGGGTGGGGCGTTCGCCTGGGTGCGGCGGATTTCATCACCCATCTGCCCACCGGTGTGCCGTTGCGCACCGCGTGCGGTGGCGCGGCCCGTGCAGAGGAGGTTTCCGTGCCAGCTCAGTTGACCACCCGAGCCCAGGTCAACGGCTATCGATTTCTGTTGAAACGCATTCAGCACGCATTGGTGCGTCGCGATGTGCGAATGCTGCACGACCCGATGCGCGCCCAGTTCCGGTCCATGGTTGTCGGCGCGGTGTTGGCGACACTGGCTGTGGCGGGCTGCGCGATTCTGGGATTGCTCAAACCGCAGGGCGCGGTCCGCGACGCGAAGATCATTGTCGGTAAAGACAGTGGCGCGCTCTTCGTCGTACGGGACGACGCGCTGCATCCGGCGCTGAACTTGGCGTCGGCGCGGTTGATCACCGGGTCGGCGGAGAAGCCGACCTCGGTGCAGGAGTCCAAGCTGTCGTCGCTGCCGCGTGGGCCGATACTCGGTATCCCCGGCGCACCGAGCGCGTTGCCGGGGTCCGCGACGGCGGGGAACCGGTCGGCGTGGAGCCTGTGCGAATCGACTGCCGTCATCGCCGGAGTGCAGCGGCTCGTGATGGCGGGAGACCCGAAGCTGGGCGATCCGATTCGCCCGCTGGCTGCCGACGAGGCGCTGCTGGTGTCAGCCGGCGACAAAACCTACCTGCTGTACGACGGCAAACGCGCCGAGGTCGACCTGAGCAACGACGCAATTGTCCGTTCCCTGCAGGTGCAGGACATCGAGCCGCGTCCGATCGGCGCCGGGCTGCTGAACGCCGCCGTCGCGATCCCGGCGCTGGCGCCGCCCGCGATCCCGGAGGTCGGTGCGCCGGGCAAGGTGCCGGGCACCAAGGTCGGCAGTGTGCTCAAGGTCGCCGGGGTCAGCGCGACCGAGCTGTATGTCGTGGTTCCCGCGGGAATCCAGCGGATCTCGTCGTTCGCCGCGGAGGTCATCCGCAATGCGGATTCGCTGGGCGCCAGCGAGATCGCCGCTGTCCCGCCGGACACGCTGCGCGGCGTGCCGGTGGTGAGCACGCTGCCGATCGACAAGTTCCCGACCACCAGGCCGCGCATCCTTGCGGCCGACCCGCTCCCGGTGACGTGCGCGTCCTGGGTGAAGTCCGACGCTGATCACGACGCCACCCTGACGCTGCTCATCGGTCGTGACTGGCCGCTGCCGGGATCCGCCAAGCCGGCGGTGTCGGTTGGCTCCGGCCTGGATGCCGACCACATCGACGCCGCCTACATCCGGCCGAGTTCGGGAGAGTTCGTACAGGTCGGCGGGATCGAGCCGGGCAGTGTGCGCCTCGGCTCGCTGTACTACATCGCCGACACGGGCATCCGATACGGCATTCCCGACCTGGCAACCGCCGAAATCCTGGGGTTGAGCGACCCACCGAAACTCGCTCCGTGGCAGATCATCGGTCAGCTGGTTCCCGGCCCGACCCTCGCCCGGCCGCAAGCTCTGATGGCCTATGACTCGGTCCCGGGAGCTTGATTCGACTGCGTGCTCCCTCATATCCCCTCGACAGCCCGACGAACCGGAGAAGCGATGGATTCTGTCCTGAATGGGCCAGGCGCTGATGAACCCGAGGTGTGCCGCGTCAGCGTGATCGGCGGCAACACCCAGCTCGATATGGGACTGCCGACGTCGGTTCCGGTCGGAGTATTCATCGGTGAGGTGGCCGCGCTGATCGAATCGCGCAATCCCGATCTGACGGAGCCGGAAGAAGGCGCCCCGGTGGTATCTCGGCACTGGACCTTGGCGAGGCTGGGGCGCGAACCGATCCCGCCGGATTCGACGCTCACCGAAGCCGAGGTGTTCGACGGTGAGTTGCTGGTGTTGCGGTCGGTCCGGACGACGGAAGTACCGGCGCTGTTCGATGACGTCATCGACGCGGTGGCTCGGCTTACCGAAAGCGCGTTCGGCGGCTGGAACGCCAGTGCGGCACGCTGGGCGGGACTTGTTGTGGCGCTGGTCGCGTCGGTGCAGGCGTTGGTGTTGCTCGTGCTGTCGAGCTTTCCGCTGGGGGCGGGCGCGGTCGCGCTGGCCGGCGGGACCGCCGCATGCACGGCAGCGGTCATCACCGCCCGCCGCTACGCCTTGACCGCCGTCGCGACCGGGCTGTCGTTGTGTGCGCTGGTCCTGCTCGGCCCGGGCGTCGCGCTGCTCGTACCCGGCCGCATCGGGAGTCCGCACGCCCTGTTGGCGTGTGCGGTCACGCTGGTGGTCACCGCCGCGGCCTACCGGATGACCGGCGTCGGTGCCACGCTGTTCGCCGCGGTGGCGACGACAGTTGTGTTCGGCGGGGTGGCCGCCGGCCTGATCATGGCCTTCGACCTGGACGCCACGAAAGTGGCCGCGGGCGTGTTGGTCGCGGCGGTCACGTTCATCACGCCATCGGCGCAGTTGGCGGGTTCTGCCGCGAAACTGCCGGTGCCGCCGGTGCCCACGGCGGGCGGCGCGATCGATCCGGCCGACCACGAACCGCGCCCGACCATCGAGGGCATCGGCGCGATCGGCGCGACCGCGTTGCCGTCGGCAGCCGGTTTGGCCGAACGCGCCCGCGTGGCGAACCAATTCCAATCCGGCATGATCATCGGCGCGACCCTCGCCGCGGTCGCCGGGGCGGTGCTGGCGGCCGACCCGCTCGGCTCCCGACCGTGGCAGGGCATCGTACTGGCCGTCGTCACCGGACTGGTGCTGTGTCTGCGCGGGCGGTTCTACGCCGACATCACGCAGGCGGGCACGCTCATCGGCGGTGGCAGCCTCACGCTGATCGCGCTCGCCGCGGGATTGGGGCTCGGCAGTCCCAGCGCGCTGATTCCCGCGGCGGCCTCTTCGCTCGTCCTGGCCGCCGCAGCGGTGTTCATCGGTGTCGCGGGTCCTGTCACCGATATCTCGCCGGTCACCCGCCGTGCTGGGGAACTTCTCGAATACGCACTGATCATCGCCATGATCCCGCTCGTCGTGTGGACCATGGACCTCTACTCCGCCGCCCGAAACATATGATCGCCCTGTTGCCTGGCGAGCCAGGCCGTTTCGCGCGTGCGGTGTCCAGTGCCGCCGCGGCCGGTCGCCGACTGCGCACGCTCGCGTCGCTGGTCGCCGCCCTGACGCTCGTCCTCGGATCCGCCTTCGTTCCGGCCGCGGCTGTTCCGGCGCGCACGGTCGGTCCGCCGGTCGTCGATCCGGGTTTGCTGCCCCCGCCGAACCTCCCGCCGCGGCCATCGGAGGAGACCGAACAGAAGTCGGTGTGCCAGCGTCCCGTGCTCACCGGTCCGCCGCCGCGCACCGCGCCACTCGCGCAGCGACAACTCGATCTGTCCGCGGCCTGGCAGTTCAGCCGCGGATACGGCCAGACGGTGGCGGTGATCGATACCGGGGTGAATTTCCATCCGCGCCTGCCGATCCTGATCCCCGGCGGGGACTACGTGTCCGATTCCGACGGGTTGGTGGACTGCGACGGGCACGGCACGCTGGTGGCAGGGTTGATCGCGGCGCGGCCGAGTCCAGGCGACGGCTTTTCCGGGGTCGCGCCGGACGCGGCGGTGCTCGCCATCCGGCAGCTGAGCCTGGCGTTCGAGGCCAAGGACTTCAACCGGCGCCAGCAACAAGGCGATCTGGCGGGCAGCGGCTACGGTCATGTGCTCACGCTGGCGTTCGCCGTCATCCGCGCGGTGGAGTTGGGCGCGACGGTGATCAATATCTCCGAAGTCGCCTGTGCGGTAGTGGGCGAACCCATCGGTGACGGGGCACTCGGCGCGGCGGTGAAATTCGCCCACGACCGCAATGTCGTCGTGGTGGCAGCCGCGGGCAACCTCCAGCAGAACGGACCTTGCAAGGCGCAGAACGATGGCGTCGGCTGGAGCGCGGTGCGAACTGTAGCCACCCCCGCGTGGTTCAGTGATTACGTACTGTCGGTGGCCGCTGTGGACCCGGATGGCGCGGGGTCGCCGTTCTCCATCCATGGCCCATGGGTTTCCGTCGCAGCCCCCGGCCGCGGCGTCATCTCGCTGGACAGTGGGCCTGGCAGCGTCGGTCTGGTCAACGCGACGCCAGGGGATCAGGGCGAACTGCATCCCATCGACGGCACGAGTTTCTCCAGTGCCTACGTCTCCGGTGTCGTGGCGCTGGTGCGGTCGCGGTTCCCGGAAATGTCCGCGCGGCAGGTGATGGATCGGATCATCCGCACCGCGCACGCACCCGGCGCCGGCCGCGACGACATCATCGGCGCGGGCATGATCGACCCGGTCGCGGCGCTCACCGCACAGCTGCCCACACAACCAGTGGAGATCGGCGCGACTGTTCCGAAACCTGTCGCGGCCCCGCCGCCGCCCGCCCGGGAAGACCCGTGGCCCACCCGGATCGCGACCGCCGGCACGCTCGCCTGCCTCGGTGCGCTCGGCATCGGCTACACCGTGTCGATTCCCTACCGGCGTGACGCCCGCCGGCGCAAGTTCTCCGAACACATCGACTACTGACTACTGAAGCCGAGAGGACCACAGTGAGCACCGAAGGCTTTGTGCGCCTGGCCCGGATCGCCCCGCCCCGCGTCCCCGGCGCCGAGGTCATCCTCAATCCGCCACCGGAGTTGCCTCGCCCGGTGCCGGGGGGATTACTCATGAAGTTGATGCCGGTAGTGCTGATCGTCGCGGTCGTCGGCATGATCGCACTGATGATCACCTCGGGCACGCGGTCATTGCTGAGCAACCCGCTCACCATGATGTTCCCGGTGATGATGCTGATGTCGATGGGCGGCATGTTTGTCGGCGGCGCGTTCGGCAAAGGGGCGAACAAGAGTGCGGCCGAATTGAACGAAGACCGCAAGGACTACTTCCGCTACCTCGACCAGTTGCGCAAGGACGTCCGCAAGACCGCGCTGGTGCAGAGCGAGGCGCTGGAGTGGTCGCATCCGCATCCGGCGGACCTGTATTCGTTGGTCGGCACACGGCGGATGTGGGAACGCAGGCCCAACGATCCCGATTTCGGACATGTTCGCATCGGCGTCGGCAGCCACCGCCTCGCCTCCAAACTGGCCCGTCCGGAGACCGGGCCGGTGGAAGACCTGGAGCCGGTGTCGACGGTGGCGCTGCGACGGTTCGTGCGCACCCACTCGGTGGTGCATGGCCTGCCGACAGCCCTGTCGTTGCGCGCTTTCCCCGCGATCAATATCGAAGGCGACCGCGTTCAGTCGCGGAAGCTGCTGCGGTCCATGATTTTACAGCTGTGCACCTTTCACGGACCGGACCACCTGGCGCTGGCCGTCGTCTGCGCCGACCCGGACGGACCGGACTGGGCGTGGGCGAAATGGCTGCCACAACTGCAACATCCCGCGCTGCGCGACGCGATGGGCTCGGAGCGCATGATGTTCGACTCACTGTCGGAGCTGGAGACCGCGCTGTCGGAGGAACTTCTGGAGCGTGGCCGCTTCATGCGCAATGCTCAGCCTACCGCCGGACGAATCCATGTCGTGGTGGTGATCGATGACGGATACGTCAACGGCACCGAGCGGATTATCAGCGACGCGGGCCTGGATTCGGTCACGGTCATCGATCTGACGGCCCCGCAGGCGGGGCTCGCGGTGCGGCGCGGACTGCAGCTCGTGGCTACTGACGACGGGATGGTGGCGGCCAAATCCGGCGGGGGCGTGGAGAAGTTCGCCACCGCGGATGTGGTGAGTCGCACTGAGGCCGAGACGTTCGGCCGCGCGGTCGCCCGCTTCCGCGTTGCCACCGCAGCCCAAATCGTCGATCTCGGCGACGATATCCGCACCGATCCTGGGCTGATGGCGCTGTTGAAGATCAACGACGCTGCCGAGATCGACCCGCAGGCGGTGTGGCGGCCGCGCAGCGCGCGGGAACGCCTGCGGGTCCCGATCGGCGTGTCGCCGGATGGCACACCGGTCGAGATCGACATCAAGGAGTCGGCCGAGAACGGCATGGGGCCCCACGGGTTGTGCATCGGCGCCACCGGGTCGGGCAAGTCCGAGTTTCTGCGCACGCTGGTGCTGTCCCTGGTGACCACCCATTCGCCGGACCTACTGAATCTGGTTCTGGTGGACTTCAAGGGCGGCGCGACCTTCCTCGGTCTGGATCCGCTGCCCCATGTGGCCGCGGTCATCACCAACCTCGAGGAAGAGCTGGCCATGGTCGACCGTATGCGCGACGCGCTGTCGGGAGAGATGAACCGCCGCCAGGAACTGCTGCGCGCCGCGGGCAATTTCGCCAATGTCACCGAGTACGAGAAGGCGCGCGTCGGCGGTGCTCAGCTCGACCCATTGCCCGCGCTGTTCGTCGTGGTCGACGAGTTCACCGAACTACTCGCGCAGAAACCGGATTTCGCCGAACTGTTCGTGATGATCGGGCGGCTCGGCCGGTCGCTGCGGGTGCACCTGCTGTTGGCCTCGCAGCGGCTGGAGGAGAACCGGTTGCGTGGACTGGACAGCCACCTGAGTTACCGGATCGGGTTGCGGACGTTCTCGGCGGGCGAGTCCCGCCAGGTGCTCGGTATCACCGACGCGTATCACCTGCCCAGCGTGCCTGGCTCCGCCTACCTCAAGAGTGACGCCGACGACCCGCTGCGGTTCAACACCACCTACGTCTCGGGCCCGTACATCCCGCCCCGCGGCGCTCGGCGCGCGGCGGACGGAACAGTGGTCGCCGCGCAACCTGTGGAGATCTTCACGGCATCGCCGGTGAAGATCCCCGACCAGCCGGAACCCACAGCGGTGGAACTGCCCGACCTCGACGAGCTGGCGGCGATGCTGTCCGGCGAGCCGCCGGGTGGTCTGGAGAAGACGCTGCTGCAGGTGGTGGTGGAGCGGCTGACCGGACACGGTCGGCCCGCGCACGAAGTGTGGCTGCCACCTCTCGATGTCTCGCCCTCGGTAGACATGCTGCTGCCCGACCCGTACTGGCAATCGCCCGCGAACCGGCACGGACAGTTGTGGCTGCCGATCGGCGTCATCGACAAGCCCTACGAGCAGAAGCGCGACGTGCTGACCATCGACCTGTCCGGCGCTCAGGGCAACGTCGCCGTCGTGGGTGGCCCGCAGGCGGGCAAGTCGACCGCCCTGCGCACGATCATCATGTCCGCGGCCGCCACACACACCCCTGATCAGGTGCAGTTCTACTGCATCGACTTGGGCGGCGGCTCGCTCGCCGCGCTCAACGGGATGCCGCACGTCGGCTCGACGGCGGGTCGGCTGGAAGGCGATCGGGTGCGCCGCACGATCGCCGAACTGACCACACTGTTGCGGCAGCGCGAGGAGCGATTCCTGACACTGGGCATCGAGAACATGGCCGACTTCCGCAGGCGTAAAGCCGCTCTGACACAGCGGAATGCGGACGAACGCGCCGCCGACCCGTTGTCGACGGACCTGTTCGGCGATGTCTTCCTGGTGATCGACGGCTGGGCGGCATTCCGCGAGGAATTCGAGTCACTGGAGGGCCTGGTCAACGCTATTGCCGCACAGGGTCTTTCCTACGGCGTGCACGTGATACTCGGCGCGTCACGCTGGGTGGAGATCCGTCCGGTGGTCAAGGACCAGATCGGAACCAGGTTGGAACTGCGGCTCGGCGATCCGTCGGACTCGGAGATGGACCGCCGCGTCGCCGTGCACGTGCCCGTCGGGCACCCGGGGCGCGGGTTGACACCGGACTGCCTGCACATGCTGATTGCGCTGCCACGTCTGGATTCCCAGCTGGAGCCGGAGACGCTCGCCGACGGTGTGGCCGCGGCGAAGGAGCAACTGCCCGTGTTATATGGCGACTGCCGCGCTCCTGCGGTGCGGATGCTGCCCGCGCGGGTCGACCGGGCTCGAGTGATCGCGCGGGCGCAGGCCGATGGCGCGGATCTGGGAGCGACTCGGGTCGCGATCGGGTTGGGGGAGTCGGCATTGCAGCCGATCGTGTTGGATTTCGACGCCCAGCCGCATCTGCTGATCTTCGGCGATGTCGAGGCGGGCAAGACGACGGTGTTGCGCACCATTGTCGAGGGCATCGTCGAGCGGACCACGCCGGAGCAGGCACGGGTGATACTCATCGACTACCGGCGCACCATGCTCGGCGTTGTCGAGGGCGACCACCTCGCCGGGTACGCGACATCGTCGCAGACGTCGGTTCCCATGCTGAAGGAAGTCGCCGAATATCTGGAGGAGCGGATTCCGGGTCCCGGCATCACCCCGCAGGAGCTGCGCGAGCGCAACTGGTGGTCTGGGCCGGAAATCTATGTTGTGGTCGACGACTACGACATGGTGTCGTCGCAGAACCCGCTGACGGCTCTGCTGGAAATTCTGCCGCAGGCTCGTGATATCGGTCTGCACGTGATCATCGCCCGTCGCGCGGGCGGTGCGGGCCGCGCATTGTACGACTCGGTACTCGGCCCACTCAAGGACATGTCGGTGGACGCGTTCTTGATGAGTGCGCCGAAGGACGAGGGCGTCATTCTCGGCGGTGTTCGGTCCTCGAAGCTACCGCCCGGCCGCGGCCATCTCGTCTCCCGCAGCCGCGACACCGAAATGGTCCAGATCAGCTATCTCCCATTGTGATGACCGGCGTCCGCCGCGGCCGCGATGGTGTGGAGCGATCACCGTTACGACGTATCGGTGCGCAATTTTCACGCAATGAAAGTCTCATTGAGTAGTCCCGGCGTCGAATGCGGTGGTGGCGAGCTGACCGGAGTGGCCGATATCGCCGACATCACTGATTCGAATTGATCTGTGCGCCAGGATGTTTCGATCCTCGCTACGATGTGATGCCGAATTGAATACTTCGGCAGACAATTTGTTCGCCACACTAACCGCAGCGGTGAATTCCCTGATCCCGCTGCACCACAGGCTGTTCTGCTGCGCTGGGCAAGACACCGCCGGGCGGCCGGGTTAGAATTCACCCGAAATTCGCAGAGACACTTCGCGAATACTGCTGTCGGTATTGGGATGTGGCATGAGGTCGCCAGGTAGTTTTATTCGGCCGCTCGTAGGCCGGCTCGAGGAAATGCGCACACTCAACGATGCGCTGGACGTCGCACAACAGGGAGGAACCGCCGTAGTCGCGGTGACCGGGGAGCCGGGAATCGGCAAGACTCGATTGGTGCAGGAGACGTCTCGGGAAGCGATCACGAGAGGCTTCCAGGTGCTCGACGGCCGCGGCACGGAACTCGAACACGAGGTCCCTTACGCCGTCCTGATCGACGCGCTGGACGAACCACTCGGACTGTTGTCTCGCACGGAGCGGACCGCGCTCGATGCCGAGACCTTGTCGGAGCTGGGCGGGGTACTGCCGTCATCGCATGGACATGCGGCGGCACTGGCGCCACCTGTTCGCATGGAACGGCACCGCTTTCACCGCAGTGTGCGGGTAGCGCTGCGGAAGTTGGCGGCGCGGCGGCCATTGCTACTGGTGCTCGACGACGTGCACTGGGCCGATCATGCGTCGTTCGAAGTGATCGCCCACCTGCTGCGAAACCCGGTGCAGCGGTGCGCTCTCGTGTTGGCGCATCGCTCCGGACAGCTGCCATCGGTGGATGCCACCGCCCTGTTCCGGGCCGCGTACGAGAATAGCGTGACGCAGCTGGAACTCGGGCCGTTGTCGCTACGCGAGACCGTCGAGCTGCTCACCGGGCACGGCGACGAGACCGAACTGGCCGACCTGCATCGCGAGTGTGGCGGCAATCCTTTTTACCTGCAAGAACTTTCCCGTGTCCGGAAGCAAGGCGACCGCAGACCCGGGTCGCTGGAATCCGGCGGCACCTCGACGAGCAGGGTTCCCGCGATCATCCAGGCAGCTCTGGAGCAAGAGATCCGAGCGCTGTCCGCGAGCGCGCGGACGCTGCTGCACGCCGCGGCCGTGGTTGGTGAACCCTTCGACCTCGATCTCGCCGCCGAGATCGCCGACCTGGACGAGGTCGATCTGGGCCCTGCAACGCACGAGCTGATGGAGACCGGGCTCGTCCACGAGTCCGGAGTACCGGGGCGACTGGGTTTCCGGCATCCCTTGATCCGCCGTGCGGTCTACGAGCGAATCGGATACGGATGGCGCAAGCAGGCGCACCAACGGGCCGCCGAAGCCCTCGCCGACCGCAGCTCCACCCTGGCGCTGCGCGCGCATCATCTCGAGCACTGCGGCGCCGTGGGGGATGACGCGGCCATCGCTGTACTGACCGACGCGGGGGCCGCCGTCGCCCCGCGCGCCCCGGTCGCCGCCGCCAGATGGTTCCGGGCCGCATTGCGTCTGCTGCCACACAGTGCCCGGTCCGAACAGCGGATGGCGCTGATGATGGCGCTGGCCGAAGCGCTGCGTGCCTCCGGCCGCCTCCGGGAGAGCAGGGAGGTGCTCGGGGACGCGTTGACGCTGGTTTCGCCCGAGGCGCCCGAGGACCGCGCCCGGATGATGGCCATGCTCGCGGTGACCGAACAGGGCCTCGGCAACGCCGCGGAGGGCCGGCGTCTTCTGACGAGTTCGCTGGCGCTCACTCCTCCTGACACCGTGGAGGCCGCCGCGCTGGAACTGGAGCTCATCAAAAACCATGTGATGATGTTGGACTGGGCCAGCGCGGTGGCGGTCGCGTCGGCGATCCGGCAATCCGCCCGCGCGCTCGATGATCCGCGGTTGTACTTCCTGGCGACCGCGGCCGCGGCCTTCGTGGGCATCAGCCAGTCCGGCGACATGCTGCTGCGCGGGCAGTTCGATCTCGATGAAGCCGTGAAAACGCTCGATTCGCTCGACGACAGCGATGTCGCGCCCGCGCTGCTCGACGGGCTGACCGATGTGGCGATGGCCGAGACGAATCTAGAGCGGTGGGAGGACGCGGTCGAGCACGCGGATCGGGGAATCCTGTTGTGTCGTACGAGCGGGCACGGCCGGCATCTGGTCGAGTTGGCGCATCTGAAAGCCGTCTCGCTGCTGGTGCAGGGCAGACTGGAGCAAGCACTCGCCGCGGCCGAGGACGCCGTCGAAACGGCGCTGCTGCTGGATAATCCGCCGATGGTCGCGATGACCGAGGCGACCCGTGCGTGGGCGCTGTCGCTGTTGGGGCGTACCGCTCAGGCGCTCACCGCCGCCGCCGACAGCGTTCGAGTAGGCGCCCAGGCGCCCACCGGGATGAGTTCGTGGCTCGCTCCTGTCGTGTACGGCGGGGTGCTGATCGAGGCGGGTCACTATCAGCGTGGCCGTCAGCAGATCGTCCAGCTCGGTGGTTACGCCGGCGACTACCTCACGATGCTCGACATGACGTCCATGCCGCACTTCTTTCGGCCCCTCGTCGACGCGGAATTGGCACTCGGGCGCATCGACGCTGCGGAGACGCTGGCTCGGCGCATCGAGGCCATCGCCGACGCCGCGCCGATGATGCACATGCGCATCGGCGACGCCCACTACGCGCGTGCCCGTGTCCTGCTCGCGCGGAAGGATGCCGACGCCGCTGTGCGCAGCGCCGAGCGATCCGTCGCGGAGTACCGAATCAGTGGAACCGTGGTGGAGGCCGCTCGGGCGCGGCTGGTGCTCGGTCATGCGCTCGCCGACTTGGGCGTGGAGACGGCAGCCGGACACGAATTCGCCAGTGCGCTGTCGACATTCGAGACCCGCGGTGCCGAGCAGCTGGCCGAGCGAGCGCGTCTGGCGCTGCACCGGGTAGGCGAACGTCAGACTTCGGGCCGGCGCCGTCGATCCCGCGCGACCGCCGTCGGCTTCAGCGGGCTCACGGAACGCCAAATCGAGATCATCAGCCGTGTCGTGCTCGGCATGACCAACCGCCAGATCTCCGAGGAGCTGTACCTGAGTGAGAAGACGATAGAGGCACATCTGAACCGCTTGTTCACCAAATTGGGGGTCTCCTCCCGCACCGAACTCGCCGCCCTGGCCGCGGAGCAGGCGCAACGGCACATGTGATGTGGAACTCGTGAGAATTCCACCCCTACAATGGACCCACTGGTCCATTGAGGAGGTGTGCGGTGCGTGGTGCGTTGACGCCGAAGGGGCGGGCAACCCGGGCACGTATCGTCGAGGGAGCCGCGGGGGTGTTGCGCGAGAAGGGGGTCGTGCTCGCGACCCTCGACGATGTGATGGCCCGAACCGCCACCAGCAAGAGTCAGCTCTTCCATTACTTCCCCGATGGGAAGGATCAGTTGCTGTTGGCGGTCGCACAGTACGAAGCCGACCGAGTGCTCGATGATCAACAGCCCCACCTGAGCTGTCTGGACTCATGGGACGCCTGGTATCGGTGGCGCGACGCGGTGGTGCGTCGGTACGAGGAGCAGGGTGACCAGTGTCCGCTCGGGGCGTTGTTCTCGCAGGTCGGGCGGGCGAACCCGGGGGCACGGGCGATCGTCGTCGAACTGATGCGGCAGTGGCAGCAGAGCCTGGCTGCCGGAATCGAGGCGTTGCGAGCCCAAGGCCTGATCGGGGCGGTCGACGTCGAACAGTCCGCCGCCGCCCTACTGGCCGGCATCCAGGGCGGCGTGTCGATCATGCTCTCGACCGGAGAGTCGGCTCATCTGCGCGCCGCGCTCGACGTCACCATCGAGCAGTGGCGGACCTCCGCCCCGAGTGCCGAGTGATCCGTTCACCAGGATTATTGGACTTGACAGTCCATTTTCTCGCTCCCATGATCGACACAAATGTCCGACCATTCGGGAGAACAACCATCATGGGTAGTCGACTACGCCACAAAACCGCACTCATCACCGGCGCCACCAGCAATATCGGACGCGCCATCGCTCTCGCCTACGGAGCGGAAGGCGCACATGTCGTGGTGTCGGGACGCGACCACGAGCGAGGTGCCGAAGTCGTCGAAGAAATCCGTGCGGCAGGCGGTCGCGCCGATTTCGTCGCCGCCGATCTCGACGGATCCGCGGCCGCGTCCCGCGCACTGGCCGCGCAGGCCACTCGCGTACTCGGCGGCCGCATCGACATCCTGGTCAATAATGCGGGCATCTATCCCGGCCCGACCACCCCGGACACCGATGAAGAGACTTTCGATCGGGTCTACGCCGTCAATGTGAAGGCGCCGTTCTTCCTGACCGCGGCAGTGGCGCCCGCGATGGTCGACGCGGGCGGCGGTGCGATCGTCAACCTCGGGTCGTGGATCGCGCGACTCGGCATCCCGGTCGGCGCGCTGTACAGCTCGACCAAAGGCGCGGTCGAAACTCTCACCCGCGCATGGGCCGCCGAGTTCGGTCCGAGCGGCGTCCGGGTCAATGCCATCTCGCCCGGCGTGGTCCGTACCTCGAGCCCCGAGGAAACCGCACCCGCACCCGGCGATGTCATGATGGTCGGCACCCCGGCGGGCGCCATCGGCTCGCCGGCGGCCATCGCGGCGGCCGCGGTCTACTTGGGCAGCGAAGAAGCCTCCTTCGTCCACGGCGCAGTCCTCGACGTGGATGGCGGACGAACCACTGTCGCCGTTATTGCCGCCTGAGTCAGCTGTTTCGAGCTTCGCTGAGCGCAGGCTGAGATAGCCAGTTTTCGCAGGCCAAGACTACTTTTTCGAGTAGGCCGACATGCGGCGGGGGATGGCGCGCGATGCCTGCGATACCTCGCGGCGATGGCCTACTTCTTCGGATCGCAGGGATAACAGACCATGGGCGCAACCAACACATCTCGACACCATGCATTGCCTGACTGGCACCAGATCTGCGCTTCCTTTCGGGACGCGACCGGAGGCAACCCGGGTGACCATCTGATCACCCGATGGGCGCACAGCCTTGCCCAGCTGCATCGCGGTCACTACATCGATCCAGGCCCGGCGCACGAGAACGAGCAGCGCCGCGGCGATCTCATAGCGTTGATCAATCAGTGGGTCACTGCCTATCTTCGGCCGGCCACGGACAGCGTCCGGCACGTCGGCCGGACAGTGGATGCTCTCGCCGCGGCCTACGTCGATGCCGAGCTGGTGCTCGCGACGGCCGAGAAGGTATCCGATCCGTCAGTTCACGATGCATGGCTTGAAGCCAGCGCCCTTGCGGTCGGCTGGGCCGAGCTGGTTGCCGAAGTAGTCGATGGACAACCACCGATGTCGTGACCACCAGAGAGCACGCGAGCGCGTAGTACGCCCGATGTCGGCAGTTCAGACGGCAGCGAAGAAGTCGCCAACCCTCTTCCGGACTTCGGTGCATCGGAAATCCAGTTCGTCGGCGCTGTCCGCGACGACGAAGGCCAGTCCCAGGGCAACCGAATCCATCATCGAGTGAGTCGGCGGGTACGTCTTACCCGGCACGGCCGCCACCCGGACCTCTTCGACGCCCGCATGCCCCATGAGTTCGACGGCGGCCCCACCCAGATACTGGGATTGTCGATCGATGCTGAAGAGCACGAGCGCACCGCGTCGCGACAGCGAATAGCCGACGCGTCGCCGCGGCGCCGGAGCGCGAATCCCGAAAAGCTCTGCGATGTACTCGCACTCGCGGTGGATCTGTGAGTTGCCGGTGAGTAGATAAGTCTGTTGCGGATGGCCGATCCCGTGCGCCCGCGCGCCGAAATCGATCAGACGGGGCCCCAACGCACCGGACATGATCTCCATGTGCGCAGGTCCGACGAACATGCCCAAGGCATCGAGCACCTGCCGTGCGTAGTCGGTCAGTTCGGTGACCGCCGGGTCATCGTGGTCGAGCCACCGACCCCGCTCATAGACGAAGTCGCCGGAACCTGACACCCACTTGTCATACACACTGACACACAGAAGTTCATGCCTGCCGTCAGCGGAGAAGGTGTCTACGGCGTATTCCACCCGCGGAGCGGGATACATTTCCTGGATCAGAGCGGCGGAGTTGCCCCCGAATAATCCGGCGCCGTTCGTAATCGCGGATACGGCGTCGATCAATTGGGCAGGGGTTTCTACCAATCGAACGTCCACGGAGGCGGCGCCCCGAGCCGGTTTGACCACCAGCTTCCGGCCTCGACGTAACTCCGCGACCGCTTCTGCCGGAACCGTATTGCCGCCCGCGGCAACTGATCGTGTTGTCAGACTGGGAACACCGGCAGCCGCCAATGCCTCGAACATATGCTGTTTGTCCCACCGCCGCATCGGCAGAGCTGGACTGTTGGCGGGGCAATCCGGAATGTCGGCGCGGAGGCGATCGCACAGCTCGACTCCGGGCTCGGACCCGGCGATGACATATTTCACCGACCGTTCCACGCACATCTGGAGAAGCAGCTGGTAGGAAGCTCCGAAGTCTGCCGTGAAATCCAACGCGCCCGGAGTCGGCGCGGTACGGAACTCCGAGACCAGGGCGTGGTCGGTATCCAACAGGATCGTGTTGATCCCGTACTTCTCGAGCACGGGAGGATACAGTTTTCCCGAGCTTACTGGGTCTACGATCAAGACCGAATTATCCGACATGATCCGGACTCCTATCCTTGTTCATCCCCGCCGCGATCGCTACTACCCCCGCGGCCAACGAGATCTGGACGACGAGAGCCCAGTACAACGCACTGTCGTGCAAGACTCCGAAGGCTCCGATCCCCGGTCCCACCGCGAAGCCGATCGATTGTGCGGCCGACAAATACCCTTGATACCTGGGGTTATCCGAAGAAGCTGAGAGCTTCGCGATCGACGCGCTCGACGACGGAATGAAGATGGCCTCACCCAGAGAAAACAGCGCGAATCCGAAAATGCATACGGCCCAGCTGGTTCCCGCTCCGCAGACGGCAAGACCGACCCCCGTGACGGAGATCCCGAAACCCAGCGCGTAGTTCCACCTCAGCTTGGCGACGACAAAGCTGAGCGGCAGCTCGAAAGCAATGATGAAGAGCGAGTTCACGATGAGTAGGACGCTATATAGCTGCGCGCCGTCGGATAGTCGTGCAACGGAGAGCGGAGTTCCGCTCATACTCTGCGCATAGACCGTCATCGCTATTCCGAAGACGACGACGATCGCCCACAGCCGCGCCGTTCGTGTACTGCTATCTACAGGGTTGACCGGGGAGTATGCATCGAACTCCTGCGGGGAGACCGTTCCTTTCCGAGCTGCCGCGCGCTGCTCCGCGGCCCGAAGTCGCGGGCGCTCACGCAACAGCAATGCGGCGGTCGATAGCGAGCCGAGCGACGACAGGGCGAACAGCAACGAGAAGTTGTCTTCGCCCACCAAGGCGACAGCAATAGGGGCAACGGTGACCCCGCTGCTGAGAAAAATTCGATGGAAGGCGACCACCGTCACGGTGTCGCCTCGGTAGCTCGAGCCGGTGACCAATGCCGCCGCGGGCCCGGCGAACGACTGCGTCACCGCCACACTGAAGGATGCCAACACAATTGCGGACGCCGGATTCGTCGATGTGAGTGCAAGTGCGAACAACAAGGGAACATTGAGTACTGCGCCGGCGATCAGGACGTCGGTCGACCCGAACCTGGTCGCGGACCATCCGCCGGCGAGCGACCCGAGCACGCCGGCGAAACCGGCCGCGAACAACGCCAGCGACAGAGCCGAGGCGCTCAACCCGATCGATGTGTAGAACACCGTCGAGTACAGCGCCAGAAATCCTACCGATCGAATGAGAAACGTGGCGACCGAAATGATCCACACTTCGGCAGGAAAAGATCGCAGATTCGGCCTGCCGATTACCGCGACAGCCAACGAGCACACCGCCTCGCATCGGCGAGAATGTATCCGTTCACGCAGGGACGCTTCCCGTATCTATCCGATCTATCCGCAACAACAGTGGTCGGTGCTGTCGAGTCGAGCGGCGCGACACGGTGGTGGGCCACTCGGCCGTTGCCGCCTGGTCGCCGTCGAGCAAGTCGGCAGCGCCGACGTTCGGTGGGCGAGCAATGATTTCTGTGGCGACCAGTGCACCGATGCCTGTGATTCCCCACACCGCCTCCGACGTGGGGTGGCGGGTCGGCGGCTGGGATTCCACCGGGTTCTCCTTCGCTCGGCAGCGTTCGAAATGCTCTGCGCCCTGCGTATTTCCGAGGATCGGGCTGCCGTAGCTCCGGACTCTAAGTCAGGTGCGCGGCGAGAACATCCGTCATTCCGGACAGGAATATCCGCATCCACCGCCGCGTGGTCGATGGCCGTTGGACTCTGGCGCAGCCCCGCCGTCCCTGGTCAACACTTAGTATCCAGTTTGTGCAGGACTCTCCCACCTCGGTGTTCGTCGGTCGCGGTGCTGAGCTGGTGTGTGTGGCGGCACTGGGGCGGCGCGCCGCCGCGGGGCGGGGGACAGTTGTACTCGTCGAGGGTGAGCCCGGGATCGGCAAGACGGCGCTCCTCGACGCGGCCGTAACCCGATTCACCACCAAAGGCATGGTCGTCCGAAGGGCAACCGCGAAGGAATTGGCGCGGAGTGTGCCGTTCGCGGCGGTCGGCTCCTGGCTGGATGTGGACCGCGTCGAGCCCGATCCGAGTTCGGACCCGATTCGTGCGCTGTTGCGGAGCGGGAACAGAGCCGGTGACGGCGCGGCGGCCCACGAATTCGCCATCACCGAGGCAATCCTCGACTCGGTCGATACGTGGTGTGGCGCCGGTCCGGTCGTGTTGATCATCGATGATGTCCACTGGGCGGATCGGCAGAGCCTGGTGGTGCTGCAGCGGCTCTGCGGTGTGCTGGACGATCTTCCGCTTCTGCTGATACTCGCGGCGCGGCCACTGCCACAGGATGAGGCATACACGGCGCTGGCGGCCCATCTGGTCGAGCGCCGTGCCCCGACGATCCGTCTCGAGCCGTTGTCCGAATCAGCCGCCGCGGAGCTGGTTCGGCACATGGTTGGGGCGACCCCCGGCGCGGAATTGATGCGTCAGGTGGCCGGTGCCCGCGGCAACCCGCTCTACATCACGGAATTGGTATCCGCTCTGTTGCGTGCGGATGGCATCACGATCGTGGCCGACCTTGTCGACCGTGCGCGGACGGCGGCTGAGCGGTCACCCGTTCCGCTGGCCGCGGCGATCTCGCGGCGACTGGCGCTGCTGTCCCGTCCGGCACGCCAAGTATTGCCGATGGCGGCCGCACTGGGACCGACCGTCGATGTCGGGGAACTCGCGGCCGTCCTGAGCAGCTCGATTCTCGAAGTCTGGAGCGCGGTCACCGAGGCGCTGGACGCCGGGTTGCTCACCCGTGTCGACTCCGAGTTGGTGTTCCGACACGACCTGATCCAGAAGGCGCTCGCCGAACAACTGCCCGCCTCGCTGCGATCGGATGTGCTCCGCCGGGCCGGTCAGGTTCTGCAGGCCACCGACGTGCCGATCGAGCGGATTGCGTACTACCTCTCGGCCGGCGACCACGATCTGGACACAGCCAGCCTCGAGTGGCTGGTGGCCGTGGCCGACAAACTGATCGTGCGTGCGCCCGAGATCGCAGTGCAGCTGCTGCGTCGCGCGGTGGCCGTTGCGGACCTCGACCGCCCGATCCGTGCGACCCTGACCGGCTTGCAGGCCCAAGCGTTGCTGTGGAACGGCTCGGCCGCCGAGGCCGAGGCCGTGGTGCGCGCGGCGCTGCGCGCTAGACCGGAGACCGGTGACGATGTTGAGCTGAGCTGGCGGCTCGCCGAGGCCTGCCACGCCCAGGGCAGGTTGGCCGACGCGGTCGATATCGCGGAAACAGCACTGTCCACCGCTGATCTGAGCGCCGAGGCCGCCGGGCGCTTCCTCGGCCTGTGCGGACTGGACAATTTCTTTCTGGGGCGACTCGATGCGGCGGCGGCGGCCGGCCGACAGGCGCTCGATCTGGGTGAGGCCACCGATAATCCGCTCGCCACCGCATACGGTCTGCTGAGCCTGGGCGCCGTGCGCTATACCCAGGGCGATCTCACTGCGGCGCTGGATCTGAGCAGCCGAATCATTGCCGTATTCGAGGGCGGATTCGGATCGGACCAATTCGATCCGTATGTATTGCATGCACACTGCCTGCTCGAACTCGATCGGCTCACCGACGCCGAGGAGACGTTGCAGACCGCCATCGTTCACAACCGCACAACGAACGGTGCGTATCTGGCGCCGAACCTGGTCGCGAAGGCGCGGTTGTATCTGTTGGACGGTCGCTGGGACGATGCGATCGCCGAAAGCGCCTCCGCTATGGGTGCGCCCGATGTCTTCGGCTACGCGCCGGTCGCACACAGTTTCGCCGCGCTGATCGGAATCCGTCGCGGCACGTTTCTCCCGGATCCGGCTACCGTCCCCGCACCGGACGGACACCTGGGCAGCAGCGGTTATGCGCAACTCCATCCCTGGGTCAACGCGCTTATCCACGAGACGCGCGGTCGCTCGGACCTGGCATTGAAACTCTTGGTCGATGCCCAACGTCGCCTGGCCGAGGGGTTGACCGCGCCCACGCTGTACTACATCTTCCCCGACATCGCCCGGCTGGCCGCCGACGTCGGTGATCAGGACGCCGCCCGGTCGGTGCTGGCCGACGCCGAAGCTCTGGTGGCGCGTGAGCCGACCGCGGCCAGAAACGGCACCGCGCTGCTCTGTCGCGGAGTCGCCGAGCACGAACCCGCTGACCTCGCCGCGGCCGCTGACGCATTCCGAGCGGCTGGGCGGCCACTCTACGAAGGGCAGGCTTTCGAGAACGCTGCTGTAGTGCTGGCGGTAGCCGGGCGCGGCGCGGAAGCCCGCGTCGCACTGGACGCCGCCGTGGATCTGTACACCCGGCTCGGAGCATCCTGGGATACCGCCCGCGCCGTCGCGCGGGTACGGCCCTACGGAATTCGGCGCGGTGTCCGCGGGCCGCGCAACCGGCCCAAATCAGGCTGGGCGGCGCTGACCGACACTGAACGAAAAGTCGCAGGCCTGGTGGCAGAAGGCTATTCGAACGGCGACATCGCGACCCAGATGTTCCTGTCGCGAAGGACGATTCAATCTCACGTGTCCAATACGCTGGCGAAACTCGGCCTCCGCTCGCGTCGCGAGATCGCCGCGGCCATGCGCGACCATTGAAGGAAATCGAGCCGACACACGTCGGCGTCAGTTGCTTCCGAGCGTGCCCGCTACCGACGCGGTTGGCAGCCGGTCGCTGGGTGAATTGTCATGGCTACCGGACGATGCGGTCGAACAGCTCGCCGGATAGCGGTCAGCCGCCGTCGTTTCCTCGGGATTCGACGGCTTTGACGGTCTTTCGGAACGCGTTTTCCAAGGTGCGCTTGCCGACGGTCCCTACCACGACTTCGAGTGCGCGTCCGGTGAGATTCTTGCCCTCGCGTACCACGACGACATCCACTTCGGTCGTCCCGTCCGGCCGGGGCGTGAAGGTGTAGGTATGGCCGGAGTGGCCGCCCCACACATTGGAGTCGGTCGTCGTCATGACGACGCGGTTGGGGTCCGACCAATCGTAGTGCAGGCGTTCCCAGATGCCGTGCGACCCTTCGGTCACGTCGGCCTGACCAGGACCTCGGTTGTGCACCTCGAGGAATTTGTCGGCGCTGTTGCCGAACAGCTTCGAGCGGCCCGGCCCGAAGTCGGTGAGCGCTGCGACAAACTGCTCGGGCGTCGAATTCGTCTTCTCCTTGAAGTGGAGGGTGGACATCTTTGCTCCTTAGTCTGTGGGGGCACGGTTCAAGGTGGCGGTTCGAGTGTCACCAGCACGTAGGCGACACTCGGGCGCTTCGTCGGGTACCCGCGGATACCGCATCGACTCGCCATACGGAAGAGGGCCGTCATCTTGTGGCGGCGAGTTGTCGGCGAGATTCTCGATCGAGTTCGCGATGGTCCGCCGTGCGGGCGTGTTGTGTTCTGTGATCGCTACGGGCACCTCCTGAGCTTGCTGTCGCTCGAGAAAGACGGCGGGATTCGACTGCGCGTTGTGCACGTGTGTTGTCGGTCCCGATCACAACCACCGGTAGGAGCCAGCGAAACCACCTCATCGGTATATCCCTGCTGACCAGGCGCTACGCGAACGTCGCTGTTCTTCGCGCTAGTTCTACTTTCGCCGCCGATCGCATCGGATGCAAACTCGCTCCAGCACGCACGTGCGGACAGATAGCTCGGCGATCGCCGGCCGGTACCGGAGGTTGCGGGACCGACCACGGCCGTATTTCCGCCGACAATCGTCCGGCAGTGGATCGACCGGCTCCGGGGTCGGCGTCGCCGGCACAGCGATTCGGTTCCTCCAGACGGACCTGACGGGCCGCTAACCGCGTTCGTCGGGAGCGTCCGGCGCCGCGAGACCGCAGGACGTGAGGTCCACGACCAGGGCAGTGGTGTTGTCGGTTCCTCCGACCTGCAGGGCGGTGTCCACCAGGGCGTTCGCGATAGCTGCTGCGGTGTCGCCGTTCGCGAGTAAGGCTTTGATCCCGGCGATGCCGAGTCGCTTGTGCACACCGTCGGTGCTCAGCAGCAGCCTGCCGGTGCTCGATCCGGTCGCGGCGTAGCCGATACCGGTCGGCCGCACGGTGCGCGCCGAGGTGGTGACGATGTTTTCCATTCGTGCCGAAGGGACGAGCCCGCGGGCTCGCCACATCTCGGCGAGCGTGTGGTCTGTGGTGATCTGGTGCAGCACTCGCCCATTCCACCGGTAGGCGCGACAGTCGCCGACCCATGCCACCTCACAGGGCCCATCCGGGCGACCGGCGGCCGGCAGCGCCGCGACCACGAGCACGCTGTCGGCCGATGGCTCCGGAACCTCGCGCAGCAATTCCTGGCGCGCCGCGCGAATCCCCGCCCGGGCGCCGTGGCGTGCACCGACTCGCGCCGCTACCGACGCGACTGTGCGTGCGGCCCTGGCAGCCAGCAGATGATCCCCGACACCGTCGGCGACGACGAATGCGGTCGACCCGGTCACCGTGTCGGTTTCGATGGCCACCGCGTCGGCGTTGATCGTCCGCGATCCACGCCGAGTCGCCCAAGACGCCAAGGGCTCGGCGGGTCCGGGCAGTTCGAGGCGTGGCATGCTCGGGGTAGTGGCAGAATGCATGGGCTTGACCTCCCCGGGCCGGACTCGTCTGGGCGCTGCTTGCTGATCAGCACTCGTTCAGGACATCGCCCTACGCCGTGCAATTCACCAGAATCGCCCGTGTACTTGCTGTGAATTCGCTTTCGATCGGGTCACGGCGGCCGCCGCGATCGTGCCGTGGACCGACCCGGTGACGCGACTCATCATGTCGTGACACCTGCGTCGCGGGGGAGCCCGCCAGCGTGACCCGACGCCGCTCCGGCGGCATTTTCGCGCCGCCGACGAGGTGACCCCGAGCTGACCCCAGGTGGGATCCGTGGTTGGAGCTCGGGCGGGCGGGGGTTCCGGTCGACCTGAGTGTCTAGCGTCGCTCATTTATCTATCAATGCTCTGCCAATCGTTCGCGCGGCCACCGGGGGACACCTACCGGCGCAGCGGTCGCCGCGGGTGCGGCGGTGTCGAGTGCACCGGCCCGCAGCGTCGACCGAGGCGGCCGGACGGACGTCGGTGCAGGCGATGCGGCAGGTCGGTGACGACACCGACTCGATCTGGGTATCTGATTGCGGCCCAGATCATCTCGCGGTTCTATAATTCCGGACTTCGATTCCATCGGAATTGTTCGGGTCGACCCGCCGCATTCCGCGACCGTTCGGCGACATTGGGTTTCGCGCAGTTCCAGTGGAAATTCCGAGAGTCGGCTGTGCCCTTGCGAATCCATACCTACGCGCTCGAGTTCGAATCTCGCTGTCGATGATGCAATGCGTTCCTGCGGTTCGGGTAGTCGGGGATCGACGAAAGTTGATCATAGTCCTCGCGCCCAGCTCCGCCTCGATTTGCTGATCGATATCGGATTCGGCTTCTTTCTCACGATGGAGGGGTTCCAACTGCGTAGGTATCTGATAGCCGGTAAATTGCCTGTTCTGCCCACTGGGCCACTGTCGCGCGTACACTGCGGCGACAAGTTACAGATTCGAGTGGCGTTTGACTGCTTGTCTCACGAAAGAGGTGAGGACATGGCCTTCGGGACGTTCTCCTACCAAAACGGCTCGGGATACTCCGACCGGATCGACAATCCGGAAGATTACCGGACCTTTAATATCGAGATCGGGAAGGGTGCGGTGGATAACCAAACGAACGCCACGGTCAGGTTGTACACAGGCCCCGATGGCCGGGGGGATTCCCACTACGTGAATCCGCACAGCAGTGCATATCTGAGCACAAGCTACCAAAGCTGCATGTTCTCGACCTGAGACCGGACGTGGCTCCGGGTTCGAACGCGGCGCCATTCACCGGGCTGTCAGCGAGTGTCGTCGGTAGGTAGAGGTTGCGGATGCGGATGCGGAGGGTTGTACTGCCGCCCGGTCCCTGGTCGACACGGTGAATGGTGATGACCCGGCGCGCCGAGTGCCGACACGATCGGGGAGGGGAGCGCAACCGGGCGGCTGGCTGCGTCGGCACTCATCCGCCGATCGGTCCACGAACAGGTCAGGGGCTGCTGCCCTGTGCCGAGCAGGGTGTTGCGCGGTCGCTGCACCGAGAAGGAGAGTCGGTGGCCGCCGGGGCGGATGTGCTCGTGCGGCAGCCGGCCTTGCCGGCCAATGGCGATCACTGTGCTGGCGTGCAACAGTGATCCGTGTCCAGCCGCGCCGTCCACGGCAAGACATAGACCGGCGAGTCGCCACCCGCCGACGGTCTCGAAGGCTACGGCCGTCGGCGCCCTACGGCCGCTGACCGACGACTACGCCTCGTCGCCGAAAACCGCACTGCGGCAACGCCTGGATTTTCCTTGCTCCAGGCATAGATACCGAAAATTTCCCGCAATAATCCGAAAACGGACGAAAACGGATCGGAAAACCATTGCCCGAGTGTCGATCCAGGGTGTTAATGGAAGTAGCCGGGCCATCACTGGAGTCGGGGCACCCCCCGGTGTAGAGGAATATCTCGTCACGGCAACAAGGAGGTAGCCATATGCCTACCCATACCTCCCTCGCACCGAACTCGTGGGCCACCAGAGTCGCGGCGATCGGGATCGCCCGCAGGTCAACGACACCGACAGCGAACCCTGGAAGAACCTGCCGGGCGCTCGTCGAGTCCGCCGACCGCGAAAACACCGTCGACACCGTGCGCGCTGTCGTCTGTGCGCCGCCGGTCGCGGGTCTCGCGCCGCCGATGCGGGCCCCCGAAGGCATCGAAAGACCACGCGGCACTGCGACGGGACGGTAGAGCGACCTCGACACGAGTTCCGCCACGGCATCGGCGCGGTGCCGATCGCAGGCAAGCCATCGGTGCGTACGAACGTGCGGCACAGTGACTTCGGCTCGCCGCCGACTGAGGAACACAGGTCGTCGATGGCTCCCACCGCCGGTCGACCTGGCCGCCGTCGGTAATCGAGTTGCCGGGCGAAGGACGGCGACACCCGGCCGGCCGAGGTCCTGTCGGCGGCAATGTGCGCATGCGACTTGTCATCCGAGTCGGGCGCATGGCGCGGAAGAGATCGGCGGTGCACGGCCGAGTCGTGCAGCGGAAGTGGCCACCGATTGTCGCAGCAGCCGCCGAACGGTGTCTTCCTGCTCGAAACGATCGAGATCGACGACGCGCACACAGGCGAAGGCCGATGGCTCACAGTGGAAGGAAAGAAGAAGATGACGGCACCGGAGTACAGAGAACTCGACCGCATGGGGAATTCGGCCTCGTCGCGGCACGGCGCACGGATCACCAACTTCCTGCTGCACACACAGGAGGGAAATGGCACCGCGGAGAGCCTGGCGAACTATCTCAACGATCCCGGCCACGGAGCCAGTTACCACTACACAGTGCGCGACGGCATCGTATGCGATGTCGTGGATACCGATCTTGCGAGTTGGTCGGTGCTCGACGCGAATTCGTACACGATCAACCTGTGTTTCGCCGGAAGTCGGGCCGGCTGGGGGCCCGACGACTGGGCGCAGATCGACCGGGATATCCGGATCGCCGCCTGGCTGGCCGTGCAGGATGCGAAGAAATACGGGTTCGCCACCGATGTCATCGTGCCGCCTTACCAACGGCGGGACGGGATCAGCGATCACAAATACGTGACCGAATGCCTCGGTATCGGCAACCACACCGACGTCGGCTACAACTTTCCCTGGCCCCGGTTCCTGCGCTATGTGCGGGAATACGCGGCCGGTACACCGCAAGGACCGCCGCCGAACGCGATCGACGACGCCTACGCGGCGAATTCGTGGCTCGGTCGCCGAATCACCGATGGCGAACTCAGCACTCCTGATGGCGCCGGCCGATTCGCCCGATTCGAGCACGGCTATATCTACTGGCATCCTTCGATCGGCGCGCACCCGATCCCGGCCACATTGTGGGGCAGGTTCGAGGAATTGAGGTGGGAGGCCGGACCGCTCGGATACCCGGTCACCGACCGTGCCGTGCTGAACGGACCCGACGGGCAGCCGTGGGGCGAGGTGCAGGGCTTCCAAGGCGGCGCACTGTATCGGCGTGACGGCAAGGGCGCCTACTGGGTGCACGGCGCGATCCGCGATCGCTGGAATCGCAGTGGGTCCGAGAACGGTGTGCTCGGCTGGCCGGTATCCGACGAAATCCCGTGGGACACCGGTACCTATCAAGAATTCGATCAGGGCCGCGTCTATTGGACGCCGCGCCAGACGCTGGCCACGGTGACCGCCGATGGCATCGACAAGCCTCTGCACGACCCGCAGAGCTGAGAAAAGGGGAATCCGATGAAAAAAGTGTTCACGACCTTGCGCAGTGAGCCGGTGCGCACCCTGCTGTATCCGGTGCTGGCAGCGCTGATCGGATACCAGGTCACCAAAGGGATTATCTCGTCCGACCTGTCGGACTTCATCCTGGCCGTCCTCGCGGCCGCACTGGGGCTTCCGGCAGTGGAGTCCGCGCGCGGCAGGGTGAGCCCGGCGCCTCCGGGAAGCGGTGAAATCGCATGAAACGCCCGGGGGGGACGGTACGCCACGATCCATTCGAGGTGGTGCTGTGCGCTGTCTTCGGCAGCTCGGCGCTGCTGCAGTGTTTCTTCGGCCCGCCATCGGGTTCCGCCACGGCGACGCTGTCCTCGGGATTCCGCATGCTGTGGCTCGTGCTGATGCTGGTCGGTTGTGTGGCGACGCTTGTCGGTGTGTTCTCGGCGCAGGTCTGGGGTTACCTGATCGAGCAGATCGGTTTGGGCGCGCTCGGCTGGTCGCTGGTCGCCTACGGTGCACAGTTGCTGTTACTGCAAATCCAGCACAGCACCCTGAGTCCGACGACGGTTCTCGGCGGGCCATTGCCCATTGCGCTGGGTGTGGCGTTCCTGTGGAAGCGCAGGCAGGTATGGCAGGACGTTAAGCGGCTGCACGAAGTGAAGTTGAGGGAGGAGGCACCATGAACGCCTTCCAGCAGTCGTCGGTGTTCTCGGCGCTCGTGCTCATCGCCGGCTCCTCGGTGTTGTCGGCGGTCGTCACGGCGTGGTTCAAACGGGGCGATGTCGACGCCCACATGACGAAGACGAAGGCCGATGCCGCGAAGGTACTGAGCGACCTCGCTATTTCGCAGACTCAGCAGATGTCCGAGCAGATGGGTGAGTTCCGAATGGCGCTACGGGCACATCGTGAGTGGGACCGGAAAATGGTGCGGCGTGCACGCCAAGCCGGCTTCGAATTCGAGGACCCGCCCGAGCTGTACCTCTGACCCGAGGACGATTCCCGAGCTGGATACCCGGGCACAATTTCATTTTCGAGCGCCGAGTCGAGCGGGTTGATGTGCACGAATACGCCCGTCTCGGTGCTCGAGTATGCGATAAGAAACCTCCAGGTGGTCGCTGCTCGCATTTGCGGTCATCAATGTCATCGACCGGCCTCGGAACGGTCGCTCCGTCTGCGTCTTCGCATTGACGAAAGTCATACTGCGGTAACGCACTTGTCGACCCGCTTGCCTCGAATCGTCATCGGTGCGGGACAACATTCCGAAAACGGACGAAAACGGATCGAGTTTTCATTGCCCAGGTCCCGGTCCAGGGGGCTTAATGGAAAGTGCCGGGCCACTGAGCGAGTCGGGCACCCCCCGGTGCAGAGGAATTATCACCGCATCAACCAAGGACGCACCACCATGCCTACCATCACCTCCCTCTCACCAACCTCGGGTCCGACCACTGGGGGTACCGGTGTCACGATTACCGGGACCGGGTTCACCGGTCCCGCGACCGTGAAGTTCGGCGCCACCGCAACCACCTTCACCCTCGACTCCGCGACACAGATCACCGCGGTCGCCCCCGCCGGCTTGCCCGGTGCGGTGCAGGTCACCGTCACCAACTCCGGCGGCACCAGTAATGGGCTTCCCTACACCTTTCTCGCGGTTCCCGCATTGAACAACATCAGTCCCAACCAAGGCTCCACTGCGGGCGGGACGGTGGTCACCCTCACGGGGACAGGTCTGACGGGAGCCACCGCGATCAGTTTCGGTAGTGCGGCGGCGACTTCGTTCATCGTCGACTCGGATACGCAGATCACGGCTGTCAGTCCTGCGGGAACAGGGATCGTGCCGGTCACCGTCACCGGTCCGGGCGGCGTCAGCGGTGCGGTCCCCTTCATTTATGTCGTGATCCCTACGATCACGTCCATCTCCCCGACCTCTGGCCCCGCGTCGGGCGGGAACAGTGTCACTATCACCGGTACCGGGTTCACCGATCCGCTCACCGTGAAGTTCGGTAACACCGCGACCGTTTTCACCATCGATTCCGCAACGCAGATCACGGCTGTCGCGCCTGCCGGAACGGGGACCGTGCAGGTGACGGTGACCGGCACGGGCGGCAGTAGCAACGGCGTCGCCTACACCTATGCCGGCGTGCCGACGCTGACGACGGTGACTCCGAATGTGGGTTTGGCGGCGGGTGGTACGCCGGTTGTGTTGACCGGGACGGGTTTGTCGGGTGCTACGGCGGTGACTTTCGGCGCTGTTGCGGCGACGTCGTTCACTGTTTTGTCGGATACTCAGATTGCGGCTGTTGCGCCTGCCGGGACAGGGACTGTGCAGGTGACTGTGACAGGTCCGGGTGGTACGAGTAATGGTGTGGCGTTCACGTACATCGGGGTTCCTACCCTGGTGGTCGCGGTGCCGAATGTGGGATTGGCGTTGGGTGGCACGCCGGTTGTGTTGACCGGGACGAACCTGACGGGCGCTACTGCGGTGAGTTTCGGTGCCACAGCGGCAACCTCGTTCACGGTCGATTCCGCTCTGCAGATCACGGCGGTCGCACCTGCTGGGACGGGGACCGTGTCGATCACCGTCACCACCGCGGGGGGAGTGAGTAACGGGCTCTCCTTCACCTATATCTGACGGCTGAGGTGACTGGGCCGTCGACGGGTTTGCCGGCCGTCGGCCCAGTCGCGTCGCTGGTCAACCGAACAGCGCAGAATCTCCGCCACACGATGGACGGAGGTTGGAGGGGCAAGGGGGTTTTCGTTGGCGACAGTGCTGAAGATGCTGCTGGCGGAGCGGCATCTCAAGAGTCATCCGGAATTTTTGGCCGCATACGACAGGTGCGCGGCGCAACTCGACCCGCCGATCCCGCCGGGGCATGGGCCGGCGAAGGCACAGTACTACCAGTGGCTTTCCGGCCGAATGATCGGGCTTCCGCGGGACTATCACTGCCGGGTGCTCGCCAAGATGTTTCCGGGCTGGACGATCGAAGGATTGTTTCAGATGGCCGACTCCGCTCCGCATGGCACTCGAGCGCACGATACCGGCCTTCCGGTCACCGACATCGAACTCGAGGCGTTCCTCGGAGCCGAGATGGTCGACGGCGGCGCGACTCTGGTGTACCCGACCTTCGAACTGACCGGACGATCCCTCGACGCGCTCCGCGCGGCCGGAATTCCCCGTGAGCGCATCTTCGGTAAGCAGGAGGGGGAATTCGCTTCTCGACATCACCCCGGCGTCCCGGTGATGCTGGCGGAAAATGATATTCGCGGACTGCTGTATGTGTTCTCCCTGCTGCAACGCCACACCGGTATTCCGACCGCATTCCAGAGCGACCGCGGCATCGTCGGACGGTGCGACCGCCCGTACATCAGTTTCGGACTGAGCGGCAACGACTGCACGCATTTATATCTCGCGAGTGTCGCGCACCCACTATTCACCATCCACGTCGACCCGGTCGAGGACGGCGCCTATGTGGAGCACCTCGAGCTGACCGATGGCAGCCGGTACGACTCGAATGACAGTCGCAATATCGGCATCATCGCACGAGTACGACCGAGCCCGGATCTGCACCCCGATCGATATTGGATATTTTGCGCGGGATTGGGCCCGCGTGGCACCGCTGGAGCGGGTTGGTTTCTCGCCAACTATTGGAACTCTTTGCAACGTCGGGCCGGTGATCGCGAGTTCGTCGCGGTCATCGGTGTGCGAACGTACTCCGATCAGACCGCCAGTCTGGAGAATCTGCTGATCAAATCGACCGAGCAGCCGTGAGCCGTTTCGCCGTCGCGCCGGAGCCGTCGATACCGCGATCGTCGGGTAATTGAATGAACAATTTCGAGGAGGACCGGTCGCCACCGGCCCGAATTCCGCCACGATTGCGCGCACGCCGAGGGTGGAGGAAGGTGAGTATGTCCGGTGGCGCCACCGGGGCGCCGCCCTGACCAGGGTAGGAGGTGGCCCGTGTACGCACGTTCAAGCACAATTGCGGCCCAGCCGTCGTCGATCGACAGCGGCGTCGCGTACCTCCGCGATGAAGTGATGTCGAACTTGCCCCAGATCGAGGGGTGGGTTGGCCTGTCGTTGTTGGCCGACCGGGCATCAGGACGGTGCATAGCCACGACCGCGTGGGAATCCGAGGCAGCGGTACAGGCCAGTAGAGAGCGGGTCCGATCACTTCGTGACGGCCTCGCCCAATCGCTCGAAGGCATGGTCCAACTGGTCGAAGAATGGGAAATCGCGGTCGTGCACCGCGATCACCCGGCCGGCGACGGCGCGTGCACTCGGTGCACGTGGGTGCAGATCGACCCGAGCGAGGTCGATCAGATGATCGACACGTACAAGGCGACAGTGCTGCCGGAGGTCGAGAATCTGGAGGGATTCTGCAGCTCCAGTCTGTTCGTCGACCGGGCAACCGGCCGGGGGGTCGGCTCGACCGTCCTGGCAAACCGCGAGGCGATGGACAACACCCGTGCGATGACGGATCGGCTCAGAACCGCGGCGACCAGACGAGCAGGAGCCGCAGTGCTCGAGATAGCGGAATTCGACCTGGCATTCGCGCACCTCCGGGTGCCCGAGATGGCGTGAGATCAGCTGATATCCGGCCGCGGAGCGGAGACTTCCCGGCCGGGTATCAGCATGCTCGAGGCCGTGACCCGGCCGGCCGACGGGCTCGACGTCACGGTGCAGAAGCTCACCGGTCGACGGCTGTGGTCGAGTTCCGCGCCCGCCGTGGTTCACATGGTGTACCGACAGCGCCCGATTCCGGTCGGCAGGAGCGTGGTTCACACTCCGAGCGCGTGAGCCAGATGCGGCCAGGAGTCGTGCAGATCCGTTTCGAACTGACCCCAGGTGTGCGATCCCTCCGGGCGGTTGACATGAATCGCGGGCAGGCCGAGTTCGGTGAGCCGATCCGCGAAGGCCGCGGTGCACGTGCTCGCGATCGCCTCGATCGGAGGGAAGGGGAGTCCACCTCGATCAATCGCGCCGGGGGCGCCGGAAGCAGCGGAGAGATAGATGGTCTTCCCCGCAAGGGCGGCCGCATTGGCGAAGGCGTCGTGCGCCTGCCAGATCCCTTCGCCAGGGTCGCCCCACATGTTCGCGGGGTTGGCTCCGCCGCGTATCACCTGGGCGCTGGTCATCGCCACACCGACGGGATCCGACGCCCAGGGGCAGCCGCTGTATGCCGCGACGGCGCTGTACACATCGGGCGCCTGGATGGCGAGGTCGACCGCCGAGGCCGCACTCATCGAGACTCCCGCGATCCCTTTCCGCCGCGTGGTGTCGAGCCGAGTATCGAGGACTGCTGGGAGTTCTCGGGTGAGATAGGTCTGCCACCGGTTGCGGCCGACCACCGGGTCGTCGGTGAGCCAGTCGGTGTAGAGGCTGTAGGCGCCTCCGACCGGCATCACGACATTGACATCCTTGTCGGCGAAGAACTCTCGGACATCCGTGTCGTCCCACCACGAGATCCCGTCCACGCCACCACCGATACCGGTGAGCAGATACAACGTGGGCGCTCGGCCGCCAGCGGCTCTGATCACCCTGTTGCTCACGACGCGATCCATCGAAGGCGAGTAGACATCCATCCGCGACGCGGAGCCGCCCAGGGGTATCTCGTCGACCAAGTGCGCGTCCGTCGGGGCGGCCGCGGCAGGGCGAGCGGACAGGCCGGACACCGCCGCACAGGCCGTGACGACACTGACGAACGCGGCCAAACACTGTGAAGCCCACACGATTCCGTTGTACCGGCAAATGATCGCCTCTGCACCTCGGGCCGTCAGCACCTCGTGCGGTGGACTGCACGCGGCATGGTGTGGCCGATACTTTCGGCGTCCTCGTCCACGGCCCATCTCGTCCCACGGCCGGGAGCGCGTCCGGGCAGGCGTCCGGTGTAGCGCGTCAGGGCGAACGGACCCTTCGGCTCCGGCCGACCGAGTCCGGCGCTGTCGGAACGCGGGTCGGCGATCGGCGTGGTCGGCGCCATAATCCGGCGCGAGCAGGAATGATGAGCAGCCGTGGCCAATGATCCGAATGTCGCCGACCTCAAGCCCCGCAGCCGCGACGTCACCGACGGCTTGGAGAAGACCGCTGCCCGCGGGATGCTGCGTGCGGTCGGCATGGGAGACGACGATTGGGAGAAGGCGCAGATCGGGGTCGCGTCCTCCTGGAACGAGATCACCCCGTGCAATCTGTCGCTGGACCGGCTCGCCAGGGCGTGCAAGGACGGCGTGTTCGCGAGCGGCGGCTATCCCCTGCAGTTCGGCACCATCTCGGTGTCCGACGGCATATCCATGGGCCATGAGGGGATGCACTTCTCCTTGGTGTCACGCGAGGTGATCGCCGACAGCGTCGAGACGGTGATGCAGGCGGAGCGTCTGGACGGCTCGGTGCTGCTCGCGGGGTGCGACAAGTCGCTGCCCGGGATGTTGATGGCGGCGGCCAGGTTGAACCTGGCGAGTGTGTTCCTCTACGCAGGTTCGATCCTGCCCGGGGTTGCGAAACTGTCCGACGGCAGCGAGCGCGAGGTGACCATCATCGACGCGTTCGAGGCGGTCGGAGCCTGCTCACGCGGCCTGATGAGCCGCGCCGACGTGGATGCCATCGAACGGGCCATCTGTCCTGGCGAAGGCGCCTGCGGCGGGATGTATACCGCCAACACCATGGCCAGCGCCGCCGAGGCGATGGGCATGTCGTTGCCCGGCAGCGCGGCGCCGCCCGCGACCGACCGACGCCGGGACGGTTATGCCAGGCGCAGCGGTGCGGCCGTCCTGACGTTGATCCGGCGCGGGATCACGACCTCGGACATTCTCACCAAGGAGGCTTTCGAGAACGCCATCGCGGTGGTGATGGCATTCGGGGGTTCCACCAATGCCGTTCTGCACCTGCTGGCGATCGCGCACGAGGCGAACGTCGAGCTGTCGCTGGACGATTTCGCCAGGGTCGGTCGCCGGGTGCCGCATCTCGCCGACGTCAAGCCCTTCGGCCGACATGTGATGACCGATGTGGATCGGATCGGCGGCGTGCCGGTGATGATGAAGGCGCTGCTCGATGCCGGGCTCCTGCACGGCGAGTGTCTGACGGTGACGGGGCGCACCGTCGCGGAGAACCTGGCCGATATCGCCCCGCCGGATCCTGATGGCAAGGTGGTTCGGGCGATGGGGTCGCCGATCCACCCGACCGGCGGTATCACCATTCTCACGGGGTCGCTCGCGCCCGGCGGCGCCGTTGTCAAGTCGGCGGGATTCGACTCCGATGTGTTCGTCGGTACCGCACGGGTTTTCGATCGCGAGCGGCCGGCGATGGACGCGCTCGAGGACGGCACCATCTCGGCGGGGGACGTAGTGGTCATCCGATACGAGGGACCGAAGGGCGGTCCGGGGATGCGCGAGATGCTGGCGATCACCGCGGCCATCAAGGGCGCCGCGTTGGGCAAGGATGTCCTCCTGCTCACCGACGGCCGTTTCTCGGGTGGCACGACGGGCCTGTGCGTCGGCCATGTCGCCCCGGAAGCGGTCGACGGCGGCCCCATCGCGTTTGTGCGCGACGGCGACCGGATCCGGCTCGATGTCGGCGCGGGCACCCTCGACCTTCTGGTCGACGCCGAGGAACTCGCGCAGCGCGCACAAGGCTGGAAACCCTTGCCGGCCCGCTACACCCGTGGCGTGCTCGCCAAGTATTCGAAGCTGGTGGGCTCGGCATCGCATGGCGCCGTATGTGACTGACCGACCGGCTGATCGGCACCGTGTGGCAGTGCGGGGAATGCCGGCTGCGGGTTCGGTGCGGTACTCGAGACCGCTAACGCCCGCCAAACCGCGACCCGAGCACGTCAGCGCCGAAATGCCGCTCCTTCGGAGTCGATCGCTGCTCGGTCGGACGGCTCGGGGCTGCCTTTTCGCGGGAACCGCAGTACCCCGGCCGCCCATAGCGCGACGCCGATGTACACCATCTGCTCGGGAATCCGCACCCACAACGGGGTGGCTGGTGCGTCGTTGAACGAGACGTCGGCGACGGCGATGTAGATGTTGGCGGGCAGCATCGCCAGGAACAACACGGTGAGGCCGAGCCCCGCCGGTCGACGAGTGCGCGCCGGGAACATGCCTATCGCGCCGAGTAGTTCCAGGACGCCGGTCAGATAGATCATCAGGCTGGGGAGCGGGACGAACGGCGGCACCATCGGCATGAAATCCGAGTGGGTGGGTGCGGGGGAGTCGGCGAACGCTTCGGGGAGGAAATGCGTTGCGCCGGTCATGATCAGCATCACGCCCAGGGCGTAGGCGCCACAGGTGCGCCATACCGCGAATCGGCGTGCGCCGAGCGCGCCGGTCGCACGCAGGGCGAGCAGTGTGGTCAGCAGAACGATAAGGGTTTCCATCATGCCTCCGTGGGACGGTCGGATTCCGGACGTGGTGCCGGGTGGATCGGATGCGCCGGGTTGACCGGGACGCCGAGCGGTGCGAACAGGATCGTGCGCCGGGGGCGACGGTGCCGCGGATACTTTAGGTACTTAAAGTATCGATAGTTGTACTATCAGTAGTAGTATTGATAGCTGTACTTCCCACTGTCAATACGTGGACCGATCAATACGTGGACCGATGTCGAGGAGTCCGATGCGGATCGCCGAACTCAGCCGTGCCAGCGGCATCCCTGTCGCGACGATCAAGTTCTACGTTCGCGAGGGCCTGCTGCCCCCTGGTGTGCGAACCCACCACAACCAGGCCGAATACGGCGGCGATCACGTCAGCCGCCTGCGACTGATCCGTGCGCTGGTGGATATCGGCGGCCTGTCGGTGGGGGCGGCCAAGGAGCTGCTCGCGGTGCTGGATGGCGACAGCGCGTCCGCGCGCGACACGATCGGCCACGTGTTGTACGCCTTGGGCGGGCGCCGATCACCGGTCGGTGACCAACAGCGCGAGACCGCTGCCGAGGACGTCGCGCAGCTGCTGAGCCAACGGGGCTGGCACATCGACGAAACCAGTCCCGCCCGCGGCACCCTCGTCGAGGTCTGTGCCGCGCTACGCCTGCTCGGCCACTCCGACGTGGTCGCCGCGATGGACTATTACGCCACTGCTTGTGAAGCCATCGCCGCGACCGACCTCGCCCTGGTCGGCAAGGAATCGGGCCTGGAACGCATGACCGAAACCGCCATCGTGGGCACCATCCTCGGCGACACTCTGCTGTCAGCCCTACGTCGTCTGGCCCAAGAGCACCTGTCGGCCACGTTGTTGCCTCCGTCGGCGGGAAGGTGACTGCGGGGACCGGCATCCAGGGGCTTTGACCGGTGCCCGGGTGACGTCGCGGCATGATTCCGGTTCGGTCGGGTTTAACCGGTCCCGTTCGCGGCATGACCGGGGGAGGACACCCCGATCGCAAAGGAGTTGCTCATGCCCGATCAGCTGAACAGTGCGCGGGTCCTGATCATCACCTCGAATGCGGGGGTGGAACGGGACGAACTGCTGATGCCACGCGACGAACTCCGTAAGCGAGGCGCACAGGTCACCCACGCCGCGCCGAAGCCGGACCCGGTCCAGACGGTCCGACGTGACGTGGACAAAGACACTGTCGTGCCACCGGATTCGTCACTCGATGAGGTCTCGGGAAACGATTTCGACATATTGGTCGTGCCCGGCGGCACGGTGAATGCCGATCGGCTGCGAGTGACCGAGCGTGCCGTCGAACTGGCCAGGCAGTTCGTGGACGCGGGCAAGCCGATCGCCGCGATCTGCCACGGTCCGTGGCTGCTCGTGGACGCGGGCGTGCTGCCGGGCAAGACGCTGACCTCGTACTACTCACTGCGCACCGACATCACCAACGCTGGGGGAGCGTGGGTCGACGAAGCGAGTGTGCAGTCGCCGGAAGACGGTTGGACGCTGATCACCTCGCGCAACCCGGGCGACCTCGTCGACTTCGTCGACGCCATCACCCAAGAGTTGGTCCCGGCCTCGTGATGTCGGCCGGCCGACGCCCGCGGCGCGCGAGCGCGGCAGACAGTTCCTGAAACGGATTTCAGGCGGCTTCAGGCTGGGTTAAGTCAACTCCTGCGATGGTGGTGATCGTCTTCGAGATCATCACTTCCGCAGGAGGTTTCACCATGGATACTATGCTTCGCCGCACCCTCGCCGGTCTGCGCTGGCTGCTCGTCGGCGCCGCTGCCGCCGCCTTGTTCGGCGGCACCGTAGCGCTGGGTTCGGCTGCCGGTTCACCAGGGCACGACCGGTCTGTCGCCGCCTTCTCCTCCTCCGATTTCGACCGGGCGCCCGTCAACGCACAACTCCCGGAGAACTGAGCCCGTCGGTTCCCGCGTTCTCCGATAGCTGAATCGCCGCGTAATCACACCGTCCGAACGACTGAGTAGGGTTCCCAGAACATGTTTCTGCGCAAAATCGCCACAGCAACGACGCTCGCGGTCGCCATTGCCGGTGTCACGGCCGGAACCGCCGACGCCGCCCCACCGGCCACCGAGAACGGCATCGTCAATTACACCGCCACCACATCCGAAGAGAACGTGGTCGTCCATATCGATTCGGGTTCGATGAAGGTCGAGAACGGGGTGTTCGAAGTCGCAGCGGCCACCGGCGTCGTTCTCGCGGGAACCCCACTGGAGTTCCGCGTCGACGATTTCATTTTCCCGATCGCCGCCGAGATCGAGGGTCGAACCGCAACGCTCAGACCGCAATTCGATCTCGAGCATGCGGTATATCGGCCGGTTGCCCTCCCCTTCGAGGACCAGGCGCTGTGGCGAACGCCGTACGAACGTGAAGTCGCGGCCTTCACCCGGCTGAAGGAGACGATTGCGACGGGTGCCACGATCGCCACCACAGTGGGTGGCGTCGGTGGCGGCATCGTCGGCTGTGTCCTCGGTGGTATTGCCGGTGCCACCATTGCCGCCGCGACCATCGTCGGTATGTTCGGACCATTCATTCCCGCTGCCGCGGTCGGCTGTCTGGGCGGCATCATTGCCGTAGGCGCACTCGGAACTCTGGCTGGTCAACTCTTCGTTACCGCACCCATCGCTATTGCCGCCTTTGTCCAATACTTCACCACGATCAACCAACCCTTCACCCCGGCGATCCAGCCGCCCCGGTGAGACGGTGTCTCGTCCGGCGTCCAGAACACCGAGTGCGAGCCGCCCGAGGTGCGTGTCGTGCCCCTCTGGACGACAGATCGGTCCCCATCGGCCCCGGAATTGGTCGACGGGGAGCGAACGCTGTCGCGGCGTGGTATCGAGGGCATACAGTTCGGCGCGGTCCACCGCGGTGGCCGCGGCAGAGACGACGAGGTGTCAGCCACCTCCGGCGGGAAGGGACGGTTGTGGACATGGGCGAGGTCGAGACTCCTCCGTTCGAGGACATCGTCAACGGGGCGCTGGAGTTCGCCATCCCCGTCGCGCACAAGATGGGCGCGCGGGCAGTGGAAGTGCGGCGCGGATTCGCGGCCACGACAGTGCCGGTCGAGGGCAATGGCAACCACTTCGGCGTGATGTACGCGGGCGTGCTGTTCACCGTCGCCGAAATTCTCGGTGGTGCGATCGCTGTCGCCACCTTCGACAACTCGGCGTTCTATCCGCTGGTGAAGGACCTGCACGTCTTCTTCCGCAAGCCCGCGAAGACCGACGTGCGGGCGGCGGCGACGCTGTCGGAAGCGGACATCGCGCGCATCAGCGAGCAGGCCGCGGAGCACGGCAAGGCCGACTTCACGTTGCGGGCGGTGGTCACCGACGCCAACGGTGTAGTGGTCGCCGAAACCGAAGGGCTTTATCAGCTGCGAGCACACGGCAAATAGTCCAGCCGCGGTACCGCCGGTTCGGGTTGGAGCAAGCTGTAGTCGCCGCCGAGCGCGGGTCTGTCGGCCGTCATGGATCCCGGCATTGCCCGGGGGGACCCCTTCCTCGCCCAGCGACACGACGCGTCCGGTCGATCTGTGCTCCCACCACGAGCTCGTCGTTGCGTGCCTGGTCACCGGGCTGCTCGCGCGACAGGTAGCGGTCTGTTCTCGCCGGATCGGCGGCGGCGCCGAACGGCCGACACCTGTCGCGGATGCGCGGTGGTCGCACCCGGTTGCACCATCCGCAAACCCGATATCCCTGTGATCTCGAACACATAACGGAGCTATCACGGGAATTCGATATAGTTAATTTTCTGTCTTCGACCGGCGTGAATAGCAATAGTCTCGATCAGTGATTCAGGTTATGTGCTCGTTATTCGAACGTGATCTGTCGTGATTTTTCCGCTAACGTCGTTCTCGGCTCGGATCTACGCCGAGGCCGAACTCGAATCGCTGAACGCCGGAAACCCTGCCCCACGGTTCGAGCATCCCCGACCTTCCTGGGGGCAGGGACGCGGCGGACACCCCGTCGAGCCGGTGGGCGCAGGCGGGAAATCACATGTCGCAAAACCGCAAGTTCAGCACTCGTGTCCTTGGCTTCACCGCAGCGCTCGGCGCCCTCGTCGCCGTACCGTTCGGCTTGTCCACCGCCACCGCGTCGGCCCACAACTGGGATGCCGTCGCGCAGTGCGAGAGCAGTGGCAACTGGGGCACCGATACCGGTAACGGCTTCTCCGGCGGCCTGCAGTTCACCCAGAGTACCTGGGCGGCCAACGGCGGCTCGGGCAACCCGTCCAACGCGAGCCGTGAAGAGCAGATCCGCGTCGCGGAGAACGTGCTCGCCACCCAGGGGCCGGGCGCGTGGCCCGTCTGCGGCGCCTACCTCTGATGCTTCACCGGCGCCTGCCGTGAAACGCGTTAGGCGCCAGGATATTTCGCAGCGATGACGCTGTCACTTCGCAGCAATGATGCTGCTCATACGCAGCAATGATGCTGCTCGCCACAGGCGCTGATCGCGGATCGGCGCCTGTTCGGCTTTTCAATCCGTCAACCGAATGAAATTCTGGCGTGGCTGGCGATATTCCAGCATTGCTCTCCTGTAACTCCGAATCGGAACCCGTTCGGGTCTCGTACTCGGAAAGTGCTGCGAATAGTGATGCGGATCAGCCGCTCGCGGACGTCCAGTCACACGCCGGTATCGCGGTCGATCCGGATACGTCGATCGGCTTCGGTTTCGGTGCGCAAGCGCATCCCGGCGTCCTCCCCGGTGCCGAGCCGCGTTCAGTGGGCCTTCTGCCGGGCAAGGCGTCCAGGGCCGAGGTCGCCGTACGGGCCGCCCCGGGTTTCATGCCGGGTAGGTATGGGTTTCGGTGGCTTTGACCGCGGCCCACAGCTCGCTGCCCGGCCCGAGTCGGAGCTCGGCGACGGTGGCGGGGGTGACGTCGGCGAGTACCGGCGGGATGCCGTCGAGGCGAACCCGGATGGTGTGGGCGTGTTGCTCGATACCGGCGATGGTGACCGGCCACGCGTTGCGCGGGCTGCCCGCCGGGGGCGCGGGGTGCAGGCTGACCGCGGTTGGCGGGAAAACGACGTGGACCGGGCCCGCCGCCGGTTCGGCAACGGTGAGCACGCCGCCCTCGGCCAGGTCGACGGTGGTGCCGCGGGCTGTACCGCGATAGAGGTTGAGGCCGACCAGGTGCGCGACATAGTTCGAACGCGGGCGGCGGGCGACCTCGGCGGGAGGTCCTTGTTGAATGATCGTGCCGTCCTCGATGATGACGAGGCGATCGGCGAGCACCATCGCATCCAGCGGATCGTGTGTGACCAGTACGGTGTGGCCCGGGTAGTCGGCCAGGTGCCGGGCGAGATCCGACCGGACGAGCAGGCGCGTGCTCGCGTCCAGCGCGGCAAGCGGCTCGTCGAGCAGCAGCAGCGCGGGGTCGGTCGCCAGCGCCCTGGCGAGCGCGACCCGCTGCGCCTGGCCACCGGAGAGGGCGCGCGGTGTGGCGGCGGCGTGATCGGCGAGGCCGACGCGGCGCAGCCAGTGCGCGGCGCGGTCGCGGGCGATGGCGCGGCGGTGTCCGCGGGCCCGCAGGCCGAAGGCGACATTGTCCAACGCGCTCAGGTGGGCGAACAGGAGGTAATCCTGGAAGACGACACCGACCCGGCGATCCGCGGCGGGCCGGAACAGCGTCGGTGGCTCGTCCCAGGTGTCGTCGTCGAGCCGGATCGCGCCACTCGTGAGCGGCGTCAGTCCGGCGAGGGTGCGCAGCGCTGTGGTCTTGCCCGCGCCGTTGGGGCCGAGTAGCGCGACCACCTCGCCCGCCGCCACGATCAGTGGAACATCGAGATCGAATTGCCCGCGGGTGACCCGCAGATGAGCATCCAGCGTCATACCGCGCCCCGAATCCAACGCTCGCGTAGGGCGACCAACACCGCGACCGAGACTGCGAGCAGCACCAGGCTCAGCACCATCGCATCGTCGGGTTCGTGCTCCAGCGCCAAGTAGACCGCCAACGGCATGGTGGTCGTCTTCCCCGGAAAGTTGCCGGCGAAGGTGATCGTCGCGCCGAATTCGCCGAGAGCCCGCGCCCAGCACAGCACTCCGCCCGCGACGACACCTGGTAATACGGACGGCAGCGTCACCCGGCGGAACGTCAGCCAGCGTGACGCGCCGAGCGTGGCGGCGGCTTCCTCGAACCGCGGGTCCGCCGCGCGCAGCGCACCCTCCACCGAGATCACCAGAAAAGGCATCGCGACGAACGCTTCCGCGACCACCACCCCGGCGGTCGTGAATGGCAAGGCAACCCCGAACCAGTCGTACAGATAGCGGCCGACCAGTCCACGCCTGCCGAGTACGAGGAGCAGGGCGACACCGCCCACCACCGGCGGCAACACCAGCGGCACGGTGACCAGAGCCCGCAACAGCCCACGCCCCGGAATCTCCCCCCGCGCGAGCAGCCAGGCCAGCGGAACGCCCAACAGCAGGCAGACCACCGTTGCCAGACTCGCGCACAGCAGCGAAAGCCGCAGCGCCGCACCGACTTCGGTGGTCAACAGTCGGTCGGGCAGTGTCCGCCACGGCGCTCGCAGTGCCAGCCCGAACAGCGGGACGAGCAGGAATGCCAGCGCACACACCGCGGGTAGCACCAGAATGAGCGGTCGTCGCCCCGAGACTGTCCTTCGCCGCGCCGCGCGGGTCACGGTGTGTCGAATCCCGCCGTCGCGAATACCGTTCGGGCTCGCTCGGACCGGATGAAGTCGACGAACGCGCCAGCCGCCGTTGCGTTCGGCGCGTGTGCGAGCGGGGCTATTGGATAGTCGTTGATCGCCTTGTCCGCCTCCGGGAAGTCGATGCCCTCGATCTGATCTCCCCCCGCCTGTACGTCGGTCCGATAGACCAGCGCCGCGTCGACCTCGCCGAGTTTCACCTTCGTCAGGACCGCTTTCACGTCCGTCTCGCGGGTATCGGGCCGAGGGGCGATCCCCGCCACTCGGAATACCGTCGCGGCGGCCGCGCCGCACGGCACCTGTTCGGCGCACAGCGCGATCCTCGGTTCGGTCCTGCCGAAATCCGCCAATCCGGTGATATGGCCGGGGTTGCCCTCGGGTATCGCGATCTCCAGCCGGTTGCGCACGAACGTGGCCGGAGCGCCGGCGACCTCGCCCATGTCCACGACCTGCCGCATGTTCTTCGGCGCGGCCGAGGCGAAGACGTCGGCGGGCGCGCCCTGGTTGATCTGCTCGGCCAGCGCGGAACTGGCGCCGAAGCTGTACATCACTCGCACTCCGGGATGTGCGGCCTCGAACTGCTTGCCGAGCTCGGTGAATGTCTCGGTCAGCGAGGCCGCGGCGAAAACCGTGACCGTGCCGGCGATCGTGTTCGGCCCGCCGGGTTCGGCGGGGTGGACCGAACCGCAGCCCGCCACGCCGACCGCGGCGACCAGCACGCTGAGTGATCGGATCATCGTCGTCCTCGTCAACTTTCCGGAATCTCGACAACGACATGCGTCGACTTGACCGAGGCGACCGCGATGCTGCCGACCTCGAGCCCCAGCTCGTCGGCCGATTCCCTGCTCAGCAGCGACACCAGCCGAAACGGTCCGGCCTGCATCTCGACCTGGGCCATCACGGTGTCCTTCACCACCCGAGTGACGATCCCGCGCAGGCGATTGCGCGCCGACGCGGCGACGGTCACGCCGGGCTCGGGAGTCTCGGCCGTGGCGCGGAGGAATTCGGCCAGCTCCCGGCCGCGGACGCCCTTGCGTCCGCTGTCGAGCTGGATTGCGGTCAGCTTGCCCTGATCGATCCAGCGGCGCACGGTGTCATCGCTGACTCCGAGCAACGCCGCCGCTTCGCTGATCCGTAAATTCGACACGATGTGGAGTTTATGTCCGCGTTTGCGGAAATCAAGGGGAGTCCGCCGGCGCGAGGCCTGTGCTCACCAGGTGCCGTCCGATTTCTTCGGATCGGGTTCGGTCAGCACCGCGGTCAGCATTCGCTCGATCCGTTGCGTCAGTTCGGCCGGGTCCGCATCGACCAGTTCATCGACGCCGAGCACAGTTCGCAGGAGGTATATCCCGGCGATCAGCGCGTGGGCGAGCATGGCTCGTTCGTCGGTCGCCGGGCCCTCGAGCAGATCCGATAGTGCTCGCGCCGGGTGCCGCCTGATCCCGGCCGCTAGGATCTCCGTCGCCCGCGGATCGGTCGTCGAGCGCAGTACCAGCAGAAACGGGTCGAGTTCCGCGGCGCCGGGCGCGGTGCGTTCGACCAGTCCGGCCGCTATTCGTTGAGCCAGCTGGTCCGGACGGTCGGGTAGCACGGTGCGAGGTGTCATCGATACGTCCGCTGCTTCGGCGAATAGCTGCTCCTTGGAGCCAAAGTACCGGTTGACCAGTTTCGCGGTCACGCCGGCGCCGTGGGCGATGTCGCGTACCCCGACGCCGTCGTATCCGTGGCGCGCGAACGCGGCGATGGCCGACTCCAGGATCGCCGCGCGCGTCACGGTCGCGTCGCGACGTCGGGGTGCGTCCTGGTGTTCGGGCGCCTCGGGGACTGACCGGGTGGATTGCCTGCGTCGGCGTTCGACCATGTCTACGAGTGTAGACTTAATGAAGTCCACACTCGTAGACATGATGATGGGAGAAGCGAGATGGATCTGAATTTGACTGGTCGGCGGGCGTTGGTGACCGGTTCGAGCAACGGGCTCGGTGCCGCGGCGGCCCGCATGTTGGCCGCTGAAGGCGCGGCGGTGGTCGTCCACGGCCGAAACCTCGACCGCGCCCGAGCCGTCGAAGCTGCGGTGCTCGCCGCCGGCGGAAGAGCGGAGGTCGCGATCGGCGACCTCGGAACCGATGCCGGGGCAGACGCTGTCGCCGCCGCCGCACTGGCTGGTGGACCGATCGACATCTTGGTCAACAACGTCGGGATCTACGGCCATCTCGCGTGGCGCGAGGCCTCTGCTGATCATTGGGCGCAGATCTACAACGTCAATGTCATCTCCGGCGTCCGGATGATCCATCGCTTGGTCGAGCCGATGACCGGGCGGGGATGGGGGCGTGTGATCACCATCGGCGGCGGTCTGGCATCGCAACCCATGAAAGAACAGCCGCACTACAACGCCACCCTCGCGGCGCGTCACAACCTGGCGGTCTCGCTCGCGCGGGAACTCGGGGGCACCGGGGTGACGTCGAATGTCGTCTCACCTGGCGCGATACTCGTCGACTCCGTGCGGGATCTGGTCACTTCGATAGCGCCCGATCGCGGCTGGACCGGGACGTGGGCGGACATCGAAGCGGCGGCGACCGAGGACTGGGTTCCCAACGACATCAACCGCTTCGGGCGGCCCGAGGAGGTCGCGGCGGCGGTCGCCTACCTGGCCGGCGATCAGGCCGGCTACATCTCCGGAGCGACGGTTCGCGTCGACGGCGGACTCATCCGCAGCGCGTTCTGACGAACGCCCGCCGGGTGCGACACGGCGGATCCAGTGGTGCGCCCTCATTCCCGGTGGGCCCTCGGTTCGCTGACCGACCCGCATCGCGGCGGTTCAGTGGGCATCCCGTCGGCGTCGACGGCGGGACGCGCGCAGCTCGGGATCCAGCCGTGTTCGGATGAAGGTATCGGCTTCGGGCCCGGCCAGGAACGCGGAGTTCATCTCCGACAACCGGCGGCCACTGTGGCGATCCACGAAGACCGGGTCGATCTCTCTTCCGGAATCCTGGTCGACGAGTGTGACCTGGCTGTTGCGCACTGCCGTGTGTTTCGAGCCCCAGGCGTACAAGGCGACGATGACCGCGGCGAGGTCTCGACCGCTTGTGGTGGGCCGGTATTCGTAGCGGGGTGGACTCGCGCTGTATTGCGCGCGCTCGACCAGTCCGGCCTCGACCAAGGTGCGTAGCCGGCTGGTGAGCATGGTCGGGGCGATGCCGAGGCCGCGTTCCAGCTCGTCGAACCGGGTATAGCCGTCGAGCACGTCTCGCATGATCAGCAGCGTCCACCAGTCGCCGACGTGCTCGAGGGCTCCCGCGATCGGGCAGCCCATCCCTTGAAAGCTCTTACGTCGCATCGGTATGCCTTCTCCTCCCGTGATACGAGCCAGTAGCTTGCATCATAGTAGTCACTCGGTTAGCGTCTGGTCGCGTTATCCCCAGGAAGGACTTGCCCATGACGTCATCGAACGATTCCCGACCGACCACCTTGGTCATCGGCGCGACCGGTCGGCACGGCCGCACCGGCGCCAAGGTCGTCGAGCAACTCCTCGCCCACGAGCACCATGTCCGCGTGCTGGCCCGCTCCACCGGCGAGCACACGGATCTACTGGTCCGGCAGGGAGCGCAGGTTCTGGTGGGCGATCTGCTGGATAGGCGGACGCTCGGTGAGGTGGTCGACGGCGTTGATGCCGTGTACTTCACCTACCCGATCGCAGCCGGCGCGCTGCCCGCGGCGGCGAACCTGGCCTCGGTGCTGCGCGCCGCGCAGCTCGCGCCGCGCTTCGTCGTGATGTCGATGGGCCCGTCGATGGCGGACAGTCCGAGCGCGCTGGGCCGAGCGCAGTGGATGGCCGAGGAAGTGCTGTCCTGGGCCGGCTTGGCGCCGGTGGTGCTGCGGGTGGGGGCGCTGTTCTACGAGAACATCCCGCTGCTGCACGGTTCGTCCATCCGCGCTACCGGCACGTTCGCCAACAATTTCGGTTCCGGTCGAGCACCGTGGATCAGCGGGCAGGACGCGGCTGATCTTGCGGTTGCGGCTCTACTCGACCCGGACCGGTATCCGGCGGGCACGATCAGCTATCCGGGGGGCGTGGAACTCCGCTCGCACGCGGAGATCGCGGACATGATCGCGGCGGAGATCGGCAGCCCAGTCGAGTACGCCTATATCTCACAGGCCGAATGGCAGGCCGAATTGGAAGCAAGGAGCGACACCGGCGTGATCAATCCCGCTATGGCCCAACATATCTCAGCTGTCGCCGAACGCTTCGCCGCGTCCGGGGGAGCGGCGCCCACGCGGCAGTCGGACCCGCAAGCCGTGGCGGATGCCATCGGGCACGCACCGTTGTCGTTCGCCGAGTTCATTCGCGCGAGCCGGGACGACTTCGCCCGGCGATGAGCCCCGAGTGGCCCGCGCCGTCGCTGGAGTTGGCGCCCGCTGTCCCGCCAGGGTCGTCGGGCGTGGTCGCGGGTTGCCGCTGCCTCGTGCGATGCGGCGCCGATTCCGGATTTGTGTGTCCCGTCGCACAACATCTCCGGTTGCTCTAGCGTGGGCACGGTTGGTGTCGAGAGGGGTCGTGGATGCGAAGCGGAATGCTGAGTATGGCGCAATTGCGGGACCGGGTCGACGAGCGGGAAATCGACACGGTCCTCGTCGCGATGACCGACATGCAGGGGCGATTGCAGGGGAAGCGCTGCTCGGCACGATATTTTCTGGACGGGGTGATCGAGCACGCGACCGAGGCGTGCGGTTACCTGCTCGCGGTGGATGTGGACATGGCGACCGTCGACGGATATGCGATGTCGTCGTGGGAAACCGGATACGGGGATTTCGTGCTGCGGCCCGATCTGCACACGCTGCGGTCGGTGCCGTGGTGGCCGGGTACGGCGCTGGTGCTGTGTGACGTCGAGCAGGTGGTGCCGGAAGGGCGCCCGGTCGCCGTCTCGCCGCGGCAGGTGCTGCGCAGGCAACTGGATCTGCTGGCCGAACGAGGTCTGCGCGCGTTCGTCGCCACCGAGCTCGAGTTCTTGGTGTTCGACGACAGCTACGAGGCGGCCGGGAACGCCGGATATCGCGGGCTGACCCCCGCCAACCAGTACAACGTCGACTACTCGCTGCTCGGGACCGCGCGGATCGAGCCGTTGCTGCGGCGTATCCGTCAGGAGATGGACGGCGCCGGAATGTATGTCGAATCGGTCAAGGGTGAGTGTGCTCCGGGTCAGCACGAGATCGCGTTCCGTTACGATGACGCGTTGGTGACCTGCGATAACCACAGCATCTACAAGTCCGGCGCGAAGGAGATCGCGGCGCAGGAGGGTCGCAGTCTCACGTTCATGGCGAAATACAATGAGCGCGAGGGAAATTCGTGCCATATCCATCTGAGCCTGCGCGACGATGCGGATAAGCCGGTGTTCGCGGGCGATGGCGCTGACGGATCGTCGGCGCTGATGCGGCACTTCGTCGCGGGCCAGCTGGACTGCCTGCGCGAATTCACCTACTTGTTCGCCCCGAATATCAACTCCTACAAGCGATTCGTGCCGGGCAGTTTCGCGCCGACGGCTGTCTCGTGGGGGCGGGACAATCGGACCTGCGCGATCCGGGTAGTCGGTGAGGATCAATCGCTGCGGATGGAGAACCGTGTTCCCGGCGGAGACGTGAACCCGTATCTGGCCGTCGCCGCGCTGATCGCGGCCGGATTGCACGGCATCGACCGCGGGCTTGCGCTGGAACCGGAATTCCGCGGCAACGCCTACCACTCGCAGCGGCCGCATGTGCCGCGTACTTTGCGCGAGGCCGCTCAACTGTTCGGGGACAGCACGGTGGCTCGTGCGGCGTTCGGTGATGATGTCGTGGAGCACTACCGCAACGCGGCCCGGGTGGAGTTGGACGCCTATGACGCCGCGATCACCGACTGGGAGCGTATCCGTGGTTTCGAACGGCTCTGAGGACGAACGTCCGGTAATCGGCCTGCCGACATATGTGGAACAGACGCGCTTCAATGACTGGGATGTGCCCAGCGCGGTGTTGCCGCATGCCTACGTCGCCATGGTGACGGAGGCAGGTGGGATCCCGGTGTTGCTGCCGCCCGCCGGGGTGCCCACGCCGGGGCTGGTGCGGCTGCTCGACGGGTTGGTGCTGACCGGTGGCGCCGATATCGATCCCGCTCGCTACGGCGGACCCGCGGTCGAATCGCCTGGTACCAGATCGGATCGCGACGAATCGGAATTCGGTCTGTTCGAGTTGGGGCGCGCGGCCGCGTTGCCGATCCTCGCGGTGTGCCGCGGGCTCCAATTGGTGAACGTGGCCTTCGGCGGCACCTTGATCCCGCACCTACCCGATGTCATCGGCCACGAGGAGCATTCCGGCAGCGCCGGCGGGTTCTCCGTCACCCGCGTGCTGACGACCGCGGGCAGCCGCGTCGCGGAACTGGCCGGTCCGGAGGTGAAGGTCAGCTGCCACCACCACCAGGCCATCGATCGGCTCGCCGACGGCCTGGTCGTCACCGCGCGCGCCGCCGACGGCACGATCGAGGCGGCGGAGGCGAAGGACGGTTCGTTCCTGGTCGGCGTGCAATGGCATCCGGAGGTCGACAGCGCCGACCGCCGATTGGTCCGGGCACTGGTCGACGCAGCGGCGACTTATCGAAGGGAACGGAGCGCGTGACGACTGCGCAGGTGATCAATCCGGCGACCGAGCAGGTGTTGACGACCGTCGAGCTCGCCGACGAGGCGCGGACCGACGCCGCCATCGCCATGGCCGCCGCAGCCTCGACCACATGGCGTGCGGTCGCGCCGGGTGATCGTGCCCGACTGCTGCGGCGGTTCGCCGAGGCGGTCGACGCGGATTCGGAACGGCTCGCACAGCTCGAGGTCGCCAATGCCGGGCACACGATCGGCAACGCGCGCTGGGAGGCGGGCAACGTCCGGGACGTGTTGCACTTCGCGGCCGGTATGCCGGAACGGCTTCTGGGCCAGCAGATTCCGGTCGCGGGCGGCGTCGATATCACCTTCCACGAGCCGCTCGGCGTGGTCGGTGTGATCGTTCCGTGGAACTTCCCGATGCCGATAGCGGCCTGGGGATTCGCACCCGCGCTCGCGGCGGGGAACACGGTGGTGCTCAAGCCCGCCGAACTCACACCGCTGACCGCGATCCGGTTGGCGGAACTCGCGCTGGAAGCGGGGCTGCCCGAGGGCGTGTTCCAGGTCCTGCCCGGCAAGGGATCGGTGGTGGGCAACCGTTTCGTCACCCATCCCGCGGTTCGTAAGGTGGTGTTCACCGGTTCCACCGAGGTGGGTACGCAGATCATGGCGGGCTGCGCCAGGCAGGTGAAGCGGGTGACGCTCGAGCTCGGCGGCAAGAGCGCGAATATCGTGTTCGCCGATGCGGACTTGGCGCGTGCGGCCGCCACCGCGCCCTACGGCGTGTTCGACAACGCGGGGCAGGACTGCTGCGCGCGTTCCCGGATCCTCGTGCAGCGCAGCGTGTTCGACCGATTTCTCGAGTTGTTGGAGCCGGCGGTGCAGGGCGTGCGAGTCGGCGATCCGGCCGATGAGACCACCGAGATGGGGCCGCTGATCTCGGCCGCGCATCGGGAACGCGTCGCGGGATTCGTGCAGTCGTCGACCACGGTGGCGTTCACCGGGAGCACACCCGAGGGGCCGGGATTCTGGTATCCACCGACGGTAGTGCTGCCCGGCTCGCCCACCGAGCGGGTGCTCACCGAGGAGGTGTTCGGTCCGGTCGTAGCGGTGCTGCCGTTCGAGGACGAGGACGACGCGGTCCGGATCGCCAACGACACGGACTACGGCCTGTCCGGTTCGATCTGGACCGGTGATGTCGGCCGAGCGCTGCGTGTCTCGCGCGGTGTCGAGGCGGGCAATCTCTCGGTGAATTCGCATTCGTCCGTGCGGTATTGGACGCCGTTCGGCGGGTTCAAGCAGTCCGGCCTCGGCCGTGAGCTCGGGCCGGACGCCGCGCTGGCGTTCACCGAGACCAAGAACGTCTTCCTCGCCACCGAGTGACCCCACCGCATCCGACAGGAGATACGTTGCAGCGCTTACAGGATCGAGTCGCCGTCGTCACGGGCGGTGGAAGCGGTATCGGTCTGGCCACAGTCCGTCGTTTCGCCGCCGAGGGCGCGAAGGTCGTCGTCGCGGATATCGATGCCACCGCGGGCTCGGCCGCCGCCGCGGAAGTCGGCGGGCGTTACGTCCAGGTAGACGTTACCGAAGAGGCGCAGGTCGAGGCGCTGTTCCAGACCGCGGTCGCCACCTACGGCGGGCTGGATATCGCGTTCAACAACGCGGGCATCTCGCCGCCGGAGGACGATTCGATCCTGACCACCGGTATCGAGGCCTGGCGTCGTGTACAGGAGGTCAACCTGACCTCGGTGTACCTGTGCAGTAAGTACGCCATTGCGCAGATGCTCGAGCGCGGCAAGGGCTCGGTGATCAACACGGCGTCGTTCGTCGCGGTCATGGGCGCGGCGACGTCGCAGATCTCCTACACCGCTTCCAAAGGTGGAGTGCTGGCGATGAGCCGGGAATTGGGCGTGCAGTTCGCCCGCGACGGAATCCGGGTGAACGCCCTGTGCCCGGGGCCGGTGAATACCCCGCTCTTGCGGGAGTTGTTCGCCAAGGACCCCGAGCGGGCGGCGCGTCGTTTGGTGCATGTGCCGCTCGGGCGCTTCGCCGAGCCGGAGGAGATCGCCGCCGCGGTCGCCTTTCTCGCCAGTGACGACTCCTCGTTCATCACCGCATCCCAGTTCCTGGTGGACGGTGGCATCGCCGGCGCGTACGTGACGCCGCTGTAATGCCGAAACCGCCGGTCCTCGCTCGAGGACCGGCGGTTTCGCTCCTGGGCAAGTCCTACCGGGGTGCTCCCAGCCGAGCGCCGCCGTCGACGCGCACCACGATTCCGCTCGTGAACGAGTTGTCGATAAGGAACTCGATCGCGTGCGCTACGTCGTCGGCGTTCCCCACTCGTCCGGCCGGCGTGGACGCGGCGATCGAGTCGAACGCTTCGGCGCGGGCATCGTCGGGCAGGAAACTCCACCAGTCGGTGTCGATCACGCCCGGAGACACCGCGTTCACTCGCAGCGGCGCCAGTTCGACGGCCAACACCGGAACCATTCCCTCCACGCCGGCGTTCACCGCGGCGAGTGCCGCGGTGGTGGGCATGGACCCGCCGGCCGAGGCGGCCGACACCAGGGTGATCGAGCCTTCCGTCGGCAGATAGGGCAGTGCGGCCCGCATCGCGGCGGTGTGTGCCAGTAGCTTGCCGTCGATGTGCTGTTGGATATGGTTCAGTCCGAGTTCGCGGAACGGCGTGGTGCCCGATGGCCCGGTCACGGTGACGACCAGGTGGTCGATCGGCGCGACCTCGGCGAAGAATCGGGCCAACTCGGCCTCGTCCCGCGCATCGACGGTCTGCCCGGTGACCTCAGGACCGAGTGCGGCCAAGGCGGTGGCGAGTTTCTTCGCGCTGCGCCCGGCGATGACCACCTCCCGCCCGTGGGACGCGAGCCTGCGGGCGGTGGCGAGGCCGATGCCCGACGTACCGCCCACGATGACGACTCGGTTGCGCACAACATCCTCCTGATTTTCGAACCACTATGTATCGAAATATAAACGAGGCATCGTGTCTTGTAAAGTCTGCGCATGACCGGAACTCGAGGCCGCCCGCGCAGTGCGGAGGCCAGGCGGGCGATCCTGCGTGTGGCGCTGGAGCTGTGTGAGCGGGACGGCTACCAGGATCTGACCATCAAGGCGATTGCGGACGCGGCAGGCGTGGGCAGGCAGACGGTCTACCGCTGGTGGCCGGACAAGGCGTCAGTGCTGATGGAGGCGCTCACCGACCTCGCTGCCGAGCACGCGGCGTTGCAGGTCTCGGCGGATTCCGCGCAGATCCTCGCCGACATCGAGCGCTTGCTCACGGCGACCTATGAGTTCGCGCGCGTAGTGACGGGCGAGGCTCTGATCGGCCTGATGGCCGATGCGCAGCGCGACTCCGCGCTTTCGAAGCGATTGCAGGACACTGTGATCGGGCCGCGCCGTGCCGCACTGCGCTCGATGCTGCGGCAGGGCGTCGAGGCGGGCGATCTGGTCGAGACCGTGTCGCTGGACCTGGTGGTCGACTTTGCGTTCGGGGTCATGTGGTACCGGTTGCTGAGTAGGCACGCACCGGTCGGCGCCGCACTGGCAGGCGAGGTCGCGGCGGGTATCGCCGCCATGCTCGGGCGTAATTGAACGGCTCTGTCGAACCGGTGCCTGACGCTGCCGCGGGGTTGCGTGGGCATCGATACATTCGGATTTCGGCATATGTGACTGGCATCACATATGTGAAGTCGTCGCAGATCAGAGCATCCGCTTTCTGGCGTACGGCGGTCTACGCTTGTTTGTCTGCGACGAAACGGGGTATCGGTAGGTTTCGTGCCGGACCTTTTGGTTGTCAGGCGCTGGAGTGGAACGAATCGAGGTCCGTGGACGGGCTGGAGAGGACGTACACGTGACCGACCGGACCAGTGCGCAAGACCAGGCCGGTGCGCAGACCGCGGAGGGTTTCGCGCTGCGGCGTTCCGTAGCGGCCTCCGCCATGGGTAACGCCACCGAATGGTTCGACTACGGTGTCTACGCCGCCACCGCGACATACCTCACCGACGCTTTCTTTCCCGGCGAACTGGGCACCCTCGGCACCATGCTCGGCTTCGCGGTCTCGTTCGTGCTTCGTCCGCTCGGCGGCATGGTGTGGGGACCGCTGGGTGACCGGATCGGCCGAAAAGCCGTGTTGGCCACCACGATTCTGCTCATGGCCGCTGCCACCGGCGCCATCGGCGTGCTTCCGTCGCACACGACCATCGGTGTGTTCGCGCCGATTCTGCTCATCGCCTTGCGCGTGGTGCAAGGGTTCTCCACCGGCGGTGAATATGGCGGCGCCGCAACATATCTGGCCGAGTGCGCGTCCGATCGCAAGCGCGGTTTCCTCGGCAGCTTCCTGGAATTCGGCACGCTCGGCGGGTTCGTCGGCGGCTCCGCGACGGTGCTGGCCTGCCAGCTCGCGTTCGGCTCGGACGCCATGCACGACTGGGGCTGGCGCATCCCGTTCCTGCTCGCCGTTCCGCTCGGTCTGACCGGCTGGTACCTGCGGACCAAGCTCGATGAGAGCCCGGTGTTCAGCGAAGTCGCCGAGCACAAGCATCCGCCCGGTGGTCTGCGCGAGGTGGTGACCACCTACCGGCGCGAGACGCTCACGCTGGGCGGGCTGGTCGTCGCACTCAACGTGGTGAACTACACGCTGCTCACCTACCAGCCCACCTATCTGCAGAACACGATCGGCATGGGCGAGTCGGCCACCACCGCGATGATGTTGGTCGGGCAGTTGGTGATGATGGTGGTGCTACCGTTCTTCGGGCGGCTGTCCGACAGTGTCGGCCGTCGTCCGATGTGGCTGTTCTCGCTGGTGGGTCTCGCGGTGCTCGCGCTGCCGATGTACTGGCTGATGGGCCAGGGGACCGGGTGGGCCATCATCGGTTTCATCGTGCTCGGCCTGCTCTACGTGCCGCAGCTGTCGACGATCAGTTCCACCTTCCCCGCCATCTTCCCGACGCATGTTCGGTACGCGGGCTTTGCCCTGGCCTACAACGTGTCCACCGCGGCTTTCGGCGGCACCGCCCCGCTGATCAACGAGGCTGTGATCGAAACGACCGACTGGGCACTGTTCCCGGCCGCCTATATGGTCGGCGCCTCGCTGATCGGCCTGGTGGCCTGGTTCTTCCTGCGTGAGACCGCTGGAACGTCTCTGCGTGGCACCGAGGTTCCCGAGGCGGTCCAGCCGCCTCCCGCGGGTCTTCCGGCGCAGCTGACGGACTGATCAGGCCGCATGGGCCGGGCGTCGACCGGGATGGCGAGAGCATCCGGTCGGGCCTCGTCACACGGCCTCGGAGGACTCGTCGTCCTCCTCCGGCCAGTCGTCCTCGATGACCAGGCGGTCGTCCCGCAGTGCGGCCGCGTACTGCTCGGCGACCAGGTCGGCCGGGTAGGTGGGCCAGAAGGAGACCGCACCGGTGGGCTTGTCGATGACACAGACCGAGCCGCCGACGACCACCATCGGGACGTTCGGATCGGTGGATCGGGACCGAGGAAAGACCGCGACGACGACGAAGCAGGTGTCGAATTCGGTGATTCGGTGGGTGATTCCGCGAGCCGCGTCGTCGTCGTTCGAGAGGTAGCGGCGAGCGATTCGGTGCGCCTCGCTCTGGTCCACCGGCGTCGCCGCCTCGGTTGGGTAGGCGTGGATATCCATGTGTCGACGGCAGCCACGTCATGATGGCCGCCTACTCCTTCCAGGTCCTCTACATAACATTGTGGCGGCCCGCCGTGGGCGGGCCTCCGGTCTAGTCGAACCGGATGGTGGACAGCATCCGGCGCGCGATGGCCTCCGGGTCGGGATCGGTGGCCAACGCGGAACTGTCCAGCGCCCCTTCGCGCCACAGTGAGGCGAAGCCGTGCACCAGCGACCATGCGGCGAGTTGGGTCGCCTGCTGGTGCTCTCCGGTCCGCCCCTGCTGCAGCGCGGAGACTCCGGAGCGTAGCGCAGCTCCCGAACGTGCGCGTGCCGCTTGCAAATTCGGGTCGTCGGCGTGCAACAGGCTGTGCCGGTACATCACGTCGAAATGCCCGGGGTGTTCGCGGGCGAATCGGAGGTAGGCGACCGCGACCTCCAGGAAATCGCCGGCGGCCCGGTCGAGCTGTTCGGTCAGTAGGTCGAAGCCTTCGGTGGCCAGCGCGGTGAGCAGTCCCGCTCGATCGCCGAAGTGATGTGCGGGCGCCGCGTGCGAGACCCCTGCGTGTCGCGCCAGGTCACGCAAGGAGACGGCGTCGACACCTTGGGTCGCGATCTGCTCGGCGGCCGTGGCCAGGATCGTTGCCCGCAGATCGCCGTGGTGGTAGCCGGTCTTTGCCATCAGTCGATAGTGGCGGATTATCTAGTCATTGACAAGTTTGGCGAGACGTCGCTAATCTTTCCACTGTCAAGATTTGAGTTGAATGCACAGGAGACCCCGATGGCACCGCTGATTGTTCTCGCCGTCGTCACAGGATCGGCTCGGCTGATCGGGTGGCTCACCGATATCGTTTGGCTCGGTTCATGGCCGCACGCGGTCGCACTCGGGCTGGCCGCGATGTTCGTTCTGACGGCGAGCGCGCACTTCGCGCAGCCACGCCGCGACGCACTGATCGCGATGGTGCCGCCGCGCCTGCCGAACCCGCCCACGCTGGTGACGCTGACCGGCGTGCTGGAACTGGCGGGCGGGGTCGGTCTGCTGATCCCGGCGACCGCCGATCTCGCCGCCCTCTGCCTGATCGCGCTGTTGGTGGTGATGTTCCCGGCGAACGTTCGCGCGGCACGAGCCGACCTGGGAATCAAGACCATGCCGCTGTCGCTGCGCACGCTCGTTCACATCGTCTTCGTGTCGGCCTGCGCGGTGGTCCTCGTCGGCTGAGACCGAATGAGCCCGCCACGCACCGTCACGGTGCGCGGCGGACTCATTCGCGCGCACCGGAGGTGGGCGTCACGGTGGCGATGGATTGCGGCGGCTTCTGGATCCGGCCAGGATCCGGCCGCCCGTCGACGGTGCGCCTGGATGATCCATAGGGTGCCGGGCTACAGCACGGCTTGGGTCTGGGTCACTTTCGCGATCAGCTTGTCCGCGTCATCGTGGATGAGGGTCTCGACCACGATGAACGAGCGGCCCGCATGCAGCGGGGTCGAGGACGCACGGGCATAACCGGATCGGACGGCGCGCAAGAAATTCGTCTTCGACTCGACTGTGGTGGTGGCTTGCTTTCCCTCCGGCAAGTTCAGGAAAGCGCATACCGCGCCAGTGGCATCCGCCAGTGACATCAGCACCCCGCCGTGCAGCGCCCCGCCGAGGGTGCACAGTGATTCATCCCAGGCCAGCCGGCTGCGCACCAGCTCAGGCCGGTGCTCGAGTACCTCGATGCCCAGTCGTTCGGTGAACGGCATGGTCTGGTGGAACAGCGATGTACCCGTCGCATCGATCATGCACGGGATCCTGCCCGACTTTCGCGCGCCGCGTCGATTACCCCGGAGGTAATGGTCCTCGGTGTCGGCACGACGAGCTCGACTGCGGACGAGACGTCGACGACGAAAGTCGTTTCTCGACTGGCGATGTCACCCGGAACGTGCCCGAGGGCACGGCCCGTGTCCCTGCGCCGCTGGCCAACCACGTCGGGGCCGTCCGCGTACTTCTCGGCCTTACGCCGGCCTCCGGCAGCGGATCGAGCGCCTGCTGTCCGGGTGGCGGGCAGCTCCGATCCGGGGTCGAATTGCGCTGTGCCGGTGACGTCGCCGGATCATCGGTTCGGAACGAGGTACGCATCGTCGAGGTGGGGACCTCGAAATTCGGGCGGAAGGAGTACCCGCCGCCACGAGAGCTGGACAGGCGGAGCCGGCCCACAACGGTTCGGTATCGGTGGACGCGGACCGTGAACTAAAGCGCCCTGCCCGCTCGAATCAGCGTATGACCCGATGAACAGGAGAAACGTGATGAACGACCTCCAGCCGTTCTATCGGCAGGTGCAGGCGCACTATGACGTTTCCGACGACTTCTACGCGCTGTTCCTCGATCCGTCGATGACCTATAGCTGTGCCTACTTCGAGCGTCCGAACATGACGCTCGAACAGGCGCAGCGCGCCAAGATCGATCTGGCGCTCGGCAAGCTCGACCTGCGGCCCGGCCTGACTTTGCTCGATATCGGATGTGGTTGGGGCGCAACGATGGTGCGTGCCGCCACGGAATACGGGGCGAAGGTGGTCGGGCTCACGCTCAGTCGAAACCAGTACGAATACGTGCGGGCCAGGATCGACCGGGATCGCATCGCGGGCGCGGAGGTTCGCCTGCAGGGCTGGGAGGAGTTCGACGACGCCGTTGACCGGATCGTCAGCATCGGCGCCTTCGAACACTTCCGGCGTGAGCGCTACGAGGCATTCTTCGAGCGATGTCACCGGATCCTGGCGCCGGATGACCGGATGCTCCTGCACACCATCGTCGGCCACACGCTCAGCGACCTACGACGCATGAATATCCCCGTCACCCGGGACGACGCGCTGTTCCACATTTTCATCAAGCGGGAGATCTTTCCCGGCGGACAACTGCCACAGCCGGCGGAGGTGACTCGCCTCGCCGGACGCGCCGGGTTCGGCACGGAGAAGATCCAGGAGCTGCAGCCGCACTACGCGCGCACGCTCGACCACTGGGCCGCGGCGCTGCGGAAGCACCGTGCCGAGGCGATCGCCATCACCTCCGAAGAGGTCTACGAGCGCTACATGAAGTACCTGACCGGCGCCGCGGCGCATTTCCGCAGCGGTCATATCGATGTCATGCAATTCACGTTGGTGAAGTGAGTTGACGCCGGACCCCGCAACGTACCTTCTGGGCGAATTACGGCGGTAGCGCGGGCCGGCCGGCGTGCCTGGTTCAACTCATCCGCGATACCGCCGCATCGGGCAGGTGCGGCAGCACCAGATCGATCAGACGCCACGGCCACGCCGGCACGCAAGCGCGCCGCCGCTCCTTCTCGATGGCGGCGATCATCGCTGTGACTCCTTTGTCCAAGGGTGCGACCATCCGTGTGTCGCCTGCCCGCGCCGCCATATCGGTGGCGATGAATCCCGGCAACAGCGTGGTGACCGCGATCGGCGAGCCGGCCAGCTCGGTAGCCAGCGCCTCGCCGAGCGCGGCAAGGCCGGCCTTGCTCGCCGAGTAGGCCGCTTTCTTGCCGGGCAGTCCGCGTACCGCGCTCATCGAGGAGACCAGGACCAGATGTCCGGAGTGCTGTGCGCGGAAGATCTCCAGCGCGGCTTCGGCCTGAGCCAGTGCGCTGACCAAGTTCGTTGTCACGGTGGCGAGGTTCGCCCCGGGCCTGCCGCTGCCGATCACCGCGCCCTTGCCGATTCCCGCGTTGACGATCACCCGGTCCAATCCGCCCAGTTCGTCGCGGAGCTCACCGAATGCGCGGGGCACCGCCGCGTGGTCGTCGACATCGAGCGCACGGACTGCCACGACGATGCCGGGATGGGCGGCGATCAGCTCCTCGCGCAGCGCCGTGAGCGCGTCCAGCCGACGAGCGCACAACGCGAGATGGCGGCCTTTGCGCGCGAAGTCCCGCGCCATGGCGGCGCCCAGCCCGGCGCTGGCGCCGGTGATCAGAATCCTGGTCCTCGTCATGTGGCCGACCCTACTTTTGTTGAACGTGAGTCGATACGTGACCGGATCGGTCCAGCACGGCTCAGCCGCCGAACGACCCGGTACGCGGCGGTGGGGGAAGCAACCGCCACGGACCGCAGTTCTCGGTCTTGAACGCGACATCGGTCGGTTTGATCTCCACCCGCACCGGGCTCGAGCGGGTGAAGTTGTTCGCGATGATGTTCCGCATGTCGGTGTTGTCGCCCTCGACCTTCCACAATCTGCGCCAATCGCATCCGTGGGCCGGATCAGGGGTGCCGGCTGCCTCCCAGACACCGGGGACGATGTCGACCCCGACCAGGTAGAGGCCGTCACCCGGCATAGTGGTGAGGGGTTCGGCCGCTGCCGTCCAATGTCCGAATACGGTCACCGCGGAGGCGGTAGCCCCTGCGATCAGGAGCCTGCTTGCCCGCATGGCGATGTTTCTCCTCGACTGTGCGTGTTCTACCGCCGGGTCGCGGCTGATCAGGGACCCGCGAATCCTCGCGGCCAGATCTACCAGAACCCCTCTGGTCGTTGTGTCCGAATCGAGATTTCGGTGTGCACGTATAACTAAATAGCTAGGACTGTTGTCATCGGATCCATTCCGGGCGATACCCCTTATATGAGAGATGCTCGGTCTGCCTTCGGCGTCGAGCAGGCGCGCTCGGTTCCGTGTGGCCTGCGTTGTGCTCGGTTGTGTACGGATGACGGTCTGGCGGCCGTACTGACCACTGAGCGGGCGCTGCTGCACTGGCGGGCTCTGCGGTCCCTCGGGGATTCCGGGCTTGCCGAGCAGGCGGTGCAGGAAACCCTGCTGCGCGCTTGGCGCTCATGCGTGCTGTTCGACGAATCCAAGGGGGCGGTCCGGACCTGGCTGCTGGCGATTCAGCGCAACGTCGTCATCGACATGGCGCGAGCACGGGCCGCGCGGCCCGGGGATGCCGGCTGGGACGAATTCGGTGAGTTGGCCGACTCACGATATGCCCACCCCGACTTCACTGATGGCCTGGTAGACGGCCTGTTGGTGGCGCAGTTGCTGGACCGGCTGCCCATCGCCCAGCGTGAGGCCGTGACCGAGGTGATTCTGCGAGACCGGGCCTACCAGGAAGTCGCCGCCGACTTCGGTGTGCCCGTGGGGACGGTGAAGACCCGGGTGCACTACGCCCTCCGGTCCCTTCGTCGCCTCCCGATCGGTGCGTGAACAACCCGAACACCGCTTTCTACAGCTGGTCCGGCATCCAGAACCCCTCGCGCGGCAGCGCCCATACGCTGCCGAGTCGGCTCCCCGCGACCGCGCACCCATCCCCGAAAGCTCCCAGCTGATCGCCGACCGCCGAACCCTGCGTCCACCTCGTACCTCGACCGACTTGTCAACGTAGTCACAAGGCGGCGACCCAAGCGCCGGTCAACCACCGTCTGACTACTGTCGATGACTCTCGACGGTTAGGGGCAGCATCTGCGAGGTGGTGGAGGGAGGGGAGCCGCGGTGGTGGGGTGGCTCTCGGGGGGCTCTCTTGGTATCAGTTCGATAACGTGCCTTGCTTGCTGGTGCGGACGTTGCCAGAGTAAACCACTGGGTTTGGTGTTACTAGTGGGAAGGGAGGGGTGCCCCGTCCCGGGGCGCCGACCGCACATGAAGCCAAGCATCATCAAGGCCGGTATCTGCACCGCCGTCACGGCCGCGGTAACAATGACGCTGTCCGGACTGCTCCCGAGCACCGCGGGTGCCGCGCCGGCGTTGCCCGACTTCGCGGGCAGGCTCGTCGGCAAGACCGTGTTTCTCGATCCCGGCCACCAGGGGCCCAACCACTCGGAGGACCTGACCAGACAGGTCAGCGACGGCCGCGGTGGCACGAAGGAGTGCCAGACCACCGGCATGACCACGGTGAACGGCGTTCCTGAGCACACCATCAACTGGAATGTCGCGCAGCTGGTCAAGGTCTCGCTGGAGACGTTGGGCGCGAACGTGGTGCTCAGCCGCCAGGACGACACCGGCTGGGGTGGCTGCATCGATGAGCGGGCGCGCGCAGCGAATCAGTCCGGCGCCGCCATCGCGGTGAGCATTCACGCCGACAGCGCACCTGCCGCGTATCGCGGCTTCCACGCGATCATCCCGGCGCTGCCGATCCCGGACGCGACCGTCGATCAAGTTCAGTCCGGACCAGGACTCGCCGTCACCAAGGCGGTGCGCGACGCCTATCTGCAGGCCGGCTTCCCCGCGGCGAACTATGCGGGCGTGGTGGACGGGCTGCAGACCCGCGCCGATATCGCCGGACCCGCCCTGACCGCTGTGCCCCAGGTCTTCCTCGAGATGGGCAATGGCGCGAATCCCGAGGACGCGGCTCTGCTGGAGAGCGGAGAGGGGCAGCTGCGGCACGCCATCGCGATCACGACCGGCTTGGTCGGCTACCTGCTGGGTGTACCGCATCTGGGTGCCCGATCGGACCAGCCGGCGTTTGCCCCGAATTCTCTGCGGACCGGTGTGCCGCAGGCTCAGGTGGTGCCCGGTACTCCGCAGGGCACGGTGCCCGGCGTCCCGCAGGCTCAGGTGGTACCGGGTACTCCGCAGGGCACGGTGCCCGGCGTCCCGCAGGCTCGGGTAGCGCCGGGTTCGCCGCAGGGCACGGCGCCGGGTACACCACAGGCGCAGGCCGTGCCGGGCACTCCGCAGTCGCAGAGCACACCGGGTTCCACCCAGTCACCGAGCACGCCCGGTGTGCAGTCGGTACCGGGCATTCCAGGAACCCAGCAGTCGCCCAGTGGGCAGGCAAGCGCCGGCGATTTCGTCGCGGCGATCATTCAGCAGCTGGCGCCGCTTGCCAGGTCGCTGGGCATCGACGACTCCGTTCTCACCTCGGAGCTGGTCAGTATGGCCAATGCCCTGGCCGGTGCACTTCTCAGTGCTTTGAATTAGTTCGCGCACCGAACCCATCGGCCGCCATCCTCGTCAGTTCGAGGGTGGCGGCCGGCTTTTCCTGCGGCGACGCGCACTAGGGTAAGCGGAATGGCTGACCGGATTCCTGTTGTGCTCGTCGCGGGGTTTCTCGGTTCCGGGAAGACGACGGTGCTCAACCACTTGCTGCGGAACAACCGGGGCACCCGGATCGGGGTGGTGGTCAACGACTTCGGTGCGATCAACATCGACTCGATGCTCGTCGCCGGGCAGGTCGACGCGATGGTCTCGCTGGGTAACGGCTGTGTGTGCTGTGCGGTCGACGTCACCGAGCTCGACGAGCTGTTCACCCGGCTCGCGCAGCCGCGCGCAAAGATCGACGTGATCGTGGTCGAGGCCAGCGGTCTGGCCGAGCCGCGCAACCTCATCCGGATGGTGGTCGGCAGCGACAACCCACGCATCCGCTATGGCGGGTTGGTGGAAGTAGTGGACGCCGAACAGTTCCCGGACAGCAGCGCCCGCCATCCCGAGCTGATCACGCATCTGCGACTGGCCGATCTGGTCGTGGTGAACAAGGCCGACCGGGTGTCCGCCGAACAACTGGCCGGACTGCGCGCCGACATCGCGGAACTCGTCGGTCCGGCGCCGGTGTATGCGACCACCCACGGCCGGATCGATCCAGGACTGCTGTTCGACGAACCGCTGCGCGAGAAGCCGCGTGTCGCGGAACAATTGAGCTTCGACGAACTGCTCGCCGACCATGCCGTCGACCACGACCACGTTGAGCACCGTCATCTGCACGATGGCTACACCAGCGTCTCGTTCCGCACCGAACGAGACCTGGACCCGCGCCGGCTGATCGGTTTCCTGGAAGACCCGCCGCCAGGGCTGTTCCGGGCCAAGGGATTCGCCGCATTCGGTGTCGCCGACGAACGACGAAAATTCGGCTTGCACATGGTCGGCCGCCACATCGTCTTCGAACCGGGCAGCTGGGCGCGCACCGGATCCCGCGGCGCCCAGTTGGTGTTGATCGGGGCGGGGCTGCATACCGATACCGTCCTCGCCCGCCTGCACGACACCGTGCACATCGCCGCCGATCCGCTCGATCCGCAGACCATGCTCGTCGTCTGGCGCTACACGCCGCACTGAGTGCGCCAGGTTGGCGCGTTTGGTCGTGAACTGGCGCGTTCGGTGCTGGCGGCGCGAGGGAGGGCTCACGAGACTGTTGTCGTGTGCGCCGTGTCGTAAGGGCTGTCGCGCGTGGCGCCGCTGCGCAGCCGATCCGTGACCGATCGTATCGTCCTGCGAACCGAGGGGAGTTTCCGTGCCGGACATCTGGGAGACGGCCACCGCCTACGTGATCGAAGTGCTGGAAGCCAAGGGCACCGCGACACGCTATGACTTCGACGTTCCCGCTATCGTCGCCGAATCGCATGCCGTCGCCAACGGTTGGGACTTCCGCGCCTTCGAGGGTGGGACGTTCTGGAAGATCGCCGCGCGCTTCCTCGAACAGTGACCGCTCAGTCCATCCGATCGCCGCGAGATGCGTGCGTTGCCGCCGACCACCGCCGCGCTGCCCGCCGCATCGAGCCGGCGTCCGCGTAACCGAGAATCTCGGCCTGGCGTGCCCGGCTGAGCGTTCCGGCGGCGGCCGCCGCGGTCAGCCGGGCGCCGCGTGCGCGATCCAGTTCCCTGCGCCAGGTCGTTCCGGCCTCCCTCAGGCGTCGCTGCAACGTGCGCGGACTGGTGGCCAGTCTGCGCGCGACCCGGTCGAGCGAGGCGTCGCCGTCGGCCGGGGCCGCGGCCAGCGCCGCCGCGACGCGCTCCGGCCACGCGGTGGCCAATGGCGGCGGTGGTGGAAGGGCGTCGGCCAATGGTTGCAGAATCCGGGCGAGTACCGGGTCGCTGGTGGTCATCGGCTGGTCCATATCCGAGGCACGGAAGGTCATAGCGTCGACCGGTGCGTCGAACGCGAGTGCGGCGGTACCGAATACCGCGCGGAAGGTATCGGTCCTGGTGGGCGCTGGCTGGCGCAGCGCGACCCGCAGCGGATACAGCGGCGCGCGCAGCACGCGGCGTGCTCTGCTGAGCACGGCGCACAGACCCCACAACTGGGTGAGTTCGCGACCGCGGCCCTCGCCGTCGATCATGTCCAGCGAGAGCGTCACCTCCCTGTCGTTGCCCACCACCAGATCGAATCGGTGGTTGGTGGTGACCGCTGTAACGGCTCGCCACGTGCAGCGCGATGTCCGGGTCGCCGAGTTCGTACTCACCGACCTCCCACAACCGGGAGAAAGTATGGCTCGGCAGGTGCAGGTCGTGGCCCGCCATGGTCCATTCGGGCAGCCTGGTCTCCCGGAGCAAACAGTCGCGATCGAGACCGGCCGCGGTGAGTTGCGAGATGACGAATCGGTGCAGCAGAACCTGATCGGTTCCCATCGCGTCCTCCTGCCGCACGTGCGACGAATCCCGCGCAGACACGCTATACCCACCGTATTGATTCGTCGTGAGGTCTGTGTGACGGGAAGGTCACCCGCAGGCGTTCACCCATTCCGACAGGCCGTCGGCGAACAATTGGCGCTTCCAGATCGGCACCTCGCGTTTGATCCGATCCACCAATTCCGCGCACACGGCGAATGCCTCGGCGCGGTGGGCGGACGCGACCGCGACGACGATCGCGAGGTCGCCGATGGTCAGCGCGCCGACGCGGTGCACCGCGGCCACGGGCAGGCCGTAAGTGGTGGCCAGTTCCGCGCATACTGTGCGCATGAACCGCTCCGCTTGGGGGTGCGCGGAGTATTCCAGGGTCGAAACCGCCTGTCCGCCATCATGATCGCGGACTTTGCCGGTGAACACCACGACCGCGCCGTAGTGCGGTCCGGACACCGCGGCCTCGACTTCGGCGGGGTCGAGGGGCTGATCGCTGATCCGAGCGAGCCGGACGGTCGCCTCAGGCGTTGTCATGACTGCCGCCTCCGGCTACTTGCGCGAGGAGATGATCCAGCAGCGGTTCCAGCACCGCGATGCCGTCCTGCACGCCGCCGGGCGATCCGGGGAGGTTCACGATCACCGAGCGGCCGACCAGCCCGGCCACGCCACGGCTCAGTGCGGCGAGCGGAAACTTGGCAGTGCCGCGTTGCCGGATCGCCTCGGCCACGCCGGGCAATTCGCGGTCGAGCACCGCGAGGGTGGCCTCCGGGGTGGCGTCGGTGGGGGAGGGTCCGGTCCCGCCGGTCGTGACCATCAGCGCCGGCGCGAACCGGAGCGCGTCGGACAAGCCGACGTCGATATCGGCGTCCGCGTAGACCAGCGGGCCGCGTACCGAAAAGCCCAGCCCGGTAAGCCATTCCACGAGGATCGGGCCGGTGATGTCGACCCGGGTCCCCGCCGCGGCGCCGGTGGACGCGACGAGGACCGCGGCCGTGCGGACGTCCTCGCCGAGTCCGCGGCCAGGGTGATCGATGGCTTCGGCCGGCGTATCCGAGCCGGAAAGCTCTTCTGGGGAAGGCTTTTCGTCCTCGCGCCGCCGCGATCCGACCTCGTCGCTTTCTTCCGCGACAGGACGCTCCCAACGTCCGTGCTTGCCACCCTCCTTGGTGAGCAGCCGCACCGCGGTGATGGTTGCCGCCGGGTCGACCGCTTTGACCATGTCGTGCAGGGTGAGCCCGGCCACCGCGACCGCGGTCAGCGCCTCCATCTCCACACCGGTGGGTCCCGTGGTCTTCGCGGTCGCCTGGATCGTGATCGCGGTCTCGGCGAAACCGAACTCGACCTGGACCGACGACAGCGCCAACTGGTGGCACAGCGGAATCAGTTCCGAGGTCTTCTTCGCACCCGCGATGCCCGCGATGCGCGCGGTGGACAGCACGTCCGCCTTCGGCAGGTCGTCGGCCCGAATCAGCGCGACCACCTCGGCAGTGGTCCGCAGCTCACCTGCCGCAACGGCGATCCGGGTGGTTTCGGCCTTCGCGCTGACGTCGACCATGCGGGCGCGGCCTTCCCGGTCGACATGGGACAGCTCACTCATAGGGACCACACTCGCACAATGGCTCCCGCGGGTAGCGCGGAGACCTCGGCCGGTACATCGACCAGCGCGTCGGCCCATGCCATGCTCGCCACCAGATGCGAGCCGGGCCCAGACACCAGCTCGACCGCCGTGGGATGCCGAGTCGACGCGGTCGGTTCGCCGGATTGCGCGCGGATCAACTTGCCCCGCAGGAACTGGCGCTTGCCCGTGGGCGAGCGTGGCACGGCGGTGCGCAACGGAAGCTCATAGCTGTCGACCTCGGGCAGCCCGACGAGGCGGCGCAGGATGGGGCGCGCGAGCACCTCGAACGACACCATCGTGCTCACCGGGTTGCCGGGGAAGCTGAGCACCGGAACACCGTCGACCACGGTCGACCCCTGTGGTCCGCCCGGCTGCATCGCGACCGAGCCGAACTCCCCGCCGAGCGGTTCGAGAACCTCCTTGACCACCTCGAAGTCTCCTTTGGACACGCCGCCGGAGGTGAACACGACATCGGCGGCGCTGGTCGCGGCGGCCAGCAGCGCACGGAACCGGGCCGGATCGTCGGTGCTGTGCGCCACCGAGACGACCGTGACGCCGTTCGCGGCGAGCGCCGCGGCCAGCGCGATGCCGTTGGAGTTGTAGATCTGTCCGCGGCGCAGGACGCTGCCCGCGGCGACCAGTTCATCACCGGTGGTGATGACCGCGGCGCGCACCGCGGCGAACACCGGCACCTTCGCCAGGCCGACCGCGGCGAGCGCCGCGATGTGTCGGGGTGCCAGCGTGGTACACGCGGCGACGAGCAGCTCACCGCGCCGCACGTCGGTGCCGGGTTCCCGGACGAACTCGCCCACATGGCGGCCGCGTCCGATAGTGACCTTGTCGCCATGGGCGTCCGCGTCCTCCACCGGAACCACACAATCCGCGCCGGGCGGGAGCGGAGCGCCGGTCATCACCTTCACCGCGGCGCCGCGCGGCAGTGGCGTCCGGCCGGGAGCGCCGGCCGCGACCACGCCTGCCAGCGGCAGCGTCACGGGCGCGACCACGACCGACTCCGCGCGCACGGCGTATCCGTCCATCGCCGAGTTGCGAAATACCGGAAGGTCGATCGGCGACCGAGTGTCCTCGGCCAGTTGCCGACCCGACGCCTCCGGCACCGCGACGTACTCGACCACGCGCGCGGCCAAGGGACGCAACAGCTGTTCGATGCTGTCGCGGTAGTCATCGACGGACCGGGCCGAGACGTTGGCGGGCCGAGGGGGCATACGAGTCAGCCTATCGCCGATGTCAGCGGCGTTGCGCCCGCGCTGACCGGTGCGGATCCGCGGGCTCGGTATGCCGCGTGCCGCTGCCGAGTTCACGCTCACTCCGTCGCTCGGGTGGGCGTTTCGGTCCTCGGCACGCGGCCGATTCGCGGAAGGCGGTCATAATGGACGTGTGACTCTGGTCGAGATCGGGATTCCCGCCGTGCGTGCTAGGCGTCCCTCGCTCGACGGCCGTCCCGATACCCCCTACTTGCTGGATCGTTTCGGGCGCGTCGCCCGCGATTTGCGCGTCTCCATCACGGAGAAGTGCTCGCTGCGCTGTACCTACTGCATGCCCGAGGAAGGGCTGCCGGAGATTCCCCGCCACGAGCTGCTCACCCCGGACGAGATCGTGCGACTGGTCGCCCTCGCGGTGCGCGAACTCGGAGTGCGCGAGGTCCGCTTCACCGGGGGCGAGCCGCTGATGCGCCGTGATCTGGAGCAGATCATCGCGGGCTGTCACCAACGAGTGCCCGAGATCCCGCTGGCCATGACGACCAACGGGGTCGGGCTGGAGCACCGCGCGCACGCGCTCGCCGCCGCCGGGCTGCACCGGGTGAATGTGTCGCTGGACACCGTCGACCGGGCCGGGTTCGCTAAGCTGACCAGACGGGACCGGCTCGATTCCACCTTGGCCGGCATCCGCGCCGCACGCGCCGCCGGCCTTGCCCCGGTCAAGGTGAACGCGGTGTTGATGCGCGAAACCCTCTCCGGCGCACCGGATCTGCTGCGATGGTGCCTGGACGCGGGGTGTGAACTCCGTTTCATCGAGGAAATGCCGCTCGACGCCGACCACGAGTGGGCCCGCGCCAACATGGTCACCGCCGCCGAGCTGCTCGACGTGCTCGGCGCTCACTTCGACCTCACCGCGACCGATCGCGGCGACCCCTCGGCCCCGGCCGAGAAGTGGCTGGTCGACGGCGGTCCCGCAGCGGTCGGCATCATCGCGACGGTCACCCGTAAGTTCTGCGACACCTGCGACCGCACGCGCCTCACCGCGGACGGGATGCTGCGCTCCTGCCTGTTCAGCGACGAGGAGTTCGATCTGCGCCAGCCACTGCGCTCCGGCGCCGGCGACGACGAACTGGCGACCATCTGGCGCGGCGCGATGTGGAACAAATGGGCAGGCCACGGTATCGACGCCGAAGACTTCGTGCCACCGGAACGGACGATGGGAGCCATCGGTGGTTGAGGTCCGCTACTTCGCCGCGATCGCCGACGCCGTGGGCAAGGACCGCGAGAATCTCGAGTTCCCGGCGGGCGCCACGGTGGCCGATCTCCGCACCGCGCTGTCCGCCACGTATGGACCTGACCTGGACGAGATGCTGTCGGTCTGTGCCTACCTGATCGGTGATGAACTCACCCGCGACCCGGGTGTCGCGCTGAGCGCCCAGGTCGACGTGCTTCCGCCGTTCGCCGGCGGATAGCACGCACGGATCCAGGCGAGGAGGTCGCGGCCGGTGCCGCGGTCAGGGCCGCCACCAGTTGTCCAGCGGCGTGACCGGGACGGTGCGCTTGTGCCGGGTATTCAGGAAGATGGATTCGATCGTGGCGGCGACCTCCGGAGTGACGTCCTCGCCCTCGAGGTAGTCGTCGATCTCGCTGTAGCGCAGTCCGAGCGCCTCTTCGTCGGGCAGTGCGGGCCGGTCATCCTCGAGATCGGCGGTGGGAACCTTGGACCAGATGCTGGCGGGTGCGCCGAGTTCCTGCAGGAGCGCCGCACCTTGGCGCTTGGTGAGGCCCGTGAGCGGCGTCAGGTCGACACCGCCGTCACCGAACTTGGTGAAGAACCCGGTGACCGCCTCCGCCGCGTGGTCAGTGCCGACGACGAGCAGGTTCTCCTGGCCCGCGAGCGCGTACTGGATCACCATGCGCTCGCGGGCTTTGATGTTCCCGCGCACGAAGTCGCGCAGCTTGTCCACCTGCAGTGACGACGCCGCCTCGGCGGCCAGCGCGTCCGCTCCGGGGCGGACGTTCACTGCGACGGACCGATCCGGCTGAACGAATTCCAGCGCGATCCGAGCGTCGGCCTCGTCTGCCTGCACACCGTAGGGCAGGCGGACGGCGAGGAAGATCGCGTCCTTGCCGTCGGCGCGCAGTTCCTCGACTGCGAGCTGGCAGAGCCGTCCGGTGAGCGCGCTGTCCTGCCCGCCGCTGATACCGAGGACGAAGCCGCGCGCGGGGGCGGAGTCCAGATAATCCTTGAGGAAATCGATCCGCCGCCGCACCTCGGTCTTCGGTTCGATGCTCGGCTGGACGCCCAATTCGGTGATGATCTGTTCGCGCAGGTTCCGCATGGCGCTCGAGTCTACTGACGGTTCATCGGGTGACAACGCGCCGGACGATGGCCTCCCAGTTGTCGCCGATCTGCTCGCGGGTGTAGCCCTGGACCTGCATCTGGTGCATGACGAGCGCCGCGCTGAGCATCGCCAGCAGCGAGTCGGTGACCAGCGCGATCTCACCCGGTGCGGCGGCCTGGCGCAGCAGCATGGCGACATGGGCGCGCAGCAGTCCGTAGGGCGCGCCGGAGTAGCGGTCCCTGGCCCCGCCGATCTCGGCGGCGCGGTGCAGCTCGCCTTCCACCTCGATGTCGAGCAGCCGTACCCGTCCGAACGCGACCAGCCGCTCCACCGGCGGTGCCCCGGGGCCCAGCGGTGGCTGCCCGAACATGAACGCCTCTTGGTACTTCCGCTCGGAGTGGTCCAGCAGTGCGAGCATCAGGCCCGCTCGGCTGCCGAACCGGCGGAATATCGTGCCCTTGCCGACTCCGGCCCGTTTGGCGAGCGCGTCCATGGTGAGGCAGTCGACGCCCTGCTCGCGGACCAATTGCTGCGCCGCGTCCAGCAGAAGCCGCCGGTTACGCGCAGCGTCGGCGCGCTCGGTGGGTTCCGGCGCTCCGGGAAGGGGCGGGCCGATGTCGAGCAGTCGTCGGTCACCGGGCACCGGCGCGTCGGGTGTGGGGTAGCTCACAGCGCTCACGCAGACTCCGCGGGAAGTATTCGGACCATGGTCCGGTTGGGTGTGGTGAAGGTAAGGACACCACATTCAGTACACCAGGAGAAGTTATGAGCCAGACCCGCATCCTCGCACTTGTCGGTAGCCTCCGCGCCGCCTCGATCAACCGGCAACTCGCCGAGGCTGCCGTGCACACCGCGCCCGACGGTGTCGAGGTCGTCATCTACGAGGGTCTCGGTGACATTCCGTTCTACAACGAAGACATCGATGTCAGCGGTTCGGTGCCGGCCGCCGCCGAGGCGCTACGTGCGGCGGTCGACGCCGCCGACGGTGTACTCGTGGTGACTCCCGAATACAACGGCACGCTGTCGGCAGTGCTGAAGAACGCGATTGATTGGGCCTCTCGCCCGTATGGCGCCAGCGCCTTCGCCGACACGCCTGTCGCCGTGATCAGTGCGTCGGTCAGCCCGAATGCCGCGCAGTGGGCGCACGGCGACGCGGTGAAGGCGCTGGGTGTGGCGGGTGCGAAGGTGGTCGAGTCCGCGCACCTGCACTTCGGTGCGATCGGCGAGCGTTTCGGGTCGGCGCATCCCCGCGAGGATGCCGAGGCGCTGACCGAGCTGGCCGGGGCGCTGCGCGAACTGGTCGAGGCCGCGCGCGGCGAACTCGCGTCCGTGTAAGCTCCACGTCCGGTCTCGAAGAGGGTCACCATCGCCGCGGCGATGGTGACCCTCTTCGTTGCCTGAAAGTTTGCTGGATATCAGCTGCTGGCTAAATTGTGATCTGTGACACTGTCGTGTCGGGTTGCGAATCGAGCGTCCTGGTACTTCTCTCGATGGAATTCCATTCGTGTGACTCGCTACATGTCGTGTTGGATGAATCTGTCGGCCACTAGGTGTAGTGTCTTCCTCACTGGAAGACGGCGAGAGACCTCACTCGGTACGAGTCGGCCACACGTGGCTGATCAGGGGATTCGAGACCAGATCCAGGAGTTTGCGCAGCATACGTCGGATCGTGCATCGCCAGCGACTGCTTGCGGGTCGCTGAACGATCGGCATACGGATCACAAGCTGTGGATCAGGCACAAGGAGAGAGGGACATCAATGACCGTCACCGTGTACACCAAGCCCGCTTGCGTCCAGTGCAACGCCACCTACAAGGCCCTCGACAAGGCCGGGGTGGACTACGAGATCATCGACATCTCCGAGAACGACGACGCGCGCGACTACGTCATGGCTCTCGGATACCTACAGGCGCCGGTCGTCGTGGTCGGTGAGGAGCACTGGTCCGGCTTCCGGCCCGACCGCATCAAGTCGCTCGCCACCGTGGCTGCCTGACCCGCTGCGCCGCCGCTGGGTTCGTCCGATCGGCGAGTATCGGATCCCGTGGCCACGGCGCTCCGGAGAGGAGGACGTCGACCATGTCCGAACGGGCAGCGCTGGTCTACTTCTCCAGCGCGTCGAACAACACGCATCGTTTCGTCGAGAAGCTGGGGCTGCCGGCGACTCGCATACCACTGCACACCGCCGACTCACTGCGCGTAGACGAACCGTACGTGCTGATCGTCCCCACCTACGGGGGAGGTCGGCACGTACTGGGGGGCAATCGTTCCGACAAGGATTTCGTGCCGCGGCAGGTCGCCAAGTTTCTCAACGATCCGCACAACCGCGCGCTACTGCGCGGGGTCATCGCGGCGGGCAATACGAACTTCGGCGATACCTATTGCTATGCGGGCGAGGTGATCTCGCGCAAGTGCGGGGTGCCGTACCTGTATCGCTTCGAACTCATGGGAACCGCTGAGGACGTCGAGCGCGTCCGCGAGGGATTGGGATTGTTTTGGCAACAGCAACGACAGCACCGGCCGGAAAAACAGCTCGCTTAGAGCAGTCCCCGGTCCGCGGCGCCGAAGCGGGCGAGGTACTGGACTACCACGCCCTCAACGCGATGCTGAACCTGTACGGCCCGGACGGCACGATCCAGTTCGACAAGGACCGTGAGGCCGCCCACCAGTACTTTTTGCAGCACGTCAACCAGAACACTGTCTTCTTCCACAATCTGGACGAGAAGCTGGATTATCTGATCGACGAGAACTACTACGAGGCAGAAGTTCTCGAGCAGTACAGCCGCGGGTTCATCAAGAAGCTGTTCAAGCAGGCCTACGGCAAGAAATTCCGGTTCCCGACCTTTCTCGGCGCGTTCAAATACTACACCTCGTACACGTTGAAGACCTTCGACGGCAAACGCTACCTGGAGCGCTTCGAGGACCGGGTGTGCATGGTCGCGCTCACCCTCGCCGCGGGCGACGAGGTGCTGGCGAGCAAGTTGGTCGACGAAATCATCGACGGCCGCTTCCAGCCCGCCACTCCGACCTTCCTGAACTCGGGGAAGAAGCAGCGCGGTGAGCCAGTGTCCTGCTTCCCGGCGGGGACCCCGGTGGACACGATGGCCGGTCCGCGGGCGATCGAGACTTTGCGACCTGGTGACCGGGTACTCTCCCATGACGGTTCCTATTCCGCAGTGGAAGCTGTCGTGGAGAACCCGAATGACCAGGCTCTGGTGTCGATTTCACATTTCGGACACAAGGAGCCCATCCGGTGCACACCTGAGCATCCAATTCTGGTGTGGACAACGCGCGATGTCGATACTTTGATCGACGGAGATGGCGCGGATCCGTTCAACGGATTCGTATGGCTGGCTGCCCGAGATGTCCAGCCTTCGGACTTCATTGTTACCGCAGCGCCGCTCGAGGAACGCGACCGGCGCGTGTACGACCTGATGGAGCACGTCGGCGAAGGTGTCTACGAAGATGTCGACGGCCTGATCCGCAAGGTGAACATCGATGCGAAACACCGGAACAAGCAGCGTTATCGAATGGCGTTCGTTCCGGTCAATCGCTATGTGGAGGAATCGTACGATCTCGGCCTGATCCTGGGCTGGTATGTCGCAGAGGGGCACGTTTCCAAGCGGTCGACCAACGGCGGGGCGCTCCCGAGCGGTATCCATTTCACGCTCGGTGCGCACGAAACTGCTTTCCAGGAAGAGCTGTCCGGCGCCTTCAAGCGAGTGTTCGCGGCTGACCTCTCTGTTCATGCGAACCACTCGGATCACTCTGTGCGCATGGTGTGCAACAGCAAGATAGTGGCGTCGTTGATTCTTTCCATGGCTGGAACCGGATACAGCACGAAGCAGCTGACTCATGATGTTCTCACGGCCGACGAGGACTTCCAGCGTGGTCTACTCGCCGGACTGTTCCGTGGGGATGGCTGCTCCACCACCGGCGGGATGATGCTCGATCTGGTGAATCCGGAGCTGGTGGATCAGGTGCAGCTGATCCTTCGGCGTCTGGGAATCGTTTCCACAGTTCGCCGGTATGTCAACCAGGCGGGAAACATCACCGGCCAGCTGTTCGTTCCAGGGTTGCCGGGTACGAACGAAGAATTCATTTTCGATGTCGGCAAGAATCTGCACAACTACATGGGCCGGAAGGGGACATTGCGCACGACGTACCAGGTGGTTCATGGGCGTCATGTGTTCGGTATCCGTGAAGTCGTGCGCACCGAGGAGACTCCGGAGAACGTCTACAACCTGCACGTCGAGGGGACACATACCTATACGATTCGCGGCACGGTGGTACACAATTGCTTCCTCTTGCGCATCGAGGACAACATGGAGTCCATCGGGCGCTCGATCAACTCCGCACTGCAGCTGTCCAAGCGCGGTGGTGGTGTCGCGTTGCTGCTGAGCAACATTCGTGAGCACGGTGCGCCGATCAAGAAGATCGAGAACCAGAGTTCGGGCGTCATCCCGATCATGAAGCTGCTGGAGGACTCGTTCTCCTACGCCAATCAGCTCGGCGCGCGTCAGGGCGCGGGCGCGGTGTACCTGCACGCGCACCACCCGGACATCTACCGGTTCCTGGACACCAAGCGGGAGAACGCGGACGAGAAGATCCGGATCAAGACCCTCTCGCTCGGTGTGGTGATTCCGGACATCACCTTCGAGCTGGCGAAGAAGAACGAGGATATGTACTTGTTCTCGCCTTACGACGTGGAGCGCATCTACGGCAAGCCGTTCGCCGACATCGACGTCACCGAGAAGTACTACGAGATGGTCGACGACAAGCGCATCCGTAAGTCGAAGATCAAGGCGCGCGAGTTCTTCCAGACCATCGCCGAGCTACAGTTCGAATCCGGCTACCCGTACATCATGTTCGAGGACACGGTGAACCGGGCCAACCCGATCGCGGGCAAGATCACCCACTCGAATCTGTGCTCGGAAATCCTGCAGGTGTCCACCCCCTCGGAGTTCAACGCCGACCTGTCCTACGCCACGGTGGGCAAGGACATCTCCTGCAACCTCGGCTCGCTGAACATCGCCAAAACGATGGACTCACCGGATTTCGCGCAGACCATCGAGGTGGCCATCCGCGCGCTGACCGCGGTGTCGGACCAGACCCACATCTACTCGGTACCGTCGATCGAGCAGGGCAACAACTCCTCGCACGCCATCGGGCTCGGACAGATGAATCTGCACGGCTACCTGGCGCGTGAGCGGGTGCATTATGGCTCCGACGAGGGCGTCGACTTCACCAACATCTACTTCTACGCCGTTGTCTACCACGCGATTCGGGCGTCGAACCTGATCGCGAAGGAGCGCGGCGTCTCCTTCGGCGGGTTTCCCGAATCGAAGTACGCCACCGGTGAGTACTTCGACAAGTACACCGAGCAGGCGTGGGAGCCGAAGACCGAGCGGGTTCGTCAGCTCTTCGCCGACGCGGGTGTGCGTATCCCGACTCAGGACGACTGGCGTGAGCTGAAGGCATCGGTCATCGAACACGGGATCTACAACCAGAACCTACAGGCGGTGCCGCCGACCGGCTCGATCTCCTACATCAACCACTCCACCAGCTCCATCCACCCGGTGGCGTCGAAGATCGAGATCCGCAAGGAAGGCAAGATCGGCCGCGTCTACTATCCGGCGCCCTACATGGACAACGACAACCTCGAGTACTACGAGGATGCCTACGAGATCGGCTACGAGAAGATCATCGACACCTACGCCGCGGCGACCCAGCACGTGGACCAGGGCTTGTCGCTGACGCTGTTCTTCAAGGACACGGCCACCACCCGCGACCTCAACCGCGCCCAGATCTACGCCTGGCGCAAGGGCATCAAGACCCTCTACTACATTCGCCTGCGCCAAATGGCCTTGGAGGGAACCGAAGTCGAGGGCTGCGTGTCCTGCATGTTGTAGTCCCGCGTCGAATGGGTTGATGTTCAGCGAGGCGCCGACATGGGCCGGTCTCCGATTATCGGCGATACGGCAATGGTTTTCGTGTCGACTCAGCGGTGGCAGCTTGCGATGGATCAGGTATCCGGCTGCCACCCTCGCGGATATCGGTGGTGAGTCGTTGCGTTCATCGTTGGCGCCTTTCTGTTTCCACTCGTGAGCGAATATCGCGGACACGCAGGCGCTGTCCAATCTTCCTGTCGCGCCATCCGGTCATCCCATTTTTGGGAAGATTTAAAATCAGAGCACGCTGTCAGTGATGATGGAGCTTGGTCATGGATTTTGTGGATGCCGTTCTGACTGTCGGGCTACCCACGGCAGGAGCATTTCTGATACCCGGGCCGGTCGGCGGACTCGTCGGTGGCGCGATCGGTGGCGCGATCGGTGGCATCCTCGACGCGAAACGGCATCACGGAAGTTCCTCGGACGTGGTGGCGAGTGCACTCCTCGGTGGCGCATTAGGCGGGCTCGGCGGTCGATTCGGCGGAAAACTAGGGGCGAAGCTGCTGGACAAGGTGCACATGGAAAGAGCAGCAGGCTGGCTTCCCGCCAACACCTTCACCTCGGTGTGGAACTCGGTGTCACCGCGGCTCCCGCAGACGGTGCTTGCCGGAGCCGGCGGCTGGCTCACGGGATCCGTCGTGCCGCGGATGGCGGAACCCGCCGCTGCAGGCCTGCCGAGCGTGCGCAAGCCCGGTGGACTGGCTCCCGAGGTGGACCGGATGTACGACCAACTGCCGGCGTTCTTCGACCGGACATCGTCCGTCCTTGTGGGTACCGGCGCCGGCCAGGCGGCGAAATCGGCTGTGCCATCAGCGCTTCCGGTGTCATCGTTGCAATCGCCGGAGGGGCGCAGCGGAATACCGAACTACGACGCGAAACGATCGTCGCTCGACGACGACGGGGCTGTCGCAGCGGCGAAGGACCGACAGGTCGCCACACTCGTCAATGCGACCGCCGAGAATTCCGCAACTGGCCACAGTGCGCTGGTCGGGACGATCAACAACCTGAACCGCCAATCCTCCCTGCCACCGAAAGGAATGGACGCCAACACGTACTACCTCGGCGCGATCGACACTGCCGTCCGTGATACCCAGCAGATCCTGAACGGTACTCGAGCGGCCAATATGCGTAACGCGAACAGTATCCCCGCGTAGCCGGAACCCGAGCGGCGACAATGACGAGTCGCGGATCGGGCATTCACCGAAGCGGAGCTAGCGCAGAGCCGGGATCACTTCGCGTTCGAACAGTTCGATGCCGGAGGTGTCGTAGGCTGCTTCGGGGAAGTTGAGGATGGCGTAGCCGAGGCCGAGGTCGCGAACCCGGGTGAGATTTTCGATGATCTGCTCAGGAGTGCCGACGGCGGCGCTGCCGCGGTGCAGATCGTCGACGTAGGTCGTGGCTCGGTCGGCGCCGAGGTGCGGCGTCAGGCGCGCGGTCAGCGTCGCGAGCCGCTGGGCGACCTCTCCTTCGGTCGAGCCGATTGCGACGTTGAAGTTCGCGCTGCGCACGATCGCGTCGAAGTCGGCGCCGACCTCGGCGCAGTGCGCGCGGAGCACCTCGGACTTGTGCTCGAAATCCTCGGGTTTACCGCTGAAGTTGGTGTACTGCGCGTATTTCGCCGCGATGCGCAGGGTCTTCTGCTCACCGCCGCCGGCGATCCAGAGCGGAATCCCGCCCTCCTGCACTGGCAGCGGACGCACGATGGCGCCGTCGACCTGGTAGTGCTTGCCGTCGAGCGTGGCCACGCCGGTGGTCCACGCCTGCCGGAAGATCTGTACGCCCTCGTCGAGGCGACCCAATCGGTCGCCCGGCGGGGGGAAGCCATAGCCGTAGGCGCGCCATTCTTGCTCGTACCAGCCACCGCCGATGCCCATCTCGACCCGGCCGCCCGAGATCAGGTCGACCGTGGCCGCGACCTTCGCCAGGTAGGCGGGGTTGCGGTAGCTGACCGCGGTACACATCTGTCCTAACCGAATCCGCGACGTGGATGCGGCGAACGCCGACATCAGCGTCCACGCCTCGTGCGTCGCCTCTTCGGTCGGGATGGGGACGGTGTGAAAATGGTCGTACACCCACAGGGACTCCCACGTTGTGTCTGCGTCGGCGCGTTGGGCCAGGTCACGCATCACTTGCCACTGTGCGAGAGGGTCGATGCCGACCAGATCCAGCCGCCAACCCTGCGGAATGAAGATGCCGAAGCGCACAGATATCTCCTTGGTGTGTCCCTGACCAGCTACAACAAACCTACTGGTCTTGTGGTGGGTGGCGCATGTGGTAACGGTGTGCGGCCGCGTGGGCGGAGGTGTGCGGGCGGGTTCGCTTCGGACCCCGAGAGGCAATATTCCGGCAAACGGGACTTTCCGCGATTGCCACCGGGATCCCTACTTCGGCGCGGTGGACGTGGTCGGCGTGGCGACGCTCGACGTGCCAGGGCCGACAGCGGCGTTGATAGTGATTTCCGGTTCCGCCGTACCAGGTGCCGGCGGAGTCTGGATCCTGTCCACCACCGATGCGAGCGTGTCGTAGACGGCGCGCGCCAACGGCTCATCTCGGGCGGTGCTGCCGCCGTGCGCGTTGTAGTCCAGTATCTGCAGGTAGTCGACCATCTGCGGGCCGGTCAGTTCGATGGTCGCCATCCCGTTCGGATCCTCGGTGATGTTCTTCGGCTTCTCGACCTTTCGCCCGTCGGCCGCGGTGCTGCGATCGCTGCTGGTTCGCGTCCACAGATCCTTGGTCATGTGGAGTTTGAACGTCGTAACACTGGCTGCTTTACGTTCCCGGTCGGCTTGTTCCTCCGGCGAATTCGTGCCGCACGCGACGATCGATGCCAGAGTTCCAGCGATGACCGCGATGGTGAGCAGTCGGCCGATATGTACATGACGACCGATCATCCCCGAAACCCCCTTGCTCGCGGAGCTTTACGCAGTCCGATCAAGGGTACTGACCCACCTGCGCGGATCAGATCGAAATAGTGTGGTGTAGCGAAGTTTCGAGATATTTTCGCCGAATCGACTGCGTCTCCGTTCGGTCGTGCGGGCTGCGACTACGCACAGTGGATTGGCCGCGCCGAACTCGTTGAACTCGGCGCGGCCGAGGCCGCGTTCGCTGTGATGCACGACCGGAAGCGATCCCTCCTCGAGGTGTGCGGGACCAC
>NZ_JBEZDE010000019.1:0-132619 GCF_040648115.1 Nocardia sp. NPDC049190
CGAAGCGCCCGCGCCGCAGGCGCAAGTCTCGGCCGCTGGGCGCTTCGGCCGCTGGGACGCGAGCCGGGCCGCGAACGGTGCTCGTAAGTCTCGCACTCGACTGGGCAGGGAGGGGGGTGATCAGGCGGTTTGTGTTCGTGTTGTGGGGGGTCCGATGGATCGGTCAAGCTGAAAGGTCTTGGTCGGGCGAGTCGTCGCGGTGGTCGTTATGTCGTTTCGACGCAGTTCAGTTGTTGGAGGACGGCGTCGGTGATTCGAAACCCGAAGGTATCGCGATAGAAGGTGTCGAGGTGTGGTTCGTAGTCGACCCGGAGCCCTTCGAGGCCGAGTTCGCGTAGGTCGCTGATCAGGGCTGTGAACAGGCTGGATCCGATGCGCTGAGGGCGGAGGTCCGGGGCTTACCGCGGTGTCGAGGAGGTACGCATGTCTTGTCCCAGTTCGGACCGCGTGCACGAATCCGACGAGCCGATCGCCGACGAACGCGCCGACCCATGATCGGCTGTGCCGTTCCAGACGCACCTTCCAGGGGGCAGTGCGTGGTTACCGCCGGCATCGCGGCGATGCTGGAACCAGCGATCCGGTAGGCCTGTTCACTTTTGAGCATGGCGTAGCGGATGTCGCAGCGGCGGCGGGCCAGGCGAATGAGGGTCGCGTTGTGTTTCTTGTGTGGACGCGGGCGACGCCATGTGTCGTGGTGGTGCGAATTCCTGGGTGCGGGCGTGGCCGCGATCAGCTCTTCACGCCGCCCGCGGTGAGCCCGGAAATGATTCGTCGCTGGAAGAGCAGGACCATGATGACCAGCGGGATGGTGACCAGGGTGCCTGCTGCCATGATCGCGGCGTACGGGTGTACCAGCGGATTGTTGCCGGAGAAGCGGGCGATCGCGACGGTGACCGGCTCGGTTTTGCCGCTGGAGAGCAGGCGGGCCAACAGGTATTCGTTGACCGCCGCGATGAATGCGAGGATCGCGGTCGTGAACACGGCGGGCGCGGCCAATGGCAGCATGACCAAACGGAATGCCTGCATCTTGGTCGCGCCGTCGATCCGCGCCGCCTCCTCCAGTTCCCACGGCAGTTCGGCGAAGAAGGACGCGAGGATATAGACCGTCATCGGTAGCACGAACGAGATGTTCGGGATGATCATCGCCTGGTACTTGCCGATCCAGCCCAGATTGGTGAACAGCTGGAACAGCGGCGTCACCAGCACGACGACCGGAAACATCGAAGCGCTGAGGATCAGACCGGACACCACGTATTTGCCTCGGAAGGTGAGCCGGGCCAGCGCGTACGCGGCGAACACGCCGATCACCAGCGCGATCGCCGTGGTGACCGCGCCGATGAGCACGCTGTTCACCAACGCCCTGCCGAAGTCGTTGCCGCGGCTGGTGTCGAACGCATTGCGGAAATTCTCCAGCGTGATGTGCGTCGGCCACGGCGTGTTGTCGAAGGTGTAGTCGGGATCCCGCAGCGCGGTGACCGCCATCCAGTAGAACGGCGCGAGACCCCACACGAGCACGATGAGGGCGCCGAGATACAGCCGGACCGAGCCCAGCCGCTTGCTCCACGGGAACGATGGCACACCGGTGCTTTTCGTCGTCTGCACGGACATCAGCGCGCCTCCCAGCTCGTGCGGGACATCCGGTCGAGCCGGACACGCGCTGTGCAAGGGTGTCTCATGCTGCTCTCCGCTGCTCTTCCTGGGTCCGAACCGCGTTGGCGCCCAGGATCTTCACGAGCACAAACGCCACCGCGAAGATCAAAAGGAAGGTGATCGTCGACAGCGCGGCGGCGCTGTTCGGTCCCTGACGCACCTGCTCGACCACCAGGATCGACACGGTGCGGGTAGACGGGTTGCCCAGCGTCATGATCGCGGGCAGGTCGTACATCCGCAGTGCGTCCATGGTGCGGAACAGCACCGCGACCAGCAAGGCGGGTTTCAGCAGCGGAAGCGTGATCTGGGTGAACCGCTGCCAGGCCGAGGCGCCGTCGACCCGCGCTGCCTCGTACACGTCGGCGGGGATCACCTGCAGGCCGGCGAGCAGCAACAGCGCCATGAAGGGCGTGGTCTTCCAGACATCGGCCGCGATCACAGCGGCCCGCGCGGGCCATGCGTCGGAGGTCCACAGGATGTGCGTGCCGAGGACTCGGTTCACCACACCGTCGTACTGGAACATGAATTCCCACAGTCGTGCCGTGACGGCGGTCGGGATCGCCCACGGAATCAGCACGGCCGCCCGCAGCAGCGCCCTGCCGCGGAATGTCTTGCCCATCACCATGGCCATACCGAGGCCGAGCGTGGCCTCGAGCGTCACGGTCACGACCGTGAACAACAGCGTGACCCCGATGGCGAGCCAGAACTGGGCGCCGAGATTGCCGGTCGGGCAGGGCACGGTCTCGCCGCCCGCGACCTGACACTGCTGCAGCAGCCAATGCGAATAGTTCGATATCCCGGCGCTGCCGCCCTCGACGAACATACCGGTCACCGGGTCGAGCCCGGAGTCTTTCTGGAACGACATCCACAGTGCTCGGACCACCGGATACCCGATGACCACCGCGAGTGCGAGCAGCACGGGCGTGACGAAAAGCCATGCTCGACCGGAGCGCCGCAACTCTAGGGCTACTGTCGCGCCCAGGCCGCGTCGAACCGGAAGGAACTCGTCATTCGGCACGCTGGGTACTGCTCCCGAAGGATCCGACACCGTATTCACTCCTGCGGGCTAGTCGGGTCCGTTACGCTCACCACCTACGATCCGGCGGTTTCGATACCCTTCTGCATGCCGGTGACCGCGTCGTCGACGGACTTGGTTCCGTTCAACGCAGCATAGGCGTTGTCTTGGATCGCCTTCGACACCGCTGGATAGAACGGGGTCACCGGGCGCGGCACCGCGCTGGCAATCGAATCCTTGAGTGCGGGGAGGTAGGGCATCTTCGCGATCAGGGCCGGATCGTCGTACATCGATGCCCGAACCGACGGCAATGCGCCGGAGGCGACGATGTGTTGTGCGTCCTCGCTGATCAGGAAACGCAGGAAGTCGAGGGCGGTGGCCTTGTTCTTCGAGTACGCGCTGATCGCGGCGTTGTAGCCGCCGAGCGTGGAGGCGCCGACGCCGTTCTCGCCGGGCAGCGGCGCGACCGCGAACTTGTCCTTGACCGCGGAGGCTTCGCCGCCGACGTCACCGTAAGTGGACGGCCACGAACGCAGGAACATCAGCTTGCCCTGTGCGAAGGCATTGCTGGATTCCGGCTCTTTGAAGGTGATGGCTTCTTTCGGAATGTCGCCGTTGTTATACGCGTCGACCAGGACTTTCAGTCCGGCGCGTGATTGCGGGCTGTTCACCGTGGGGGTCTTGCCGTCGGCGCCGACGAAGCTGCCGCCGTAGGCGTTGATCACCTCGGCCGCGTTCACGGTCAGGCCTTCGTACGGCGCGAACTGGCCGGCGTAGCAGCCGATGTTCTGGTCACGCGCGATCTGGCACTGGGACAGCATCTCGTTCCAGGTCTTGGGCGGGTTGGGCACCAGGTCTTTGCGGTAGAACAGCAGGCCGCCGTTGGTGTTGCGCGGCGCGGCGTACAGGGTGTTGTTGTAGGTGGCGCTGGCGACCGGCGGCGACAGCAGCGCGGTGGTGTCGATGGCGAAGGAGTCCTTCAGCGGTTGGATCCACCCCTTGGCGGCGAATTCCGCGGTCCACGGCACATCGAGCGCGACCACGTCGTAGTCGGGCTGCTTGGAGCGCATGTGTTCGACCAGGTCGTCGTACTGCTGGGAGGCGTCGTTCGACTGCTCCTTGAACGTCACCTGTTCGTCCGGGTGCGCGGCGTTCCATCGGTCGATCAGCTGTTTGACCGCGCCTGTATCGGTGGTGTCCTTGCCTTCGACGTAGGTGATCGGGCCGCGTCCGGTGAGGTTCTGGCTACTCGGGCTGCCGCTGTTGTCGCTGGAGCAGGCGCTCGCGAGGGCCGTGGTCAGCAGTGCGACCGACGCGATCGCGACCGCGGCCCGTGGTACGAGCGACGAACGTAGGGACGACACGTTGTGCACAGTCATCGCGGACTCCAGGATTTTCGTGATCGGCAGCACACCCTGCAGGTGCACAAGGCAAGATACATGGTGTTGACATGGCATGCGTGATCGCGGCGCGATGTCGTCGCTAGGCTAGCCGGTGATGACTTCGCCGAACGCGGTCCCCGATCGGATGCTCACCCGCATCGGCGGCCTGCTGCGCAAGGCCGAATCCACCGATAATGAACACGAGGCCGAGGCGTTCCTCGCCGCGGCGCAGCGGTTGGCCACCAAGTCCGCGATCGACCTCGCGGTGGCGCGCGCGCATACCGCGGGGCGCGAGCGCAAGGCGACACCGGTGCAGCGGATCATCCCGATCGGGGCGCCGGGCAAACGCGGGTTGCGCACCTACGTCCAATTGTTCGTGGCGATCGCGTCGGCCAATGACGTGCGCTGCGATGTCGCCAGGACCTCGACGCAGATCTACGCCTACGGCTTCGGCTCGGACATCGATACCTGTGAGGCGCTGTACGCGAGTCTGCTCGTCCAAATGGTGCGTGCGTCCGACCAGTACATCAAGTCGGGAGCATATCGGTCGGCCACCGTGGTGAAGGTTGTCGTGGAGAAGCGAAAGGGTCGACCGGTCCGACGTACCGTGCAGACTCCGGTCGCGGGTGTGACAGCGCGACTGAACTTCCAGATGGCGTTCGCCGCGCGAATCGGGCGGCGGTTGGCCGAGGTGAAAGCTCAGGTCGAAGCGGAGGCAGTGCCCAGTGCGGCCGTCGCGACCGGTACCGCACTGGCGCTGCGCGACAAGGAACTCGAACTCGTAGATTTCTACTCGCGAACCTCGCAGGCGCGCGGCACTTGGCGCGGCCCGCAGGCATCGACGGGGCATTCCGCGGCCGCGCGGGCCGCGGGAGATCGCGCCGGCCGGGCCGCACGGCTCGGCGCCGAACCTGAACTACCCGCTGCCCGTGGGCAATTGACCTCACCCGACGCGGGCGGCGGGCAGATGTGAATATTGTCGGCCGTTCCGTGAGAGCGGGCGAATCCTGCCGCATGCGGGCCGGCGATGTCCTGGTCGGGTTCGGTGGTCGGACGTGTGTCGACGGCGCGGGCGACTCGAGCCCGCAGCCGGCGGTGGGGTGGCGTCGATGACCGTGCGCGACAGTCAACGCGCCAAGGTATACGACGCCGAACAGTTGGTGCGCGGGGTGTTCGATCGCGCGGACGAGTACGACATACGTACCGTCGAGCTCTACGGCTCACATCTCACCCTGCCGATCGAACGCCGCTTCGCGTCGGTCGAGTCCGTGCAGAGCTATGTCGAGAAGGTACTGGAACTCAACTGGATTCGGGCACAATGGGATCGAGCCGCCGTGCCGGTTCGTGTCCGCCCGCGGGCCGGGACGACCGCGGCGCACTACGAGAGTGCCGAGAGCGTCCTCGCCGTGCCACTGCATATCGGCGCCACCGCCTGGGCCCTGCGTGAACTGGTGATCCTGCACGAACTGGCACATCATCTCGAGTCCGATCCCGCCGCGGCGGCCCCGCACGGCCCCGAATTCTGCGGCCGGTACCTGCAATTGGTCGACGGCGTCGTCGGCCCCGAAGCGGCGCTGCTCTTGCGCGCCACCATGCTCGGCTGCGGCGTGCGTCTCGGGTGAGCATGTCCAACGGTCGTCGGCGAAACCGTCTGCCAGCCACTCGCTTGCGAAGGACTAGTGGCATCGTCCGAACCTTGCTGCCCGGCTCTATACCCCCGGCACATGTCGTGTGGGTCGGCTGGTCGATTCACGGCAGCGACCAGGTCATATTTCGCTCGGCCGCTCCGCCGGCCGGGTGCCCGTAACCGTCGAGAGTCGTCGACGGTAGTCGAATGGTCGTTGACCGGTGCCTCATCGCCGCCATATGACTACGCTGCGCGGGCGGTCAGCGGGAGAGTGTTGCGTCCGGTTGAATCGCGCGGACTGGGTGGGGCGTTCACCGACGTCGCGGTGACGGAGTTCTTTGGCGCCGCCGAACTCGGCGACCAGGAATGCCTACCCATCCGAGTCGGGAATTGTGTTGTTGGTGGGAGATTGGTGCCGCTAATTGGACCTATGCCGTCGGGTGAGGTCGTACCGCTGTCGGGAATTGTGTTTTACGGTGAGGGGTGGTGCCGCTGGTTGGACCTATGCCGTCGGGTGAGGTCGTACCGGTGTAGAGAATTGTGTTTCGGTGGGGGTCGGTGCTGTTGGTAGGGCCTTGCGGTCGAACTGAAGCGTGCTGTCGGTGGGGTCCGGTCCCCTCGAAGGTGACCGTGTCGCCGACCGGGGCGACTACGTCGTCGGGCCTTCCCGAACCAGTGTCATGACGCGCTCCAATCGCTCCCGCCACCATGCGGTACGTGCGGGGTCGGGGTGCTGGTAGCGCTCCAGCAGGATCGGGTCCGGGAGCGGCGGGGTGCGCGGAACGGGGAGGTAACCGTCCACCGGGCGTAGGGAGTCGGGTACCACGTCGCCGGTGAGCAGGCTCAAAGTGCCCAGGCCGCAGGCGAAATCGAGGTGGGGGAGCGCCCCGGCCAGCGCCAGCTGGGCGGCGAGGCCGACGCTGGTTTCCAATGCGGAGGAGACCACACAGGGGAGGCCGGCGGCTTCGGCTACCCGGAGGGCGCGACGGACGCCACCCAGCGGTGTGCATTTGAGGACGGCGATGTCGGCGGCGCCCGCGACCGCCACCCGCAGCGGGTCTTCGGCGCGGCGAATCGATTCGTCGGCGGCGATCCGGACCTCGACCCGACGGCGCACCGCGGCCAGTTCCTCGATGGTCCGGCACGGCTGTTCGACGTATTCCAGACCGCCTGCGGCCCGGTCGATCCGCGTGATGTGCGTGATGGCGGTGTCGACATCCCACACCGCGTTGGCATCGACCCGGATCGCGCCGTCCGGGCCGAGCGCGTCGCGCACCGCCTCCACCCTGGCCAGATCCTCGGTGAGCGACCCGGGATGATCGGCGACCTTCACCTTGGCGGTGCGGCATCCGGACTCGGCGACGATGGTGTGCGCGCGCTGCGGATCGACCGCGGGCACGGTGCAATTGATCGGAATGCGATGCCGTACCGGCTCCGGCCAGCGCACAGTGGTCTGCTCCAGCGCGGTGGTCAGCCAGCCCGCGGCCTCCCGATCGTCGTACTCGGGGAACGGACAGAATTCGCCCCAGCCGAGCGGACCCTCGATCAGCATCCCCTCGCGCACCGTGATGCCACGGAACCTGGTGCGCATCGGAATGGCGTAGACAACGCTCTGTACGGCGGAATCGCTCATCGCGAACCAGCTTATTCGAGATACTGCTCAGGCGAACTCGAGTAGTTTCCCCGAGTCGCCGGACGGCGCGACCGGGGATCGTCGACGACATGAACGAGACAGGCTTCCCGCGCCCCGCCCCGTGGCCGCCGCATCACGCGATTCCTCAGCCGGGGAGCGCGCCGCGGGTCCGAGCCTGGGATCTGGCGCTCGCCGCCATGCTGTACTGCGCCGCGGCGGTTCTCGGACTGGCGGCCGTCTACTTCACTCTCTTCTTCGCCTTCGCCGCTGATTCCTGCACGCCGGACAATTGCCGCAGCGCGTACCTCACCTGGGCCTTCGCGGTGTCGTGGGGTGGTACCGCGTTCGCCTTGCTCGGCTCGCTCGCTCTGATCATCGTTGCTGTGGTCAAGCGCTGGTACCTGTGGTTCTGGCCGGTGTTGGCGATGGTGTTGATCGTCGGCTCGTTCTTCGGTGGCGCTGCGCTGGCCACCCGGGTTTACACGCCGTTCTGAGCGGGTCGGGATGTCGTGCGGCGGTACGCGAGTCATGCTGAACGCATGGCGTGGCATCCACGGCAGCGGTTGGTCGATGTTCTGCGCGCGGCGTTCGGCTCGGTGATCGCCCTCGGATTCGGCTGGCTGATCGCCTCTTTCGTTCCGCTCTACGACGTGCTCGCCCGCGATGTCGGCGACGCCACCGGCGTCGGGTACCTGGCGTGGGCCCGGGTCATCGCGTGGGCCGGTATCGCGGCCTCGGTGATCGCTGCCGTTGTCTCGGTCCTGGCGAAAGTGCGCGACGGCAGGCCGATCGCATGGACGCCGTTGCTCGCGGTGCCGCTGATCATCGAATCCTGGCTGGTCGGATTCCTGATCGCGCTGGTGCTCGGCTCGGTCTGAACGCGGTGCCCGCCGTGGGACGGGTACCGCGGACCGCTCAGAGCCGTTCGAGAATGGTGGCGTTCGCCAAGCCGCCCGCCTCGCACATGGTTTGCAGCCCGTACCGTGCGCCACGGTCGCGCATGGCATGCACCAGCGTGGTCATCAGGCGTGTGCCGGACGCACCGAGCGGGTGCCCGATGGCGATGGCGCCGCCGTTGACGTTGACCTTGCCGAGGTCGGCCCCGGTGTCGTGCGCCCACGCGAGCACCACGGGCGAGAATGCCTCGTTGATCTCGATCAGGTCGATGTCGGACAGGTGCAGTCCGGCCCGCTGCAGCACTTTTCTGGTTGCCGGGATCACCGCGGTGAGCATCAGCAGCGGGTCGTCACCGGCCACCGCGAAACTGTGCAGCCGAGCCAGCGGCTTCAGACCGAGTTCCTTGGCGCGCTCGCCGGTCATGATCAGTACCGCCGCGCTGCCGTCGCTGACCTGGCTCGCGCTTGCCGCGGTGATCTCCCAGCCGATCTGTGGGAAGCGGGCGGCCATAGCCGGGTCGTAATAGGCCGGGCGCAAGGTGGCCAGCGTGTCCAGTGTGCTGCCCACCCGGATGCCTTCATCGGTGCCGAGCCCGTTGATCGGTGCCAGTTCCCTGGTGAACAAGCCGTTCTTGGTGGCGAGCGCGGCCTTCTCGTGGCTGCCGAGCGCGAACTCGTCCAGTTGGGTGCGGGTCAGCCCCCACTTGGCCGCGATCAATTCGGCGCTGATGCCCTGCGGCACCAAGCCCTCGGGGTACCGTTCGGCGAAGCCGACGCCGGCGATGTCATCGGAGCCGACCAGGTTGGCGCCCATCGGAACCCGTCCCATCGACTCGACGCCTGCGGCGACGACGATGTCGTAGGCGCCCGCGATCACACCCTGCGCGGCGAAGTGGATCGCCTGCTGGCTGCTACCGCACTGCCGGTCCACGGTGGTCGCGGGGACGGATTCGGGATATCCCGCGGCCAGCGCCGCCCGCCGGGTCATGTTGGCGCCCTGCTCGCCGACCTGGGTGACGATGCCGCCGATCACGTCGTCGATCAGCGCGGGATCGATGCCGCTGCGGTCCACCACCGCACGCAGGCTGTGCGCCAGCAGGTCCACCGCGTTGACGTTGTGCAGTGCGCCGTTCGGCTTGCCCTTGCCGATCGGCGTGCGTACCGCTTCGACAATCACCGCGTCTCTCATGGGTGCTTCCTTCCGGACCGAGAGCCGGGCGGCCTTGCCTGGCTCTATCTACACATAGTTAGGCTACACCTGGCAATAGTTGATAGAAGTCAGCATCGGTATGATGTTCGTCATGGCAGCAGTAATGGAGGGACCATTGGCCGACCTGGGCTCCTGGACAACCGAGGAGTGCTCGATCGCGAAGGCGCTCGACATCGTCGGCACTCGCTCGGCGGTGCTCATCTTGCGCGAGACGTACTACGGGACCCGGCGGTTCGACGGGTTCGCCAAGCGGGTCGGGATCACCGACGCGGCTGCCGCCAGTCAGCTACGCAAACTCACCGAGGCCGGGTTGCTGGCGAAACGGCCGTATCAGGAGGAGGGCAAGCGCACGCGGCACGAGTACGTGCTGACCCGGATGGGCCGGGATCTACTTCCGGCGGTGCTCGCGCTCATGCAGTGGGGCGACGCCTATCTGCAAACGGGTCCCGCCCCGTTGCTGCTGGTAGACGAAGCAACCGGCGCCCCGGTGCGGGTGCAGGTGCGTAGCGAGGCGGGACGAGAGATCGAGCTGGACGAGTTGGGCATACGGCTCAATGAAAGCTACGTCAGACAGGCGCGGCAGCGCTCCGGCGTGCCGGATTGACCGGCTGTGTTCGGCGTGCCGGATCGACCGGCTGTGTTCCGGAACTCGTCGACAGGGAGAGCCCTGGTCCACGCCGTGACCGCCGACGCGAGCTGGGATTGCGAGCGTTGCGTTGTCCAGCTGTGCGATAGTCGTCGGCCCACCCAGGGCGCTCGAGCACCTCGCGCGGGACACGCCGATCGGCCACATCCCGCAGGTGGACCGCCGCCGATCTGGCCTGCGATTCTGAGCCGCCGCAGGCCGGACTCGTCGCCCCGACCTCTCGTGTCCCCGAGTCCGCCTGCCCGGATGTGCCGGGCGAGCGGGCCGCAGGCGAGGGGTCAGTCGAGGCGGCGGCCGTCGCTGTCGAAGAAGTAGATGTGTTCGGCGCCGGTGAACAGCCGCAGACGGGCGCCCTTTGCGGGCGGGTTGCGCCAATCCGCCCGCGCGACAATGGATTCCCCCACGCCTCTAGTCGCGCCCTCGGCGACAGTGCGGCCGTAGATATACGCGTCGGAACCCAACTCCTCCACCACATCGACCTCCATCTCGATGCCGGAGCTGTCGCCGATCTCGAAGTGCTCGGGCCGGATGCCGACCGTCACCGTACTCCCGGCCGCGTCGGCGACCGACCGTGGCAGTTGCAGGACATGCCCGCCCAGCTCGACCCCGCCGTCGGTGACCGGAAGCGTGAACAGGTTCATGGCCGGCGAGCCCATGAAGCCCGCGACGAACACGTTGGCCGGATCCCGGTACAGGTCGCGCGGGGTAGCGCACTGTTGCAGCAGGCCGTCCTTGAGCACGGCGACCCGGTCGCCCATGGTCATCGCCTCGACCTGGTCGTGCGTGACATACACCGTGGTGGTGCCGAGCCTGCGTTGCAGTTGGGCGATCTGGGTGCGGGTCTGTACCCGCAGCTTCGCATCCAGGTTTGACAGTGGCTCGTCCATCAGGAACACCTGCGGCTGGCGAACGATCGCGCGGCCCATGGCGACACGCTGACGCTGCCCGCCGGACAGCGCTTTCGGTTTGCGGTCCAGGTAGGGCTCCAGATCGAGCAGTTTGGCCGCCTCGAGCACCCGCTTGTGCTTCTCCGCCTTGGCGACCTTTGCCAGTTTCAGCGCGAAGCCCATGTTCTCCGCGACGGTCATGTGCGGGTAGAGCGCGTAGTTCTGGAACACCATCGCGATGTCGCGTTCCTTGGGCTCGGCATGCGTCACATCGTTGGCGCCGATCAGAATGTGCCCGTCGTTGACCTCCTCCAGCCCGGCGAGCATGCGCAGTGAGGTCGATTTGCCGCAGCCGGACGGCCCGACCAGGACGAGGAATTCACCGTCCTCGATTTCCAGGTTCAATTGGTCGACGGCGGGTTTCCCCGCACCGGGGTAGAGCCGTGTCGCGTGGTCGAAGGTCACAGTGGCCATGGTGAATGCACATCCCATCACCGGCAGGAACGTGCCGGACGATCCGAGTAAGGGTGCGGCAGATACTACTGGTCGGTCGGTGTTTCGGCGAGCATTCGTCCCGCCGCTCGGCGTCGCGGGACGTGCCGAGCGGCGGGACCTTCCCCGGATGCGGTCGGGGCGGTATGGCCGTGGTTGTGACTGTCCGGTCAGCGGCCTTCGAAGAAGGCGCGCGGAACCTCGACGAGCATGGCGTCGAACTGCTCTTTGGTGACACCGCGTTCGAGCACGTAGGGCAGCACATCGTCGAACACGTGGGTGTAATGCCATTGCGACAGGGCGGCCATCGCGGCCGGGTCGACCCAGTCGATGTAGCAGCTGGCGTCCTGGGAAAGCACCATGCGATCGGTGTAGCCGCGACGCACCATCTCGATGAGCGTGTCCGCGCGGGCCTCGAAGGTGGTGTCGAGGTTGATGCCGAAGCGGTCCATACCGAGGATGAACCCGGCGTCGGCCAGTTCGGCGAGATGGTCGCAGTCGGTGGTGTCTCCGCTGTGCCCGAGCACGATCCGGCCGGGGTCGACGCCTTCTTCGTCACACATGACCCGCTTCACGTCCAGGCCGGTGCGGGAACCGGGGTGGGTGTGCACGGTGATCGGCGTACCGGTTTCGAGGTGGGCCTTGGCGATCGCGCGCATGACCCGCTCGACTCCGGATGTCAGTCCCTGCTGGTCGATGGCGCATTTGAGCATGCCCGCCTTGACCCCGGTGCCCGCGATGCCGTCTCGAATGTCGGTGATGAACATGTCGACCATGGGGTCGGGGACCTGTGCACCGACCATGTCGTTCAGGGCGGGGCCGCGATAGTGGAAGAAGAACGGGACGTCGTCGTAGGTGTAGACGCCGGTGGCGACCATCAGGTTGATCGGAACCTGTTCGGCGATCCGCTGAATGCGCGGGATGTAGCGTCCGAGTCCGACCACCGTCAGGTCGACCATCGTGCGCACGCCCGCGTCGTAGGCGCCGTGCAGCCGCTGCACGGCGTCGGCGATGCGGTCGTCTTCCGAGCCCCACTCCGTCGGGTAGTTCTCGTGGATGTCCCCGGTGAGCACGAAGACGTGCTCATGCATCAATGTCACACCGAGATCGGTGGTGTCGATAGGTCCGCGCACGGTTTCCAGCTGTTTCACTACGGTCTTTCCTTTGTCTGGGCAGAGCGAACGAGGGTGTTCCGGGGTCGGGTGGACAGCCGCGGCCGATGGACGGGGGCCGAGGACGGTGGGGTCGGAGCATGACGGCTGAGGAGGCACTGCGCCGCTCGCCGTTTCGCAGCCGACGATGCCGTCGTAAAGGGTGGTGTCGAGTGCTGTGCGAGCCGACGAGTGTGTCGTCTCTTCGGCGAGCCACACCCGATGGCAGATGAGGATCTCGACTGAGGGCCGGCTTCAGCCGGCGCGAAGTAAGTGGGTCGAATGCGTAGTTCGCTGCGTGGGGTGGTTCATGAAGTCTCCTTTGCGAATCGCTATGAGCTACGCATACGGGACATGCTACGAACCGGGCTGTGAGGCGGACCATATTCGCCGCGAATGAAACTTCGCATACCTTTTGTGCGCAGCGCACAGAGACGCGGGTTGTCGGCCACAGTGCTGCACGTGCTGGAACCCGGGCGCGCCGAGCGGTCGATCAGCGCGACGTGCCTGGTCGCAGGACCGCGGGCCCCAGCCAGTGGGCCGCCTGCAAGGCCAGATGGAGGTGCAGCGTGCCGTCATGGTCATGGAAGAAGTGCCCGATCAGGTCGAGCGCCTGCTGCACCCGGTACTGGATGGTGTTGCGGTGCACGGCCAATTCCTGTGCGGCTGCGGCATAGCTGCGGTTGTTGGCCAGAAAGACACGCAGCGTCTCGCGTAACCACAGGTTGCGCTGGTTGTCGCTGGCCAGCTCCCCCAGACAGTCGGCCACGTATTCACGCAGTGCCTCGACATCGCCTGCCAGCAATGCGATGGCCGCCACCTGGTCGTAGGCGACCACCCGGGGAGCGCTGTCGCCGGCGAGGAAGACGATCTCACGAACCTGGTCGGCTTGGCGCAGGCTACGGCGGAAACCCGCGATGCCGGCATCGCATCCGCCGATGGCCAATCGCACCGGTAACGACATGGCCGAGATCGCGCGCTCGATCGAGGTCACGTCGATCGCGAACTCACGGGGGATCGAGAACCACAATCGAATCTCGCGCTCGTCGGTCGGCACCATCAACGGCCGCCGCGCATTGTCGAACAGCGGAATCAGCGTCCCGCGCACGGTATCCAGGACATCCATCGCTACCTGCGGTGAAATCTCCGGATCGGTCCAGACATTCACCGCGACGTGGCTGCCGGCCAGCGAGTAGTGCAGCACCTGCTCGGCCTGGGCGACATCGGCGACCGAGCCGTCGAGCAAGCGCGCCACCCATTCCTGTCGCAGTCCGCTGCGACTGCCCACCCACCGGTCGCGTTCCTGTTCGTAGGCGATCCCGACCTGCTCACAGACCCGGTCGATATAGACGGCGGTGCGGTTGACCAGCCGGATGATCGCTGCCGCGCTGTCGGTGCCGCCCAGCTCCACCGCGTACCGCATTGCGATGTCGAGGAACCCGGCATGTCCGATTCGATATCCCCGAATCAACGCGGACAGGGGGACATCACGCTGCGCGAGGGCTCGCGCGTACATCAACGCCCGGGCTGGCGCCTGTACGTCGTGCTCGGCTGCGTCGGTCTGCACGAATTCGAGAACTGCCAGGAGATTGTCGGTCGTCCCCGCTTCGAACAATCCACGCATCCGAGTATCGAGGTCCAGTGCCTCCACTTGTGCGCGCATATCCGCGGACAGATCGCTGATCAACTGATCGCGATTCCGCAGCATTTCGGCCGCCACTCGGCGCACTACTTCGTCGCTACTCCCGGCCACCCGGCACCTCCGTCCACCGGTTCGCGGCCATCGAGAGCGCAACCTAGTCCAGCCCGCCGGCGTATGCCGACGCATTTCGCACCCACCTGGCCCGATGTGCAGGTGGTGGGTGCGAACGGATCGTAGCGGTATGAGTGGTGCGTGTGCAGCAAGCCCTCCGTACGGACCGCGCAGCCAGGCTTCTGCGGGAGAACAACCGCGGCGGTAGCCTCGATCGAGAAGTTCACCGCGGCGAGGAGCAGATTATGAGTCGTCCAGTTCGTATCGGAGTTCAGTTGCAGCCGCAGCATGCGCCCGAGTACCGGGTCATCCGCGACGCGGTGCTGCGCTCGGAGGACGTGGGCGTGGACATCGTGTTCAACTGGGACCACTTCTTTCCGCTCACCGGCGACCCGAACGGGGCGCATTTCGAGTGCTGGACCATGCTGGCTGCCGTCGCCGAACAGACCGAGCGTGTCGAGATCGGCGCGCTGGTCACCGGCGGCGGCTACCGTAATCCGGACCTGCTCGCCGATATGGCGCGCACCGTCGACCACATCAGCGGTGGCAGGCTGATCCTCGGCATCGGCGCGGGTTGGTTCCAGCGGGACTACGACGAATACGGCTACGAGTTCGGTACGGCCGGCAGCAGGCTCACCCTGCTGAAGGAGTACTTGGCCAGGATCACCGATCGGCTACGGAAGCTGAACCCGCAGCCGATCCGCGAGATTCCGATCCTGATCGGCGGTGGCGGCGAGAAGAAGACGCTGCGGCTGGTTGCCGAGTACGCGGCGATGTGGCACATCTTCGCCGACTTGGACGCGCTCGCGCACAAGAACCAGGTACTGGCCGATCATTGCGCGGCGGTCGGCACCGACCAGGCGCGCATCGAGAGGTCGGTGCAGTGGCCGGGCGTGGAGAAAGCGCCCGCCTTCGTGGACGCGGGCGTGACCACGTTCACTATCGGGGTGAGCGGACCGGACTACGACCTGAGCGAGATCGAGCGTGCCGTCCGCTGGCGCGACGAGGTCAATCCGGAACCGGTCAGCGGACTGGCCTGAGCCGGATTGCCGGTCGGCTGACGCACGACCGCGCGCAGTTGGGCTCAGGATGATCCGAACTCTCGACTGCCCTGGACGGCGCTAGTTCTCGCACCACGTGCGTCAGGGGTAGCTGCGGATCAGCTGATTCGCGCGGCTAGGGTGGTCCGTCATGGCTGGTTTGCCCGTTGTTCGGTCTCGTGTGTTGATTGCCGTGATATTGCTTGCCGTGGGTCTCGGTGCCGCGGCGTGTGGTTCCGGCTCCGACAAAGCGAGCACCGAGCGCGACCTGTGCGCACCGCCCGGACTCGCGGCAGCCTCGGCCGCTCCGACCAACCTGGCCTCGTCGGGCACCGCGAGTACCGACCGCTACACCACCACGACCACCGCGCCGCTGTCGTCGATCGACGTCTCGAAACTCGGACTGTCCACGCCGGGCAAGCTGAGCGTCGGCACCCTGTCGGACGCGCCGCCGAGCATCTGCGTCAACGGGCAGGGCACATTCACCGGCTTCGACAACGAACTGTTGAAGGCGATCGGCGCCGAACTCGGCCTGCAGGTGGAATTCTCGGGCACCGAATTCGCTGGACTGCTCGCCCAGGTGTCCGGCGGCCGCTTCGACGTCGGATCGTCGAACATCACCACCACCGACGCACGTCGGCAGCTGGTCGGTTTCACCAACGGCTACGACTTCGGCTACTTCTCCCTGGTGGTGCCGAACGGTAGCGCCATCACAGGTTTTTCGGATCTCAACCGGGGCACCAGGATCGCCGTCGTGCAAGGCACCGTGCAGGACGAGTTCGTGGTGAATCAGTTGCATCTGGATCCGGTGAAGTTCCCCGATTACAACACCGCCTACGCCAATCTGAAGTCCGGCCAGGTAGACGCCTGGGTGGCCCCCTCCGCACAAGCGGAGGGCGCGATCAAGCCGGGTGACGGGACGGCGGTGTCGCAGAACACCTTCAGCCTGGACAATTTTGTCGGTTGGGCGGTCGCCAAGAACAACCAGCCGCTGATCGACGCACTCAACAGCGGCCTCGATGCGGTGATCGCCGATGGCACCTACGCCAGGCTCTACCGCGACTGGGTGCCGCGGCAACTGCCGCCGGGCTGGAAGCCGGGCTCCAAGGCCGCACCACAACCGCAACTGCCCGACTTCGCCGCGCTCGCCGCCGAGAAGCACACCGGAGATACAGCGCAGAGCGCGCCGAAATCCACCGTGCGGCAGTTGAAGGACACTTTCTTCGATTGGTCGTTGTACCGCAAGGCTTTTCCCGACCTGCTCCGGACCGGCCTGCCGAATACCGTGATCCTCGCGGTGGTATCCGGTGTACTCGGCACCGTGCTCGGCATGCTGCTCGCGGTCGCGGGAATTTCCCGAACCCGCTGGTTACGTTGGCCCGCACGGGTGTACACGGATATCTTCCGCGGGCTGCCCGCAGTGGTGATCATCCTGCTGATCGGCCTCGGCATCGGTCCGGTGGTGCGTAACCTCACCGGCAACAACCCGTATTGGCTCGGCGCCGTCGCCCTTGCGCTGCTCGCCTCGGCCTATATCGGCGAGATCTTCCGCTCCGGTATCCAATCGGTCGAGGCCGGCCAACTGGAAGCGGCGCGCGCCATCGGGTTCGGCTACCGGCAGGCGATGACGCTGGTGGTGATTCCGCAAGGTGTGCGCCGGGTGCTGCCCGCGCTGATGAACCAGTTCATCGCGCTGATCAAGGATTCGTCGCTGATCTACTTCCTCGGCCTGCTCGCCACGCAGCGGGAATTGTTCGCGGTCGGGCGAGATCTGAACGCGCAGACCGGAAACCTGTCGCCGCTGGTGGCCGCGGGTCTGGTCTACCTGCTGCTGACCATCCCACTCACCCACTTGGTGAATTACATCGACCGCCGTATGCGCACCGGCCGTCCCGACCGACCCATCGACCCGGTCGACGCGGCCACGATCACGGAAGGGCGCGGATAGATGAGTGCCTCTCTCACCGGAACCGGATTGCATCTGACGCTCGGGCACAACCCGGTGCTGCGCGGCATCGACATCCACGTCGACGCGGGCCGGACCGCCACGGTCATCGGCCCGTCCGGCTCCGGCAAGTCGACGCTGCTGCGTGTGTTGAACCGGCTCTATGAGCCGGACCGGGGTGATGTGTTGCTGGATGGCGCGTCCGTGCTCGCCGAGGACCCGGACAGGTTGCGTCAGCGCATCGGCATGGTGTTCCAGCATTTCAATCTGTTCCCGCACAAGACCGTCGCGGAGAACGTCGCCCTCGGTCCGCGCAAGCTGCGTGGCCTGTCCAAGGACGCTGCGCGGGCGCTCGCGCTCGAGCAGTTGGAGATCGTCGGATTGGCGGAGAAGGCCGACGCCAGGCCCGCCAATCTCTCCGGCGGCCAGCAGCAGCGCGTCGCCATCGCGCGGGCGCTGGCCATGAAGCCGGAGATCATGTTCTTCGACGAGGCCACCTCGGCGTTGGACCCGGAGTTGGTCAAGGGTGTGCTCGCACTGATCGCCGACCTCGCCTCCGGCGGTATGTCGATGATCGTGGTGACGCACGAGATGGGCTTCGCCCGCACCGTGTCCGACAGCGTGGTGTTCATGGACGAGGGACAGGTCGTCGAGGCCGGCACGCCCGACGCCCTGTTCGATGACGCGCAGACGCCGCGGTTGCAAAGGTTCCTTTCCCAGGTGCTCTGACCCCTCCTTCGCAGTCAGACAGCGCATCTTCAGCAATCTGCACGGATGCGCATCTGATAATGTGTCAGACATCACAGTTCCAGCTGTCCGTGCCAGGAAAGAGGGAAATCTGAGATGACCACAGCACATCAACAGCACACCGGCCATGACCACACGCACGGCCCGGACTGCGGGCACACGGCGGTGCAGCACGGTGACCATGTCGACTACGCGCACGATGGTCACCTGCACCGTGAACATGAGGGTCACTACGACGAATGCGAGCGGTCCGGGCACACGGAGTGCGCCGACCACCCGCACCAGCACGGCCCGAACTGTGGCCACGCCTCCGTTCAGCACGGTGACCATGTCGACTACCTGCACGACGGTCACCGGCACGCCGCCCACGACGGTCACTACGACGAGCACTGAATCGTCGGTGTGCGGTTCTAGAGTTCGGTAGGTGATCGAAGAACTCGAGATTCGCACTGCGGCGGGCACTGTGGCGCCCGGGTGGGGTGGGCCGTGGCCGCCCGGCTGCCGGAGCGGGTCCGCACCTTCAGCGCGGTATCGCACCCGCATCCCGCCGCGCTCGAGCAGGCGGTGGCCGAGGACGAGGACCAAGCGCAGCGCTCGCACTATCTGACGACGTTGCGCCGACCGCGCACCGCCGAGCAGACCCTGCTCGCGGACGATGCCGTGGGCCTGCGGCGAATCTTCGAGTGGAGGGTGCCCGAGGAGCGGGTGGAGGACTATGTGCGCCGGTTCGAGCTGCCCGGCGCGCTGACGGGAGCGCTGAACTGGTATCGCGCCTCGCCCGACGGGGATCGGATCGACCCGGTTGAGGTTCCGACCCTGTACGTGTGGAGCACCGAGGACGTGACCACCGGGTCCACCGCGGCGTTGGCCACGCACCAGTATGTGTCCGGCCCATACCGCTTCGAGATGCTCGAGGACGTCTCGCACTGGGTCCCCGAGGAGGCGCCCGAGGCGCTGACCCGGCTACTGATGCGGCACCTGCTCGCCCACCGGGGGTAGCCCCGCCGGATCCAAGATTCCCTGGGCATTGACTTTGACACTCGCCTCGGGCCTGACCGTATGGATGCAGACACGCGCTTTCGGCCACGACGGCCACCGGCTGGACCAGGCATGGACTCCACCAGTTCTAGGGCCTTCCCATTCCAATCGAGGTGCGGCAATGGGAACGATCGGCCTAGCAGGGCATAAATCCGAGCGTGACACTGAACTCGGATTGCGCCGCGGTAGGTCGACATGCAGCGCAACGCCCTGCTCCGATCACGCGATGTAGGAGGTGGTGACCGGATCCCTTGATCAAATGCCAGGAGACGCACACTGCTACCGGCGAACTGAGCATTATCGAATTCGGTTCGAACCGGATCGGTTGCGGGGCCGGGCGGCTGGCGGTGTCCTGGTGGCGACGAGACCGGATTCCTGAAGAAGGGCACCGATTCCGCTGGGGAAGACGGTGGCGTTCGCCGATCTGCTCGTGTAATGGCGGCAATTCAGCCCGCTCGCCATCCGTGCCGCCGCTTCCGCTCTACGTCGCTCATCTCGGATCCTGCCAGAAGTCCTGTTTAACAGCACCTTTCGGTTGGGTAGCGGTAGGAGACCCCAGCCGCGTTGCTCGGTGTGTTCCGCACCGGACCGCGCTACTGCCGACCGGAGTATGTTGCCTACGTTCGACCTCGTGCTCGGCATGCTGACACTGCACCCCGGCGGCGGACGGATGTGCAGGAAGCACAAAGCCCTCCCGAAAGTGTGTGCCCGCAGGACCTTTCCGTCCTCGGACATGCTCATTACCCTCGTAATCCTACCGAGTCGAAAATGGTCGAAGTCACGACTGTGGACATCGAACATTCCCAAGGGTGCGCGCTTACTCTCCTGAGGAGGAAATATGGTATTCGCCACAGGAGAGCCTCCTTCGGGCAGTGCACCGACCTTCCGGCAACGGCCTTCCGTGAACCGCGTACGTATAGTCACCACCCGGATGGGCGAATGCGGGTTCGGCGCAACAGAAATAGCCCGGACCGGCTATAGTGCCACATCGCACGCCAATTTATCGGAGGCGGAGTTCAGCTGTAATAGCCGGATCATAGCCCTTCAGCGAAGGTCATCTACGCGAAGAGCAAATGAGCCGCCATCCGACACCGCTATCATTTTTCGTCAGATTAATTCCTGATCGCTGGATCGAATCGCAGCCCATGCGCATATTTCCTCAACGCTATAAGGTCATCGACACCGCACTCGGAACGATCGAGATGAGGACCGGCCGGTCGTCGGACAGTCCCGGCTGCCGACGCACCCATCCCATCGACGCGGGGTGGATGTCGAACTCGCACACCGACCCGGTTTTTCTACCGAACCGAGCTGCAGGAGCTCCTATGCACGACGTCGCACCCTCGACTGCCGAGGTTCGGCAGACGTGACCACAGCCGTTGTCGTTATTGGTGGACCCGATGGTTCGCCGCAGCCGTTCGCGTATCCCGGCACGGTGTCGAAGCGCAACTGGCGCAGGCAATCGGCCGCTCGTTCGCCAGGCGCGCAGGAGGCGCACCCATGACCGCTTTTCCCGGCTTGCCGCATGAGCGCCACTTTTCCGAGGTCCCGGCCATGGACGATGCCGTCGCGGTCATAGCGGATATCGCACGCACGCTGAAGTCGCGCGAACGCGAGATTGCCCAGGCGATGAGCGCCACCATCGCGCGCGAGATCGACCATCTCGACAACGACCCACAATTGGTGGAAATGTTCGAGGCCAGTGTGCACGGCAACGTCACCACTCTCATCCAGGTCATGGCCAACGATATTCCCGTCGACCATTTGCAACCCACCCCCGCGGCCGTCGAAAACGCATCACGACTCGCTCAGCGCGAAGTTCCGTCCCATTCGCTGGTACGGGCGTACCACATGGGTCAGAACGACATGCTGCGGATCTGCCACGACGAGATCGATCGCCGCCGCCTGCCCGCGCCACTTGCGCTCGCCGTCGTCAAGAGGCTAACCGAGATCATCTACACCTACGTCGAATGGATCACCCTCTACGTCTTAGACGCCTACGAGGCCGAGCGCAGCCGGTGGGTGAACGCCCGCGGCAGCGTGCACTTCTCCACTGTGCACGCCCTGCTGTCCACGGACACCGCCGAGGCAACCGCCTTCGAGGCCGAGACCGGCTACCGGCTCGACCGAACCCACGTGGCTCTCATCCTGTGGCGCCCCGGCCATGAGCAACCGAGCACACTGAACCTTTTGGATACCCAGGCGCGAACACTCGCCGAGGGCCTGCACGCCGATGGCCCGGCACTGGTCACTGCCATAGACCGCCACACAGCATGGGCGTGGCTACCGTTCGGTCACCGCCACCCGGTGATCGATACCACCGAACTGCACGCCATGGTGGATCCTGCCAGCGGGGTGCGACTGACAGTCGGGCTGCCCGGATACGCACTCGGCGGATTCCGCCGCTCGCATCAACAGGCCGTCGCCGCATACTTCGTCGCCAGCGTTCCCGGGATCCCGTCCTCGCATACCGTCGTCGGCTTCGGCGATCCCGGTGTCGCCGTCGTGTCCTTGCTGGCCAAGGACCTGGACTCCACCCGCGCGTGGGTCCGTGAAGTCCTGGGCGAATTGGCCGTCGACACCGACCAGGCAGCCACGCTGCGCCGCACCCTCAGCACCTACTACACCACCAGCGAAAGTCATGTGCGCACCGCTCAAATCCTCACTCTGCACCGCAATACGGTTAAATACCGCATCACCAAGGCGATCGAGGCTACCCGCGCCGGCACCGCCCCACATGACAAACTCGATATCGCGCTGGCTTTGCGGGTCTGCCACTTCCTCGGGGCCACTGTCCTGCGTCGACCTTCCTGATTATCTGTCCTCTGTATGCAGGCCGCGCGGTGCTACACCACGGTAGAAATGCGTTACGAATGCACCGAATCAATGATGTCGAATCATGGATTTCCGGTGTGGGCGACTGTGGTAGTCGCAGCGAGTATTCGGCTCGAGTGGCCGACAATGGAATGACCAGCGGGGGTTTCTCTTAGTCGAGGTGGGTGGTCGGTTGCGACACCATTCGCCGGATCGATACGCATGGCTGCCTGCGTCTGGAAAATTCTTTGTGATCTGAACTGATTCGATTTCGAGAAGGATTGTCTGTTGATCAAGGAACTGGTGACGGTTAGAATTCTGGCCGGTGTAGCCGGCCGCAGCCTCGCCCTTATGTCGGGGATGGTCATTGGTGCCGTGGATAGTTTGAATTCCAGAAGGGCGAAAATGCTGGCGGATCTTGGTGTGCCCCGGCCGACATCTATTCAGCCAGTCGTACTAGGTGTCAGCGGCGGGGCTATCGGGGCCGCAGCCGCAGCATTGGGAATGAGTCGCGCAGAGTTACGTCAGATCGCCGTCGAGCATCCGGCAAACGAAGTAGTCGGCCGTCGAAGCCTACGCGCGATGTTGACAAAACGCACGCTCTACCCCGATGTTCGCCTACGCGAACTCGCACACGCAGTTGTCGGTGATCGGACGTTCGCTGATTTCGTACTGGAACCGAACGTGGCTCGGCAGCAGCCGTCGGGGATCGGTTCCTCATTGATCATTCCGGTCTACTCGGGTGAGCACGGCACGTTATTCCTTCCACAGGATTTGCCGAAGTTGGGCTTGACCGATATGCCCGTCGCCGATGCACTGGTCGCGGCGACACGGATACCGGGTGCATTCCCTGCCGCCGCTTCGCTCGATCACATCTTCGACGGCGGGACGCACCATCGTGTCCCGTATGAGGTATTCGGGTCTCATCCCGCGCTCGTTCTCGACCTCTACGGCCCTGAGCCGCACTTCAGCCGTGGCGGACTGCTCCTCCCATTGGCTCACCCGTCACTGCCGGTGATCCCCCGGCGTCCACGACCTTTCCATGACAAAAGTCTTTGTGCACGAACCATTTTCGCCGATCTGCCATATGGATCGGCGCTGCAGTCCCCGACGCGTTCGCCCGAGGAACTCTTCGACAACGGTTACGACATCGCGGCGACGTGGATCGACACCCGCAGTACAGACCAACTCTTCGCGGTCGTCGACCCGGATGTGCTCGGTGAGCCGATGCTGGTGTCACCTGCCGAAGATGCCGCGGCGCTCGAGGCGCGGCAATAAGGACACGAGGTGTGGATGTTGTCGCTTCGCGATTCAGGGTGGCTTCGGCGGCGCGGGTGAGGCCATGAGTTCGCAGCGGATTCTGTCGCATCCGCCCCGCCTGCTCCAGGGCAGCTCGACGACAACGAGTGAGCGCTCCAAGCATTGGAAAGGACTCCCGTGGCGATCACGGACATAAAGGCGTTTTCCCATCTGAACCAAGCAGATATCGATGCCCTGTGTAAGAAACTGGATGCGATTCGTCGAGACATAGAATTGTCACGAGGTGAACGCGACGCCAATTATATTCTGCGCGCGATCAGAGCGCAGCGGATGCTGGAACTGGGCGGACGAGTGACTTTGTTTGCGAGTCGACAGCGACTCGCATGGCTGGCGGGTACGGCGATGTTGGCTCTCGCGAAGATCATCGAAATGATGGAGCTCGGACACAACATCAGCCACGGCCAGTGGGACTGGATGAACGATCCCGAGATTCATTCCACATCGTGGGAATGGGACTTCGTCGGTCCGTCGGCACATTGGAAACGGTCACACAACCACTTTCATCACACATACACCAATGTCTTCGGCATGGACGAGGATCTGAGCTTCGTCGTCATGCGAATGACTCGTGACGAACCATGGCGTCCGGTTCACCTGTTCCAACCCGTGTCGATCCTTGTTGTCGCCGCGTTTTTCGAGTGGGCGATCTCGATACACGACTGGGCGCTGGAACGCAGGTTCACACACACATCGCGCCGGCGGTTTCTGTCGAAGCCGAACAGGGAGATCGCGCGAAAGTTCGCCCGTCAATTCGGCAAAGATTTCATCATCTATCCAGCGCTGACAGGCCCAGCGTTCAAACAAACGCTCTGCGCCAATTCCACCGCGCTGCTGCTGCGGAATCTGTGGTCGTTCATCGTCATCATGTGCGGGCACTACCCCGACGGCGCGGAGAAGTTCACTGTCGAGGAGTTCGACAACGAAACCCGTGGTGAGTGGTATCTCCGGCAACTTCTCGGCTCCGCTAATTTCGAGGCGGGGCCGGTGCGGGCTTTCATGTCGGGTAATCTCAGTTATCAGATCGAGCATCATCTGTTTCCCGACCTGCCGAGTAACCGATATGCCGAGATCGCGGTGCGGGTACGTGCGCTGTGTGACGAATACGACTTGCCCTACACCACCGGTTCGCTTACCAGGCAATTTTTGCAGGCATTGCGCACGGTATACAAACTTGCGCTGCCTGATGAATTTTTGCGTCGCACCGTCGACGACTCGCCTGAGACCAGGTCCGAACTTAAATTCATAGGCGTATCGAGCCCGCATACGACAGCAGATCAGCCTCCGGCTGACCCGGTCACCGGCAAGCACCGTGGCCTGCGCACGGCACTCGCCAAGGTCACATCATTACAGTCGGACAGTCGCGGTGCACACTCGGGTCTTTCGCGGGGAAGCAAATTCTGGGCCGCCAGCAAGTCGAAGATCCGAGGCCGGTAGGTCATCGAAGGCAAGTTCGTTGGAACGACCCGCCACCGCGAGTGCGAACCACGCCAGAGTCGATTGCCGCGGCTGCGCACTGTGCCACCAGACCTTCCCCACCTGACGAAGTTCCACTGGTCCGCAGGTCGCGTGGCTAATCCGGGCATTTCGGGGACACGGTGTTCAACCAGGGTGAAAGCTGGGACCAGGTCCGACCCATCGGAGTGAGGTGAACCATGGACGTCCACGACATCAACCGAACAACGATCGCTCAGTTCCGAGCGGGCGGTGACATCGAGGGGATGCACCGCGACCGTCTGGTTCTGCTGACGACGACAGGCCGTCGATCCGGCGTCGCGCACACCACCCCGATGATGTTTCATCGCGACGGGCGTCGCCTTCTGGTGGTCGCTTCCAACGTCGGTGCGCCCTCGCACCCCGACTGGTACTTCAACCTGGAAAAGCACCGGCATGTCACCGTCGAGGTGGGCGCCGACCGCTACGAGGCGCTGGCGACTCCGCTCACCGGCGAAGACCGAGTTCGCACCTGGGCCGTGCTCAAGCGGACCTACCCGTTCTTCGCCGAGCACGAGATGCGAACCGCGCGCATCATCCCGGTGGTGGCCCTCACCCGAGCATGACTTGCCGCGCGTGATGACCTAGGCGCAGCGACCCGGCTGCCACAGCGAATGCCGTGTCGAAACAAGATCGTCGAATCGCGCGGTATTCGCGGTGCGCCGTCCGCCGATGCGGCAATCTGAGGGTTACCTAATTGGTCGGCTGTTCACCTCGTCTTCTGTTTCGGATTGATCGAGTGGTTTAGCGTGCGGCCGTCAGCTCAACCCAGGAGTAACTGTGAGCCTTCAGCCACTCGCGCTTTTCGTGAAGCACGACGGCCAGTCGTCACGTGCCGCTGTGACGTGCGAATACAAGTGCGCGAACGCGTGCTTCCACGAGGCGCCGAATACCTCGGCCGGCGCCTACTTCGGTGACATCGTCAGCTCCCTGAACCGGCGCGGGCTGATCAAGGGCGGCGCGGCAGCGGTACTCGCGGTGGGGGCGGGCAGCGTCCTGGCGGCCTGTGCCGACGAGGAGTCGGCCGCCGCCGAGTCGGCCGTCCCCGCGGGCTCACCCGGTACCGGTACCGACTTCACGGCGGTCGCGCCGAACACCGAAGACGCCGTGGTGATCCCGGACGGCTACGAGCAGTCCGTCGTGATCCGCTGGGGTGATCCGCTGTTCCCGGACGCGCCCGCTTTCGACTTCGACAACCAGACGGCCGCCGCGCAGGCGAAGCAGTTCGGTTACAACAACGACTTCGCTGCCCTGCTGCCGATCGAGGGCCAGGCGAATAGCTACCTGCTGGTGGTCAATCACGAGTACACCACCTCCCCACACATGTTCCGCGGCTATGACAAGCAAGCGCCGACCGGCGAACAGATCGCGGTCACCATGGCCGCGCACGGCCTGACCGTAGTTGAGGTGCACGGCGAGTCCGGTTCGGGCAAGCTTGTTCCCGCCTTCGGCAAGTACAACCGCAGGATCACCGCGACCACCGAGTTCACGCTGACCGGCCCCGCCGCGGGCAGCGACTTCGTCAAAACCTCGGCCGATCCGAGCGGCACCAAGGTGCTGGGCACCTTCGCCAACTGTTCCGGCGGGCTCACTCCCTGGGGCACGGTCCTTTCCGGTGAAGAGAACTTCAACGCCTACTTCGCCAACAGCGACAAGGTGACCGACTCGGCAGCCGCGGCGCGGCTGAAGCGGTATGGCCTGGCCGCGGGGAAGACTGTCAACCAGTGGGAGCGCGCGGACAAGCGCTTCGATCTGGCGCAGGAACCCAACGAGGTCAACCGATTCGGTTATGTGATCGAGGTCGATCCGTGGGATCCGGCATCGACGCCGATCAAGCACACCGCGATGGGACGGCTCAAGCACGAGGCAGCCACCATCTACGTCACGAACAACGGTGATGTCGTCTCTTACACCGGCGATGACGAAAAGTTCGACTACATGTACAAGTTCGTGTCGTCGCGCAAAGTCCAGTCCGGCGCCGGCGTCGCGAGCATGCGGCACAACCTGACCATCCTGGACGCGGGCACCCTGTATGTCGCGAAGCTCAGCGGCGATCACGCGGACAAGATCGACGGCACCGGCGCCGAGCCGTCCGACCACGGCTTCACCGGTACCGGACAGTGGATTCCGTTGCTGGAGACCGGTTCCGACGGCAAGGGTAAGTCATTGGTCGAGGGCATGAGCGCCGAAGAGGTCGCCGTGTTCACCCGGCTGGCCGCGGACAAGGTCGGCGCTACCAAGATGGATCGCCCAGAGGACTTCGAGGCCAACCCGCGCACCGGCAAGGTGTACGTCGCACTGACCAACAACGACAACCGCGGGGCGGCGGGCAAGCAAGGCCCGGACGAGGCGAATCCGCGCAATCTGAACAAGAACGGACAGATCCTGGAGATCGACGACAACCACACCGGCACGACATTCACCTGGTCGCTCCTGTTGGTCTGCGGTGATCCCGCGGCCGCGGACACCTACTTCGCCGGATACGACAAGACCAAGGTCAGCCCGATCTCCTGCCCGGACAACCTGGCGTTCGATCCGTACGGCAACCTGTGGATTTCGACTGACGGTAACGCGTTGAAGTCCAATGACGGACTGTTCTCGGTGGTGCTCGACGGCCCGAACCGCGGGCAGACCAAGCAGTTCCTCACGGTGCCGCGCGGCGCGGAGACCTGTGGGCCGGTCGTTACCGAGTCGCGGGTGATGGTGTGTGTGCAGCATCCCGGCGAGGCCGACGACGCGAGCCCGGAGAATCCGCTGTCGCACTGGCCGGACGGTGGCTCGGCGCAGCCGCGTCCTTCGGTAGCGGTGGTGTGGAAGAAGAACGGCGGCCGGATCGGCGCTTGAGACCACCGGCCGCGGCGGCCCGGTCGGCTGGTCCTGCAACCTACGGCCGATTGTCGCCTGTGACCGTTCCCTGGTGGAACCGCTACTCGACTGGGCGAGTAGCGGTTCCATCCTCGCCGCGCTTACCCGCTTCCGGTCAGCCCGACCACGTTGGCGTACCGGGCGAGATCGCCTTGGGCGCCGCTGTAAACGTTCAGGTCCGTGCGGCCGGCTATGCCAGGAATACTGCCGCTGTCGGTGGTCTGCCAGAACGTCCAGGTGTTCCAGCCGCCGGGGACCTCGGGCTGGGCGTTGCCGCGGTAATCGGCAATCCACAATGGGTACTGGGTGAACTCGGTGGTGTCGGCCATCGCGGTCCGCCAGAAGTTGGGGTAGGTGTAGACGATCGGAACGCGGCCGGTCAGGGCCTGCACGGTGTGCAGATACCGGTGTGTCCAGTCGATGAGTCCGGCTGGATTCAGCCCGCCGGAGTTCTCCAGGTCGAGCACCGGCGGGAGATCGAGCGGGCCGTTCTGGCCGAGCACTACCGCGGCATAGAGCGCTGCCTGCGGTTCCGGTGGCAGATTCGGCCGCGCGTAATGGTAGGTCCCGCGGGCCAGGCCCGCCGCCCGCATCAGCAGGCTGTCGGGCACGAAATACGGGTTGATGTAGTTCAGTCCCTCGGTGGCCTTGACCATGGCGAAGTTGTGTCCGGCGCGCTTGACCGAGAACCAGTCGATCAGCCGCCCGTCGCCGTGCTGCCACGATGAGACATCGGGGCCGGTCGGTGCCGCTGCCGCGGGCGGAAGGGTAGCTATAAGGATGCTGATCGGTGCGATAAGCGACAGTGCGGAACCGAGGCGGCGAGTATATGTGCCAAACCGAGGGGTCTCCATGCGGTTTTACGATAGCAATGTGCTACTGGTGTGACCAGTGAGGCAGATGGGAAAGTTGCGAACAATTGACTAGCTATCTGTGCAACCGGGTGACGCGGTGCCTGTCCGGGTTACTCGGCGGCAGTTCCGGCAAACCGAGCACCCGAGATCGCTTCTGCGGTGACCCGCTTGTCCGGTCCCTGGTCGATACGGACCGAAACACCGCGGGGGCGAATCAACCCAGCCAGTCCAGGACGGAGGCCGCCGTCCAGGACTGCTGCATACTGCCGAGCGGTTCGCCGGTGAACGGTTCGTAGTACTCGGCGAAACTACCGTCGCTGGCCTGGCGCAATCCCTCCGCACGCAGCATGAACGAGCGTTCTGCCCAGCCGCGCCTGGCGAAGACCCAAGAAAACAGCCAGCTCATCACCGGCCACACCGGGCCACGCCAGTATTCGCGGGGGCGGAAGTCCTTGGACACGGGTGAGGTGGACGGTGGGAGCGCGTAGCGCAGGTCGGGATGGCCGCAGAAGTGCGGCCCCTCGAACAGCCGCAGCAGGCTGCGTTCGGTGTCGCGCGGCAGGCCGCCGCACAACAGCGGCGCGAACATCGCGAGCGTCTCGGTGCGGATCCAGCGTTGCAATCGCACATCGAAGTCGCGTGCCGCGCCCGTGCGCGCGTCGGTCGTCGCGACGACACCGGCGCGGAATCGGTCGGCCCACGAGTACAGGTCGCGCACATCGGCGTTGGGCTGCCGGTATTCCTCACCGATATTGGCGAGAACCTCGCAGGCCAGCGCGAAGATCCCGGTGACGAAGACGTCCTCGACGGCGAAACTCATGGTCGAGGCGAGTTGGTAGTCGTCGTAGCCCGCGCGGCGCATCTGCTCGACCAACCACAGATAACGGTCGTACTCGCGGTCGGTCGGACGCTGGGTCGGATCGGCGACCACGAGCAGGTCCTCGCGGCGGTAGGGCGGCAAGTCGCCCGGGATGACGTTCTCGTAGGCGCGGTCCCAGCGGGGCGAATTGTCCATGCCGGACTCCCACCCGTGATACAGCGTGATCCGGCCGGTCTCCTTGGGGTCGCGGGCGTGCGCCAGCCACCGGTGCCAGCGGACCAGGTCCGGCCAGCGCCGGTTGAGGAACTCCTCGGCGACCGACCTGGTGCTGCGGCCGTGTCGGCGCGAATGGTCCAGAATGCGCTGCACCGCGATCGCGTGCACCGGAGGCTGGGTGATCCCCGAGGTGTCCGGGCCGTCCGGCGCGTCGGCGGCCAGTTTGCGGCATTCCCAGCGGGACGGGCCCGGAAAATAGCCATCCACGCCATTGGCGAAGACGATGTGCGGGATCATGCCGTTCTTCCATTGCGCGGACAGCAGGGTATCCAGTTCGATCACCGCCCGCTCCACGCTGAGTGGCGCCAGCCCGACCGCGACGAACGCCGCATCCCAGCTCCACATGTGCGGATACAGTCGTGGCGCCGCGGTGGTCATCGTGCCCAGATCATTGCCTCGCAGCAGGTAGGAAGCGCGGGCCGCGAGCTGGGTTGGGGTGAAACCCGGGTGTGCCATGCCCCTATTCTGCGATGCCACCCGCAGATATGCCCGCTCGGCGGTGTCCGACTCACCGTCGTCCCACCGACCGGCGGTCGGCTCGTGTTCGGCGATTGTCACTCTCGAATGCCCCGTCCGTGATCAGCTCGAGATCGTCAGTCGATGTATGCCTGCCTCGCCAGGCGTACGTCCAGTGCTACGGGTTTTACGCCGCTCGTTCTCGGACGGTTACGGTGGGGCCCATGACCTCCGCCGTGACCCCGAAACCGACCGCGTTGATCACCGGCGCCAGCCGGGGGCTCGGCGCGGCGATCGCCCGTGAACTCGCGTCGACGCACGACCTGTTGCTCGGCGCCCGATCCGCGACGGCGCTGCACGACATCCTGGCGGAGCTGCCCGACGCGACCGGATGGCCGGCGGAGCTGACCGACTATGCCGCGGTCGCCGTGGCGACCGCGCCGATTCAGCGCCTGGATGTCCTGGTGCACAACGCCGGTATCGCTGATCTCGGCACCGTCGCCGATTCTACCGTCGAGCAGTGGCGAAAGACATTGGACGCCAACCTGATTGCGGTAGTCGAGTTGACCAGGCTGCTCCTTCCCGCACTGCGGGCGGCCGGTGGCCATGTGGTGCTGATCAATTCGGGCGCCGGGCTGCGCGCCAACGCGGGCTGGGCCTCCTACGCCGCGAGCAAATTCGGGCTGCGCGCTTTCGGCGACGCGCTACGACTCGAAGAGTCGGCGCTGCGGGTGACCTCGATTCACCCGGGGCGGATCGACACCGACATGCAGCGTGAGATCGTCGCGGGCGAGCGCCGCGAATACCGGGCCGAGGAGTTCCTCACGCCGGAAACGGTGGCCTACACGGTGCGCGCCGCCCTCGACGCCCCGCGCGATGGGCATCTCACCGAGATCGTGCTCCGGCCCTACTGACTGCCGCCTGGTCCAGACCGTAGGTTCCGCCGGATGCCGCGGCGGTGCGGTCGACGAACCGGCGCAGCTGGTGACTCGCGCCGGTGTTCCTGGTGGTCGACGATCGACGACGATGCCGGACACTGCATTCAGCCGGAAGTCCGTGGAATGTAGTGGGGATTGGGGTGCCAATGGTCTCGGTAATCCGAGGCGAGATCTACATAGGTGAGTTCACGGCCTTCCTGCCACGGGACTTCCCACATCCCGACGGTGTGGCGGCGGTCGATGCCGCCAGGGAACACCAGGTGTGAGGCCAAGTGGTTGCCGACGTCGTAGCCGCCCGGCGCGTCGATGACGTACAGGCGTTGCACGCCGTCGTCCCGGTTGACGCCGTGGTCGACTGCCCATTTCAGGTCACGAGTGGTGGAAGTGGTTCCAGGAAAGAGGGTCAGAGAGTGTTCCCAGGGCACGAATCCGGCGTCGAAAATCTCCTCTGCGGCGCGAGCGTCGCCGCGAAGGAGAAAGTGGGAATCAGTGCGCCACCCCGGGGTGACATTCGGCCGTACGTTGTGGTCGGATACGCGCAAAGCGCGCAATATTTTGTCCATATCGACGGTTCGGTCGACAGCGGCGGCGAGAAAATCGGGCTCTTCTCCGGGACGCATTTCCGAAAATCGGACTCGCTGAACGCGTCTGGTAGATTCGTCGTACAGCCGGGCCAGAACCGCCGGACCGTCCGCCCGCGGGACCTCGACCTCACTCGCGGAGCGGGCCGTCGTGGGGACACGGTGGCGCTCGACTTCGCTTTCGGCGCCGACTGTTTTCCCGATGTCGTGGTCTGCGGTTTCCAACGTCTCAGCCGCAGCACGTGCTGGGAAACTACCCGCCTTGCGGGATAGGTCGGATGTAAGCCCACCAGCACCTGTAATCCGCCCCAATAGATGGTCGCGAAATCTTTTCCAGGCCTCGATCACTGCCCTATTGATCAACAAGGCGAGTCCCGCCGAGGCCGAACCCTGGTAGGGCACGTTCTCGGTTGTCGCTGACCACGTCGTGGAACCGGTGGTTCTCCCGAATCTCTGGTAGCAGAGGTATTGCGGTAGACCAGGGCGGTTGATCCGAGGAGTAACAACGGATCACGGCTCGAGGGAACACCACCGCTCAGTACCGGTGATCGAGGAGACGGCGGGCGTTGAGCCGCATCTGGTCGGCGAGCACTGCCCGCTCTAGGTAACCTTCGTCCCAGTCGACGGTCAGGACCTCGAAATATGCGGCGAGCTCCGAAAGATCGGAGTTCAAGGGGTCTTCGGTATGTGCCAGTCGATGCAGTAGCGCGGCAATTTTCGCCGAGCGGGCCGCCGGAGTTCCGGCATCGGCCAGCAGGTCCGCCGCGTGGTTTTCGGCGCGGCGCAGCAGGACTGTAGCCGCGCGGCTGTCCCAAGCGGTATCGATTGCCTCGAGCAGGCCCAGCTCGTCGAGGGCCTCGAGAAAGAGGCCGGGCGCGTCACGACAGTCGCTTCGGTGCAGGCAGGCCAACTCCGTCAAGGCGGGCGAGTTCACGCCGCGGGCCAACGCCAAGGTGGCAATCATCGGCAGGTCCTCGTTGGTCACCTCACCCACCGCGTACCGGTCCGCCGCCTCGTCGAGATCCTTCATCGACAAAGTCTCCGTTAGCCGGCGAGTGCTGGTCAACCGATCACACGGTGTTCTCACCCGATGCCGGCGGCCGGCCGCCTGACCTTCGGCTCACGGGGCGTCCGTAGGTTCGACGGCCCATGCGCAGACGCTCATGATCGGGCAGGCATACGCCCGCTGTTTCGTACGGCGACGAGCGCACTGATCGACAGCGTCGATCAGTGCGCAACCTGTGCACCGAAGCTCAGGCGACGATATTCACCAGTCGGCCGGGTACCACGATCAGCTTGCGCGGTGCGGCGCCGTTGAGCAACGAGGTGATCTTCTCGTCGGCCAGTGCGGCCGCCTCGATCGTCGCGTTGTCCGCGTCGGCGGCGACCTGAATTCTGCTGCGCACCTTACCGTTCACCTGGATCGGGTATTCCACCGACTCGTCGACCAGCAACGCCGGATCGGCGACCGGGAACGGGCCGTGCGCCAAGGATTCGGCGTGGCCCAGGCGTTCCCACAGTTCCTCGGCGACGTGCGGGGCGAGCGGGGCCAGCATCAGCACCATCGGTTCGACCACCCCGCGCGGTGCGCCATCCGGGTAGGTCTTGGTCAGGTGATTGGTCAGTTCGATCAGTTTGGCCCCGGCCGTGTTGTCGCGCAGCGCGGCGAAATCCTCGTCCACTCCCGCGATCGTCTTGTGCAGCAGCCGCAGCGTCTCGTCGGTCGGCGCGGTCTCGGTGACCCGCAGCGCGCCGGTCTCCTCGTCCACCACCAGTCGCCAGACGCGCTGCAGGAACCGGTGCGCGCCGACGACGTCCTTGGTCGCCCACGGGCGCGAGGTGTCCAGCGGCCCCATCGACATCTCGTAGAAGCGGAAGGTGTCGGCGCCGTACAGATCGCACATCTCGTCGGGGGAGATGGCGTTCTTCAACGATTTCCCGATCTTGCCGTACTCCTGGAACACCTCGATCTCGGTGCCGGAGGCGTCGGCCCAGAAGAACTTGCCACCGCGCTCGACCACCTCGGCGGCCGGCACATACGCGCCGCGCTCATCGGTGTAGGCGTGCGCCTGGATGTACCCCTGGTTGAACAGCCTGCGGTAGGGCTCGGGCCCGCTGACGTCACCCAGGTCGAACAGCACCTTCTGCCAGAAACGGGCGTACAGCAGATGCAACACCGCGTGCTCGACGCCACCGACGTACAGGTCGACGCCGCCCGGGTCGTCCTGACCGCCGACCTCGGTGCGCGGGCCGAGCCAGTACGCCTCGTTCTCCTTGGCACAGAACGCCTCGGTATTCGTCGGGTCGGCGTAGCGCAACTGGTACCAGGAGCTGCCCGCCCAGTTCGGCATGACGTTCGTGTCGCGGCGGTACTTCTTGGGCCCATCGCCCAGATCCAGTTCGACATGCACCCAGTCGGTGGCTTTGGCCAGCGGAGGCGAGGGCTCGGAGCTCGCGTCCTCCGGATCGAAGGTCACCGGCGCGAAATCGTCCAGCTCCGGAAGCCGCACCGGCAGCATGGATTCCGGCAGCGCGTGCGGTGCGCCCTGCTCGTCGTAGACGATCGGGAACGGCTCACCCCAGTAACGCTGGCGGGCGAACAGCCAGTCGCGCAGCTTGTATTGGATGGTGCCGCGGCCGTGCCCGTCGGTCTCCAGCCGGGCGATCACCGTCGCCTTGGCATCCTCGACCGAAAGTCCGTTCAGATAGTCGGAATTCACCACCTCGCCCTCGCCGGTGTGGGCCGAGACGGTGAGGTCGCCGCCCGAGATGACCTCCTTGATCGGCAGGCCGAGCGCGGTGGCGAAATCCCAGTCACGCTGGTCGTGTCCGGGCACCGCCATGATCGCGCCGGTGCCGTAGCCGCTGAGCACGTAGTCGGCGATGAAGATCGGCATGGGCGCGCCGTTGGCCGGGTTGGTGGCGTAGGCGCCCAGGAAGACGCCGGTCTTCTCCTTGTTCTCTTGCCGCTCCAGGTCCGATTTGGCCGCGATCGACTTGCGGTAGGCCGCGACGGCATCCGCGGGAGTCGGAGCGTCCTCGTTGGTCCAGCGGGAGTCGGTGCCTTCGGGCCACGCGGCGGCGGTCAGCTTGTCGACGAGGTCATGCTCCGGTGCCAGCACCACATAGGTCGCGCCGAACAGGGTGTCCGGTCGAGTGGTGAAGACCTCGATCTGCTCGCCGTCGGCGTCGAATCTCACCTGCGCACCACGCGAGCGCCCGATCCAGTTGCGCTGCATGGCTTTGACGTTCTCCGGCCAGACCAGGTGGTCCAGATCGTCGACCAGCCGGTCGGCGTAGGCGGTGATGCGCATCATCCACTGCCACAGCCGCTTGCGGAACACCGGGAAGTTGCCGCGCTCACTGCGGCCTTCGGCGGTGACCTCTTCGTTGGACAGCACGGTGCCCAGACCTGGGCACCAGTTCACCACCGAATCGGTCTGATAGACCAGGCGATACGAATCGAGCAGCGCGCCGCGCTCGGCCGCGGTCATGGCCGCCCAGTCCTGTCCGTCAGGGGCGGGCCGAGCGCCGGAGGCGAACTGGGCTTCCAGCTCGGCGATCGGGCGGGCGCGATCGGCTTCCTGGTCGTACCAGGCGTTGTAGATGCGCAAGAAGATCCACTGCGTCCAGCGGTAGTACTCCGGGTCGGTGGTCGCGAACGAGCGCCGCCGGTCGTGTCCGAGGCCGAGCCGGTCCAGCTGAGCCTGCATGGTGGCGATGTTCGACTCGGTGGTCACCCGTGGATGTGCGCCGGTCTGCACCGCGTACTGCTCGGCAGGCAGACCGAAGGCGTCGTAGCCGAGGGCGTGCAGCACGTTGCGGCCGTGCATGCGGTGATAGCGGGCGAAGACATCGGTGGCGATATAGCCGAGCGGATGACCGACATGCAGGCCCGCGCCCGAGGGATAGGGGAACATGTCCTGCACGAACAGCTTGTCCGCCGGAGTCGGCCCGGCCAGCGGGCCCACCGGATTCGGCGCATGGAAGGTTCCGCGCTCGTCCCACGTCCGCTGCCACCGACGCTCGATGCGCCCGGCAAGCCCCGCGTTGTACCGGTGTTCTGGTACGTCGCTCTCGGTTGCACGTGTGTCCTGCACGGTCCTGCCTTCTTGTGATCCGCCGATTACCAGACAAACTTCGTCTATCAGGGTAGAGCGTTCGGTCGGTGGGACCGGAAATCGGGCTGGCCTGGACTTCCCGGCGCGTCCGCCGCCGCCCGGCCCCACGGCGGCCGGTCGGCACGGATGCGCTAACCTGCATGGGTGTTCGTCGTCGCTCTTCTCCTGTTCGTGCTGGCTGTTGTGGCCGGCACAACCGGCGCACTCGGGCTCACCGGTCGGCTGCCTCGCAACCGTTTCGTCGGGGTGCACACCGAGGCCGCACTGTCGAACGACGAAACCTTCCGCGTCGCGAACCGTATCGCCGCGCCCACGTCCCTGGCAGCGGGGGCGCTGCTGTTCGCCGGTGGTCTCGTCGTGTTGGCCGCGAGCGGGATCGTCGCGCTGCTGGTCGCGCTCTCGGTCGCGGTCGTCGCCCTGTTCACCCTGGGCGCGGGCGCCAATGCCGCCGCTCAGCGGGCGGACGTCCTGGCTCCGCCGGCTGCCGAAGTCGGCGGCTGTGGCGGTTCGTGCGGCGCGTGCTCGCTGCGCGAGGCCGCGCCTCATTGCCAATTGTGAGTCCGCGCCCAATCGGCGACTACGAGGTAGCCGCTACCAACGAAGCCGCAGTACCCACCACACCGGGTAGGCGGAGTGGTTGGGGCGACTGCCCCCGCGATCCAGCTACCGCAGCGGAAGAATCAGAACATCGAACCTGGGTGCGTTCTCCCAGCTCGGGCGTTGCCAGCCGACCCGGTACCACCCCCACTTCCGATAGCGGGTATAGGCGCGCTCATTGTCCGGTTCCACTAGCAGTGTCGCTCGCTGCTCCAGACGCCCGTCCAACAGCTCGTCATGCAAGGCGCGGGCGAGTCCGCGCCCGGTGTGCTCGGCGCAGACCATGATTTCCGACAGGGCGAACGTCCGATCGCCAGTCTCGGCGGTGAACTCCTTCAGATCGCCATCCTGTAGACCTCCGTCGTCCAGGTGCAGCCCACCCCACCCCGCCGCACCTGGTCGCAGCGGCCACCCCCATGTCTGCCCTGCCGTCGCACCCTCGACACAAGCCACCACCAGGTCGAACCCCCAACCGCGGGCGGGATCGGTGTAGGCGTCGAACCGGAGCATGAACGCCTCAGGGGAATCGAACGGATCACCGGAGGCGATCGCATCGCCGTATGAACGCCGGTAGACGTCTTCGACAGTGTCCCGTATTTCGCGAGCCTCGGCGGCAGTGTAATGCCGGAATTCCGGTTCGGTCATGCGATCTCCTTCCCTGTGGCGGCTTCCACTGCCACGAAACGCTCGCGGAACTCTTCGGCCGCAGGATGGTCACTGGTTCGGATCGGCGCCAGCACCCGCAGCGTCCGGCCCGACGTGACGTTTTCCAGCTCGGAGAGCACCGCTGTCCCCAAAGCGAGAGCCGCCGGGATATCGCCCATCCGGGCATGCGCCGCCGCCGCGTGCGCCCGATCGTTGACGGCATTGCGGGTGCCTTTCTCCTCCGCCGCCGCAGCATCGAGAAGCTCGATGCTCTTGCGTATCTCACCGATCTCGCCGTAACCGCGTGCCTCGTGTCCGCGGATCTCGGCGGGTGTCACGAACCGCAACCACTGCGGACACTCTTCCAGCGGCTCATAGTCGAGGGCGTGCTCCATTTCCCGCCACGCGGTTGCGATTGCGCGGCCGAAGCCCATCCGGTCACCCAGCAGCCCTTGTGCCTGAACCTCCCGCGCGGCGATCAAAGCGTGAATCCGGCCCGGCGGACGGCCTCGCATCAGGGTGCGGGCACGGTCGATCAGCTTCAAGGCGTGGTGTGCGCTGCCCTGCGCGGTTCGAGAGAGAGCAATGGACTGATTCGCCGCGAACAGACAGGTGTGGGCAACCAAGTCCTCGTTGCCTGTTTCACTCGCCAGCGCGAGTGCATCGGCAAAGCAGCGCCGCGCCACCTGGTGAAGGTCGGAGTCGAAGGCAAGCCAGCCCGCGAGCACAGCCAAATGCCCTGTCGCTGAAGCGAACGTGTTGCCGGCCTCGGTGTCGTAGCTCGCAGTGTCGAGCGTGTGTTTGGCGTGCGCGAGTTGTTCGAGCGTGAATTGGACGAGGGCGCCGCCACCTATCTGCTGGTCCTGTTCCTCCAATTCGTCAACAGCCGCCAGCAGCCGCTGCGCGTCTGCCGGTCCGATATGGTCCCTGAACGGCCAACCAACCGCGGATACGGCGACCGCGGTGGCCAGCTTCCCGAACTCACGACGCCTCACGTCACTATCGACTTCCCACGCATACATCCCGAGCGCCATGCTCGGCTGGTTCACGGCCTCGCCGCTACGGGATACCGGATTGCATACTGCCGCAATCTCTGCGTCGAACCGGGCGCGTTGATCGTCGTCCAGCTCGCGCAGCATCGTGTCGAGCGCTTCTGCTGAGCGGCCTCGCACCGGTTTATCCCATGTCGCGCGATGCCATTTCTTGATTGTCGGAAGCATATACCCAGCGCGCTCGGCGAATTCCTCCTGAGTTTCGCGGAGCGCGGCCAAGCGGAGTGCCCGGACTTCCATGCTCGTCCATCTGTTGACGGTCATTCCACCCCTTGAAGTCGCGCCTCACATGCCCGATATCCGAAGTGTATTCCCTCCGTAGCCTTTTCGAGGCTCCCGCAGCAGCTTCGGGTGCGTAACGCTGAAAGCAGCCTCGGCGCCGGGTAGATACAGAAATCAACAGGCACGAATGCCGCATACGCCAGCCGATGGAAGGCCCCGGCGCCGGGCGCTCCTCAACGGAATACACCAATGGAGACACCATGTACAGCGAGCACAGTGAGGGAATCCAATCCCCGCCACCGCTGCCGAGGCGGTCGAGGAACCAGGCGATGTCTGCGACGCTTCGGCTCTGGAGTGAGAGCGAATGCTACGAGCGTGCAACCTTCGAGCGGTGTCTTGAGGGTTTACGCGCCCTCGAATCGCCAATGGCCACTATGCAACACGAGATCGACGGCGTGATCGCCCGATGGCGAGCCGAGCACGAGGCGCGTCGTGCAGGTTGACCTTCCAATGCTCCAGCGCATCGCCGAGAAACTTCGCAGAGGTACCGAGCGGATAGATCGGCCTCCTGACGAGCTCGTCGGGAAAGTTCGGTGGTATGAGGACCACCTGCCGAATGTCCAGGACTACACCCGGCTCCTTGATGCCGCGGTTGCTTACGGAGCGATCTCCGAAACTGAGCGAACTGACCTCGCGAACCGTACTCCGACCGAAGGCGTCGCTGCTCTCCGCGCCTGTCTGACCCTCATGCGCGCCGCAGCCGATCCAGGCACCTCATCACGCACCGAACACGGCGAACAGGCGATCACCAGCCGCGGATCGCGTACGAAGCTGGCGGGCATGTGGCCTGTTGTCGAGCCCTGGCCAGGGATCAAGAAATCGAAATTGGAAAGGAATGCCATGAGCAATCTGAAGAACGACACGACCGTTGGCGACGCAGTGCAGCGGGCCGCGAAGGACTCCGACGCGGCCGACGCGGCGGTGCGTGAGCGCATCGCCCGATTCCGCGGCGACGACAACGCGGCGATGATGGGCGGCTGGACCTGATCGGTCTGCTGATCGAAATCTGAAGGGCGGGCGGCGGACAGCACTACTCCGCCGCCCGCGTGTTTTCGTCTCATTCACACTTCCGATTGGACTTTCCGCAATGCATTTCCTGAATGTCGGCCACGCCTACGAGAATGTTGCCAGGTACACCCGCGCGGTAGTCGGGGACCAACCAGACTCCGCCGGCCTGGCTTCGTCCTATCGCGAGGCGGTCAGCCAGCACCGACCGATCGCCGCGCCGCTGCTCGGTTTCGCAGTCCATTACGAAGACAGCGAGTGGGGTAACTACCTCCGCGAAGCCGATGTCTTCGACGGAATCTTCAAAGGTCTGCGGCCGTCAACCGCTGAAGAACGCAACGAATGGCCTGGCTGCGTCGCAGAGGCCGTCGAGTACGTCCGCGACCTCAACCCCGACCTCGGGCGCCTTGTCGACCTGCTGGTCACCGACATCATCTTTCTGCCTTCGGACAGCACCGGCGGTGGATCGGCCGCGCACTTGCCCGGCCTCGTAGCCCTGAGCCCAGGGGTGCACTGGAGTGTCCACGACTTCGCCGAATCCCTCGTCCATGAGGCCACCCACCTCAACCTCTTCGTCGGTGACATGGTTCACGGGCTCTACACCAAGCCCGTGAACGAACTCGCTGCCGACGGATACCGCGTGCTGTCCGCAGTGAAGTTCGGTCAGTTCCGGCCGCTCGATAGGGCCTTCCATTCGGCTGTCGTCGCGGTGCCGCTGATGTGGATGCAGCATCAGCGTGGAGAGACTGAGCTGGTCGACAAGTACACTGGCTCGCTGCGGGAATGCTGTCAGGGCCTGAATTCCAAGCGTGCTCTGTTCACGCCTTACGGTCAGCTGCTCGTGTTCCAGCTCGCCGCGTTCGCGTTCACCCTCAACTGGGATTACGTAGAGGAGTCGATCTCTGGGGACAAGTACTCCATCTACGCGGTTGCGGGCTGAGTCACCAGTCCACTTCGATGCCGATCTCTCGGGCTACGCTTCCCGCCAGCCCGAGCAGGTCGTCACCGCGCACCTGAGCGCCCTTCAGCCCACGCACCCCGCGCACGTCGACCAACCGGCAGTCCAAGAATGCGGTGTTGTGCTCGATAGTTGCCTGTGAGAACTGCGCCCCGGTGAGGTCGCATCCCTCGAACCGGACGCTGCGGAACCTCACTCTCTGGAAATCTGCGCCCGCCAGGTTACAGCCAGTGAACACCACCTTCTGGAACTTGCTGCCACGGAATGACGCCAGATCGGCGCGTGTGTCATCGACTGTCACATCACGCAGCACGCCGTCGGTGAGGGAAAGCCCCGTCAGCCGCGACTGAACGATGACCGATTCCAGGAACGACGTCTCGTCCGCCCGCAAGTTCGACAGATCCGACGACTCGAACACACAGTTGTCGAATGTGGTCCGGCTGAGTGCGCCGACGATTCGCGCCCGAGAGAACTCGGAGGCGCTCAATCCGATCGAGTAGCCTCCGTCAGCGCCGGCAGCCCCGCCGGAGTATCGGACGCCGTTCACTGACAGTTCATCGGCGAACACGTCTCCAGGCCCGGCGTCGCGTAGCGTGCTCGCGACTTTTGGTCGCGCTGGTGTGACCTGCATGCTTGTGACGCCCATGACTCCCCTGTCTGACGTGGAATTGGCACCGAACTTAGCACGCCACCAGCCTCGCGCCACGGTGGAATGCGCTGTAACGATTCGGTTTCCCGCAGCTCATGATTGAGGAGGCGATGGCACCCATGGTCATGTCGGGCGGCTGCGATTCGGGCGCCACTGATACGGTAGTAGCGCCCCGCTGGTCAGTAACGTGCCGGGCGTGGTGGTTCCCTGGATGAGGCACCACCTTCACTCTCCGCCCGACTTCCGAGCACCACGCCCAATTATCGCGATTCACGCCGTCACTTGAAGCAGTGGCATGGCCAAGGACATCTCAGCCGATCGGCGGTCGGCCGAGTGGGTGTGCTTCGAAGGCCTGCAACACGGCGTGATCTGCCTTTGGGTCGCCGACGGCGATCCGTGCGCTTCCGTCGGGGTAGCACTTCGCGGCGATGCCTGCTCGGCGCAGCGCCGTCGCCACACCGGGGCCGGGCAGGTACAGGAAGTTGGCGTGGCTGGGCGGTACCGCGATCCCGCGGTGGAGCAACGCCTCGCGCAGCGAGTCACGCTCCGCGGTGATCCGCATGGTTCGTGCCGCGAGTTCGGGTTCGGCGGCGTAGGACGCGCAGACCGCGGCCACCGCCGCCGAGCTCACCCCGAACGGCAGTTGCAGCCTGCGTACCCGCGCGATCAACTCGCTGCTGCCGAAGGCGTACCCGATGCGCAGCCCGGCCAGACCGTAGGCTTTGGAGAAGGTGCGCAGCACCACGAGGTTGGGGTGCTTGTCGATCAATGCCAGCGGGTCGAGGTATTCGGCCGCACCGACGAATTCGACATAGGCCTCGTCGAGGATCACCGGCACTCGACCGGGCACACGGGACAGGAACGTCTTCAACTCGCTCGCCGGTACGACCGTCCCGGTCGGGTTGTGTGGGCGGCACACCACCACCAGCGCGGTCCGCTGGTCGATGGCCCGCTGCATCGCCGACAGATCTTGGTTGCCCGTGGCATCCAGGGGGACCGGCACGGCCTGCACGCCGGTCATCTCGGCCAGGATCGGGTATCCGTCGAAGGTCGGTGCACCGTAGACGATGTCCGACCCCGGACCGGCCAACGTCTGGAGAATCTGCAGCGCCACACCGGTCGCGCCCGCCCCGACGACCACCTGATCCGCCCGCACGCCGATGTGTTGCGCGATCACCGTCGGTAGTTCGCGCGGCCGGAACTCCGGATAACGGTTCACCTGCGCCAGTGCCGCATTCATCGCGAGCAAGACCGAAGGTAACGGGGGAAACGGGTTCTCGCTGAGACTGAGATCGAACCTCTGCCTCGTGCCCGGCAATCGGCCGCGGCGTGCGGACCGGGCGTCGTCGTCGAGAAGAACGCTCATCGCGCGGCTCCCCAGCGGACGGCGGCCGCGCCCGCGAAGTCGCCCGCATGCGCGAAAGCCGCCATCAGCACCGTCGATCCGTTCCGCAGCCGACCCGCCCGATTCTCGGCGTCCAGGGTCACCGGGATCGCCGCGGCGAAGAGATTGCCGCAGGAATCGAAGCTGTCCGGGTGCCGTTCCGCGGGCAATTCCAAGGCGTCGTGCCAGTTGCGCAGGAACAGGCGGTTGGGCTGGTTGGTGACGAAGGTATCCACATCCCGTCCTTTCACGCCGATCCGGTCGCAGACCGCCAGCGCCACCTCAGGAACCAGACGGTTGCCGCGGGCGAACACCTTGGTGACCTTGGACTCGGTGAAGCTGACGCACGCCTGTCCCGCACCCGGCTCCCAGTATTTGCGTGCGCTGTTGGTGGAAAAGTCCATGTCGCCGGCGAATTCGGGATAGGTGCGGCATTCGAGGTCGAGAATCGGCGCGCTGTCGTCCTTCACGAGCAGCCCGACACCGCAACCGTCGCCGGGCACCGGCGCCTGGGCCAGCTGGCGGATCTCGGTCTGGGTGAACACCGGTCCCGCGGAGTTCTGCGTCGCCACGATCAGCGCGGTGCGAGCGTCGGTGGTCTGCAACACCATGCGCGCCATCGCCATCATGTGGACGAAGGCCGCGCAGCCACCATTGTGCAGGTCATAGACGAAGGTGGGACGGATGTCGAGCCGCCGAGCCACCTCGGGCCCACAGCCGAGCACCGGGTTGTCCGGCAGCTGGGTGTGGGTGATCAGCACGTCCACGTTCGCGATCAGGTCGGCGCCATGCCGCTCGATCAGCGGCGCGACCGCCCGCTCGACCATGTCGACGGCTGTCTCGTCCCGGGCCACGTGGTGGCGGCTCTTGGGGGCGCGGAACATGACGTTCTTCGCCATTCGGTCCGAGCGCGCGAACTGGGTGAAGTAATCGGTACCGACCGGCTCACCGGGCAGGTAACTGGCCACGTCCACCAGACTGACCGGCGGCAGTGCTGCGGCACTGGGGTTCATGGGGTTCATGCGCCTCTCACTTCATCCATTCCGGCTTGATGGGCAGGCCATGCGCCGCCCGGTACTCGCAGATCGCCTTGAGGTTGTCCATCTCCAACTGGTGGCCTGCCGAGAACATCTCCCAGAAGTCGCCGACCCACACCGGCCGCTTCGGCGGCGCTGTGTCCGGGTAGGGGTTCTCGTCGTAGAACGGGTGCTTGCAATTCATCCACAGCACAACCGAACCCGGCTTGTCGAAGACGACCCGCGCGTCCACCACTCGCATCAGATAGACCATCCACAGGTGCTTCCCTTGGTCCCAGGCGCAGTGGTAATCCACGGTCATCGCGTCCGGGTTCGCAACGGTGCGGGTGTAGATTTCGGTCGCGTCACCGAGTCGGTCATAGGCCAGCCACAGTCCTGGTTCCTCGGTCTCGACGAAACCGCGCAGGCTGTAGGTCCATTCCTCCAGCGATCTGGTGTCGGCCAGGTACTCGTACACCTCGCGCGGCGGTGCGGCGATGTAGGCCTGCACCGGGCAGTATTCGCCGAAGATCTGGTCGTGCGGGTATACCGACCGCAACATGTCCATGATGATCGGGGTGGTCGCGTCTTTGTCGGAGTTCTCGATGCGCAGCACCCCGGGTACGACATCCTCGGGGATGTCGCTGAGCGCGGGCAGGGAACTTGTGGTCACGGCGGTACTCCTCACTTCGGTGGGCTTGCGTCCCCGACCGGCCCTCTTCGGGGCTTCGCGGGTGTGCGTTTATCGGGCGCCCTCGGATTGCTCGATGGTTGTCAGGAATGGCAGGAACGGGGGAACCTCGTCGGGGTCACAATCGATCGCAATGAACGACGGCCCTTCGGTCGCGAAGCAGTGGTGTATCGCATCGGCGAGTTCCGGGAGGGCTCGCACGGAGAACGTGGGCAGTTCGGGGAACATGGCGCCGATACCCGCTCCGATGTGCGTCGGCCGAAACCTGTTGAAGCTGTAGCGATCTTGGTAGTACAGCTGTTCCCTGGTCACGCACATGGCGTGCGCGTTGTTGTTGAGCACGATGAAGGTGACCGGCAGCTCGTGCTCGATCGCGGTGTGCACCTCCATGCCGTGCATGAAGAACGAGCCGTCGCCCGCGATGACGACTGTGCGCCGCGGGGCGTCCGTCGCCTGCCCGCGTGCGAAGGCCGAGCCGATCCCGGCGCCGAACGTGTAACCCATCCCGCCCATACCCAGGGCGACGGTGAACCGCCCGCCCCGCGGTACTCGGAGATGGTGCACGACCGCGGCGCCGGTGTTGCCCGCGTCGGCGAAGATGTCCGTGCCGTCGGGCAGTGCGGCGTCGATCGTCTCGACCAGATCCCGGTAGCGCAGGCCGGGGCCGGCGGATCGCGGCACCTGCAGCGGCGTCAGCGGTTGCGCGGCTGCCTCGCGCGCGCAAGCCGTTGTACCGGTGCGCAGTTCATCGGCCAGGTCGGCCAGTGTCTGTGCGAGGTCCGTGCTGGTGGCATGCGTGGCCGGCGCATACGGCGGCGCGATGCCGATGCTGGCCACCGCGCAGTCGAGTTCGTCCAGGCCGCTGCCCGCGGTGGCCGGCAGTCGGGTGCCGACCAGCAGGCACAGGGCGGCGGAGCGGACGGCCGCGATCAGCTCGGGATGGCCCATCGTGCCTGCGACGCCCAGAAATCCGGGATCGGTGTTGTCGTAGGTGTCTTTGGCGTCCGGCGCGACACCGACGGCGGCATCGAGGGCGGTGGCGAGGCGGGCGAGCTGATCGCGGGCGTCGTCGCGGGCAACCTGGTCACCGGCGATGATCACGATCTTCCCGGTGCGCCGGCCCGCGGTGAGCGCGGCCCGAACGCTGGCCAGTCCGGCCTCGTCGGGTACATAGTTCTCGACGGGTAACCGAAACGGCGAAACGTCGCCGATGTCGGCCTGCTGCACGTCTTTGGGCAGGAGCAGGACCGCTGGTCCGCCGCGCCGGGCGGCGTCGACTGCCTCGGCCAGTTGATCGGGCAGCTCGGCGCTGCTGCGCACGCGTGCGCAGTAGGTGCTGACCGCGCCGAACAGGCGAGCCGCGTCGATGGTGCCCGCGTGTCCGCTGGTGTCCTGGAAGGCGCCGTTGCCCTCGAGTGCGGTCGGCGGCTGCCCGACCAGCGCCAGCACCGGAACCCGCGAGGCGAACGATTCGGCCAGGCCGGCAACGAGATTCATGGCGCCGCCGCCGGATGTCGCTGCCACAACACCGAACCCGCAGGTCGAGCGGGCGTAGCCGTCGGCCATGGTGGCTGCGGAGAATTCGTGCTTGGCGATCACGCCGGTGAGGTCGTGTGACGTGTCGAACAGGGCGTCGTACAGGTCCTCGATATTCGCGCCGTCGACTCCGAAGATATGCCGCACGCCCAGTGCCGAAACCGCTTGCATCAGGTAGTCCACGACCCTGGTCTGCATCGGCACTCCTTCCGTGCGCGGCTGCGGCCGAGCGCATTTGAGATTGTGTACACCCGTGATACGGGTGAGTCGGCCGGATGGTTCAACCCTGAATGGAATCACTGATTGCATGTACGTATACATCTACGTATAGTTGGCTCATGCCCAACAAGACGATCTATGTTGCCGATGACGATCTCCCGCTTTTTCAGCGTGCGCAGGAGCTGGTCGGCGGCAATCTCTCCGGGGCGGTGGTCACGGCGCTGCGCCGCTTCATCGAGCTCGAAGAGGGCCGGCTGGAGGGCTATGACGAGATCGTGCTGCGGGTGGGTCGCGATGGTGTGCGGCAGGTTCGGTTCTCCGGCGCCTTGCTCGGGGAGTGGCACGACGTCAACGACACCCGCATCGAGCACATTCAGGTGTATCGCACCCGCAAGGGCAAGTATGTGATGCACGCCCAATACTCGAACTGGGACGAGTATCCGACCGACGCCGGCGCCAAGTGGCTCAAGGATTGGAAGGACCCGAAGAGTTGGCGCCGGCTGCTCGGCGTCGGTCAACAGGACTGGGGCGAGTTTTTTTTCGTCGTGGTCGATTCGCTCGACGAGTTGAAGGGGAAACTGCCGGACAAGTTCCTGCAGCGGGTGACCGATCTGGCCGAGGGGCCGACGATCGAAGATCTCGACATCTAGCTAGTCGAAGCGCCTGTCGCGACAATTGTGTCAGCGGTCGAGACACCGCAGCGGGGAGCGATGTCGATCAAACATGCGTCGAATCGTTCGCTGGCGGCACCGCCGCGGAGTCGAAGCGGCTGGTGTCCGGCGGCCACATCCGCTTCCATCATCTCGATCGTCTGTGCGTGGGCCGCACCGTGGTCGGATATGCGGGGGGCGTCCTCGATCTTCCGGCGCCAGACGCGCTGATCTGGGTTACCGGTTCGACGATCCCCCGCCGGGAAGGACCGGCGGGGGGATCGTTCGATCGATCAGACCGTTCCGACCAGTAACACCTTGCCGGTGCCGGCGGACCGGATCTCGACAGCGCGGACCTGATCGGGCGGGCCGTTCACCGTCTGATCGACGGTCAGGTCGGTACCGGGGGTCGCGGGCCACTGGCCGAGTTCCTCCTGCTGACCGTCGGTGCGGGTGACGTACATGGCGAAATTCCAGTTGTTGCTCTGCGCGCTCGGCGGGTAGCTGCAGGACATCACAACCCGCGTCTTGTCACCGGCCGGAATGAGTTTGAAGCTCGCCGCGACCGGTGTCGGCTGCAGCGGCTGCATCGTGCGTTCGGCGAAGACATGTTCGGAGGTACCCGGCTCCTCGGTCCCGGTCATCGTGACGGCGAGCGGGACGGCGATCGCTACCGCGGCAGCGGCCGCTGCCACCGCCGTGCCGATCGACACCCATCTGCTGCGGCGGTGGCGCCGTTCGGCCGCGGCGGCGAGCCGGGGCAGCAGCTGTGGCACCGGTGGCGCCGACTCGGTCGCCGCGGCAACCTCGGCGGGCGGCTCGATCATCGCCAGCGCGGTCTCGGTGTCGACCAAGGCGAGCATGCCGGGCAGGCCGGCCAGGTCCGCCACCGCTGCCTGGCAGTCGACGCAGCTCGCCAGGTGGTCCTCATATTCTCGACGCTCGACCCGGGTGAGGGAGCCGAGCACGTATGGCGCATCCCACGTGGCGTAGTCATCGGTGAGCTCCGTCATTTATTCGTCACCCCCATCTCCTGAAGTGCCAGTCGTAATGCGCGCATGCCGTAGTGCATTCGTGATTTCACCGTTCCCGCCGGAATATCGAGCTCTTCGGCGATCTGGTGGGTAGAAAGTCCTTGGTAGTAGGCCCGCACGATCACCTGGCGGTGGTCGGCGCTCAGCCGGGCCAGCGCATCCGCGACCAACCAGCCGTCCAGCGCGCGGTCGGACTGATCCGGTGTGGGCTGTTCGGGCGGATTGTCGGTTCGCAACTCGCGCCGATTGCGGGCACTGCGGAACTCATCCATCGCGAGATTGCGCGCCACGGTGAACAACCATGCGCGCGCCGACGTGGTGGATTGATCCAAAACGTTCGGGCGTTGCCACGCCCGTAGCAATGTTTCCTGCACGATGTCCTCGGCCCTTCCCGGGTCTCGGACCACACCGAGCGTGTAGCGCCACAGCGCGGCGGCATGGTCGCGATAGAGAACTCGCATCAACTCCGTTTGGTCGTCGGGCTGGTTCGCCGCTCTGTGTATTTTCCGCACAAGTACGTCCTTCTCCGCTCGAGCTGCGGGGTTGGTTGTCAGGCGTACTCGATGAGTTACCCATATTCGCGCCGGTTCAGCTGTCGTGTCTCATAAGCGTGTCTCCTTCGAGCCTCGAGGAGTACACGATCTCAGTTGCGTTCGAGTTCAATCGGGTGCGTGGCGAGCAGCGAGAGGGGCAGCGGCTGGCGGCGCAGCACGTGCGCCCACAGGTCGTGGCGGCCGGTGCTGATCGGATCGGAAGGCAACGCCGACAGCACGATCCAGTCGTTGTTCTCCAGTTCGCCCTCCAGCTGCCCGAAGGTCCAGCCCGCGTAGCCCGCGAAGATCCGGATGCCCTCGACGAGCGAACCGATCCGTTCGGGATCGGCGTCCAGATCGACCAGGACGACCCGGCCATCGATGCGCCGCAACCCGGGAACGTTCTCGATCTGCGCGCCGACCCGGACGGTGCCCAGGCACAGGGCGGCGTCCCTTTTCACCGGGCCGCCGATGAACAACGTGCGCGGCGTGGCGATAGCGTCGGTCCACCGTGGCAGCACGTCGTGCACGGCGGTGTCGCTCGGTCGGTTCAGCACCACCCCCAAGCTGCCCGCCTCGTTGTGTTCGATGATGTAGACGACGGTGCGCCGGAAGGTGGGTTCGACCAGTTCGGTGGCCGAGACCAACAGGCTTCCCGCGCGCACCACCTGCTCGCCGTGCCGGAAATCGCGCCGTTGGCGCTCACCGTGCTCGCCGCGAGTCTTCCGATCATCGGGGTCTTCTGCGCGTGCCACTCCGACATCATCGCAGCTGTGCGCGCACAATGCGCCTTCTGCGGCCGAGTTTCTGTCGTGCGAATTTACCGGGCCGGGAGGTCGGAGGACGTGTTGCGCACTTTTTCCGGCATCGTAGAGTCCAAGTCATGGAACCGCCCGAGGTACGCCTCGAGAACTGTGACAGCGTGTACGACTTCTATCGCGATCATCGCCAGAACCGACTGAAGGCTTGGGGGGCGTACGCCGTTCTCAGCCGCCGATACCACCCGCGGGTCTCGTACGCGGAGGGCGCGCGCGAAGTGCTGCGCTCGATGACCAAGCAGGGGAGGCCACTGCTGATCGCCATCAACCACCTGTCCGAGAGCGACCCGTACACCGTCGCGGCGGCGGCCTGGCGCAGTGGCCTGCGGCCGGTGATCGGGCGGGTGCGCGTGCTGGCCAAGGACGAGCTGTTTGTCGACCCCGACCAGCGGCGCAAGATCGACATGATGGGCGGCATCCCGGTGTTCCGCGGCAAGGACCACGGCATTCGGGCGGTGAACGCGGCCGGTCAGCGCATGATGGACATCTGCGCCGAACGGATGGCACGCGGCGACGGCGTGGCGGTCTTCCCCGAGGGGACCTGCAACGAGGTCGACCCGACCACGGTGCAGTCGGTGGGCAGCGGGATCGGCCATATCGCATTCCGAGCGATGAAACTCGGCGCCGAGCCGGTGTTGGTCTCCATGGCGCTGAGCTACGGGCCGCGCGCGGATCCAACGGTGCAGCCGACGCGGGAGGAGGCGAAGTCGGCCAGTTTCTACTTCGGTGTACCGGTGCTCGACCTGCCGACCCGGCCCGGTGACATCGCCCGGCTGGTGCGCGCGGATCTGCAACAGGCGCTGGACGGCGCCGTCGCGGCGTACTGAGCGCCTACAGCGGCAGGTTGAGCCGGTCACGCGCCCAGTGCGGCACCATGGTGAGGTATTCGGGGCGCGTCTCGATGAAGTGATGGACCGTCCGGCACATCGGCAGTGCGCCGAGCGCGTCCTCGCGGGTGCTGTCGAGCGCGGTCTCGACCAGTAGTCGCGCGTAGCCCTGGCCCTCGTACCTCGGATAGATTTCGGTGTGGACGAATGCCCGCTCGGACGCGGTGTCCTGGTACTCGGCATAGCCTGCGATCGCACCGTCGACGTGGATCTCGAAGCGGTCCAGTGCGGTGTTGTTGCTGACCTCGGTCGACATGACTCGACGCTACCCGGTGCGTCCGGATCCGAGGTAAACCGCGAGGGCGACCAGGCGAAATCCCGTCCCTGACTTGTCTGTCGGCGCGGGCCTGCGCAGAATGCTCTTGATCGAGGCCCCCGCGCGTGCCCGCGCAGGGCCCGGGGAGGTACGGAATATGATGAGGACACTGCGCATTTCGCGGGTTGCCACCGCCCTGGTCGCGGCGAGCCTGGTCGCAGGATCGATCAGGTGCGGTCTCGCGGTCGCCGAGCCGGGCATCGTGTTCGGGCCGTGCCCCGACAACGCCGTATCCGCGAATCACGGCGTGCAGTGCGCCGTCATCAGCGTGCCGATGAACTACGCCGAGCCTGGCGGGTCGACCATCGAGCTGACCGTCAGCCGGATCGCGGCAACCGGCGAGCGTACGGGCGTTCTCTTCGCCAATCCCGGCGGCCCCGGCGCCGACGCGCTGGACTACTGGGCGCGCGGGGCCGCGGTGTTCCCCGCCGATCTGGGCGCGCACTACGACCTCGTCGCGGTGCAGCCGCGTGGGCTGCGCTGGGCGACGCCGCTGGGCTGCGCGGCGGGTGCGCAGACCAACAAGGGCGAGCAGGTCGCGCCGGGTAGCGGCAACCGCGACGCCATCAAGGCGGCCTGCGACGCTGCCCATCCCGGCTATCTGGACGCCATCACCACCGAGAACACCGCGCGCGACCTGGACGCCGTGCGTGCCGCGCTCGGCGAGCAGCGGATCAGCTACCTCGGCGCGTCCTACGGCACCTACCTCGGCGCGGTGTACGCGGCGCTGTTCCCCGACCGGGTGGACCGGATGATCCTGGACTCCAACGTCAATCCGGACTGGGTGTGGACCGAGGAGTTCGCCCAACAGCAAGCGGCAGGCAAACAGCGCCTCGACGATCTGTTCGCCTGGATCGCCGAGCACAGCGCCGAATACCACCTCGGCGACACCGCTTTGCAGGTCTACCGGAACTGGGTCCGCCTGGCGGCTGATCAGGGCGGCGGCTGGTATGCCAACCTGACCCCGCCGCCCGCGAGCGTCGCCGACCTGCCCGGCGCGCTGCCCGAGCCACTCGCCGAGATCGCCCGCGACGGCTACAACGGCGGTGTCGAACAGGTGGGCAAACTGCAGAACCTGTTGCGCACCCTGGTCTCCGGCGGCATGTCGGCGCAGGTGCCGTTGCTCGGCGCGACGGCAGTGGCGACCTACACCCGCACGTTCTGGCCGAGCTTTGCCCGCGCGATGGCCGACGCCGCCGTCGACCCGGCGAACGTCCAGCGGCTGCGCGCCATCGAGGGCGCGACCTCGACCGACCCCACCGGCCGTTTCGTATTCTCCGCCATCACCTGCAACGAGAACGCGGTACCTGGCCGGCCGGAGCTGCTCGGTTCGGCGATTGCCACCATCGCCTCCGGCGGCAACGCCATGGATGCCCGCGCCGACCTGGTTCGGTCCGGGATGGCCTGTGGCGCATGGAAACCGGTGACGAAACCGGTGCCGATCACCGGGGCGGGTCTGCGGACCCCGCCGTTGGTGCTGCAGAGCCGCTACGACGCGCTGACCCAGTACGCGGGCGGCCCGGCCATGGCCAAGGCGCTCAACGGTGTCCTGATCACGGTCGAAGGCGGCGACCACGGGACGTTCGGGCGCGGCAATCCGGCGGTAGACGAGGCCGTGCTGACCTATCTGCGGACCGGACAGGTCATGATCACCGAGGCCGACCAAGCTCCGCTGCCCCAGAGCTGATCCCGCTGTCAGCCCAGTCGGCAGTGAGTGCGCCGTACGGTCGGCCTCGCCGCACCCGACAATGTGAGAATGACGCGCGCATCCGCACCTCGGGTGATTCTCGCCCCGGACAAGTTCAAGGGATCGCTCACCGCGCCCCAGGTGGCGGCGGCCCTTGCCGCGGGTGTCGCACGGATCTCGCGCGAGGCGGACATTCGGCGAGTTCCGGTCGCCGACGGTGGTGACGGCACGGTCGAGGCGTTCGTCGCCGCGGGCTGGACCCGCGTGGAAGTGACTGCTCCTGGACCGACCGGCGTGCCACGCCGAACGGCTTATGCCCGGCACGAGGCGACCGCCGTCGTCGAACTGGCCGCGGTGGTGGGTCTGGCGACTTTGCCCGAGGGGCGGTTGGATCCGCTCGGCGCGAGCACCTACGGACTCGGGGTGGTCCTGGCCCATGCGATGGACAACGGTGCCACCGATATCGTGCTCGGGCTCGGCGGTAGCGCTTCCACCGACGGTGGTGCGGGCATGCTGCAAGCGCTCGGCGCTCGGATCCTCGACGTCGACGGGCTGGAATTGCCGAGCGGCGGCGCCGTTTTGGCGCGCGCCGCGCAGGTGGACCGCTCAGCGATGCATCCCGGGATCGCCCTGACGACCTTCACTCTGGCCTGTGACGTCGACAATCCGCTGCTCGGGGCGACCGGTGCCGTCGCGGTGTACGCGCCGCAGAAGGGAGCTGGTCCCGATGAACTCGATGTTCTCGAATCCGCGCTCAGCAACTGGGCGCGGGTCGTCGGCCCCGACTTCGCGCGCCGACCCGGTGCGGGCGCCGCGGGGGGAGCCGGTTTCGGCGCGCTCGCGGTCCTCGGCGCACAGGTTCGCAGCGGCATCGAGGTCGTGCTCGAACTGCTCGGGTTTCCCGCCTTGCTCGTCACCGCAACTCTCGTGGTCACCGGCGAAGGGTCACTCGACCAGCAAAGCTTGCACGGGAAGGCGCCGATCGGCGTGTGCGCGGCGGCGCGCGCGGCGAAGGTCCCGGCGATCGCTGTTGTCGGCCGCACCCTGCTTACGGCCGACGAGATTCGAGCCGCGGGTTTCGCCGGGTGTTACGCGCTTGCCGATTGGGAACCCGATCCCGCCCGTTCGATGGCCGACGCGGCCGCGCTGTTGGAGTGCGTCGGTGCGCGGCTCGCCGTCGAGAGGCTGGCGTGATCCGTGGCCGGCCGCGGGTTCGCGGTGAGTTCGTGCCGATGCCGGTCGCCCCATTCCTCGAGCGGACGCAGGGCGACGGCCAATTCCTCGCCCAGGGCGGTGAGTGAGTATTCGACGCGCGGGGGGACCTCGGGATAGACCTCGCGGTGCACCACGCCGCTCGACTCGAGCTGGCGCAAGTTCTCGGCGAGCACTTTCTCGCTGACGCCGCCGAGCAGCCGGCGGATGTGGCCGAAGCGTTGCGGGCCCGCGCCCAGCACCCACATCAGGTGCAATTTCCACTTGCCGCCGACGACATCGATCGCGACCGACATGCCGCACACATCGTGATCTGCGCCACTGCCCATGCCCGCCGCCCCCTTCTGACCTGATGGCAAACCTCGAGGTGAGCAACCGCACCCCAACGTTCGGTCTTTCCGAGTCTACCTGCGGCAACGACCATGAATCCGGTCGCCGACCGCCACCGAACGAGATCCGAAGGGACACCACATGTCCGAGCAGACCACCCCCCGATCCGTCTCTGTCGTCGGCCTCGGGCCGATGGGCCAGGCCATGGTCCGAGCCTTCCTCGATGCGGGCGTCGAAGTGACGGTATGGAACCGCAGCCCGGAGAAGATCGACGCGATGGTCGAACTCGGCGCGCGGCGCGCGGCGACTGTCGCCGCCGCGCTCGACGCCAACGAGGTCATCGTGCTCAGCCTCACCGACTACGCCGCGATGTACGCCGTGCTCGGCCGGGCGACCGACCACCTGCAGGGCAGGGTGATCGCGAACCTGTCCTCGGATTCCCCCGAACAGGCGCGCGCGGGCGCCGCCTGGGTCCGCTCGCACGGCGCGCAGTTCCTCTCCGGCGGCGTCATGTCGGCGGGCGACAATATCGCGCACCCGGCGTCGTACATCTTCTACAGCGGTCCGCGCGCACTCTTCGACGCTCACGCCGAACTGCTGCGCCCGCTGAGTCCGCCGGAGTATCTCGGCACCGACGATGGTCTGGCGCAGGTCTTCTACCAGGCCTTGCTGGTCATCTTCCATCCCTGGTTGCTGGCTTTCGACCAGGCGACGGCGGTGATCGAACGCTCCGGCCACGACATCGCGAAGTTCGTACCGTTCGCGATCCGGTCGGCCGCCACGTTCCCCTACTTCATGCAGGAGTTCTCGGTCGCCAACTCCAACGGCGGCTGGGCCACGCTGGCCGGCCTGAAGATGATGGACGCCGGCGCGCAACACATCATCGACGCGAGCCAAGAGGTCGGCGTCGACGCCACCTTCTCGTATGCCGCGCAGGCGTTCTGGCGCCGAGCTATCGCCGCCAGCGAGCGGGCGGGCACGCCGGTCTCCACCTATGCGCTGATGCGCGGCGACGCGTAAACGCGTGCGCCTCGTTCGGATTCGGCGGCAGCTCGACAGACACCGAGGTGGCGCGGGTATCTCACGCACATCGTGACCGTGACAATCGCGCCGGTGCCGCGCTGTACCCGGATTAGGATGCCGATGGTGGGATTGCTGTTCGAGACGCGTGCGTCGGACTCGCCGTGGATCGCTTCGGTGTGGACCTGCCGCAGCGAGCAGGTCACGGAGATGACGTCGGTCGCCACCGAGACCTGGGGTCTGGTGTTCTGGGAACAGGAGGGCACGGCGTACGCGTGTGTCACCGGTCCCGAGAGCCGCACCGGCACTGCCCCGGTACCTGACGGCGCGACCTTCGTCGGCATTCAATTCGCGGTCGGCACGTCCCTGCGCGCGGTGGCCACCGCGTCCCTGGTCGACAGCGGGATCATCTTGCCCGATGCGACCCACCGGACTTTCCGGCTGGACGGTGCGCGTTGGGAGACGCCGCACCCCGACGACGCCGAGGCGCTCGTCGACCGACTCGTTCGAGACGGGACCGTGGTCCGCGATCGCTTGGTCGCGGAGGCTGTGCGGGGCCATCGGTCGGCGGTCACCGATCGCACCCTCGAGCGCCGCTTTCGAGCGGCGACCGGCCTCACCAGAGGCGCGGTTCGACAGATCGGGCGGGCTCGCACCGCCGCGGCACTGTTGACCTCAGGCGAGACCAGCGGCAGCGTCGTCGATACGCTCGGGTACTACGACGATGCCCATCTCGCCCGGGCGCTGCGACGGTACGTGGGGCGCACGGCCCGACAACTCCGCGACGGCCTCGACGGTGCGATCGCGCTCGATCCTGCCTCAGCGCACGACGTCGTAGACGAGCTTGGCGACTCCGTTCGAGTAGGTCGCGGCCTGCGCCAGGCGTAGTTGTTGTTTGTCCCGGTCCGCCCTGCCGAACAGGCTCTTGCCCGACCCCAGCAGCACCGGGAACACGAGCAGGTTGTATCGGTCGATCAGATCGGCATCCGACAGCCGCCGGGCCAGTTCGGCGCTGCCGTGAATGAAGATGGCGCCGCCGTCGCTCTGTTTCAGTTCGGCGATATCGTCGATCGATCGCAAGATTGTGATCGGACCCCATCCCTCGATCAGGGCGTCGTCGGTGAGGCTGGTGGAGGCGACGTATTTGGGGAGTTCCTTGTACCCGACGTGATCCGCCGAATCCGGCCAGGTCGGGGCGAACGCCTCGTAGCTATGGCGCCCGAACATCAGCGCTGTCGTCTCGGCGAGTTCCTCCGCCTTGAGCGAGTAGGCCTCGGGCACGAACTCGGTGTCCATCACCCAGCCACCGCTGCGGTGCCCCTCGACCTTGCCGCCTGGCGAGTCCACTACCCCGTCGAGCGACATAAAGCCTGTGTAGACCAGTTCACGTGTCAAAGAATCCTCCAGAGAATGGACGGCGGAAACTGCCGTTGCCCAGGTGATACCAGCGGCACGGTCCTCAGCCCGCCCGGGCCGCCGCTCGCAGCCTACGGACCGATAACCCCGCTGTATTGGACGAAACCGACACCCCTTGTCATGCAGCCGTAAGGCTGCCTATTATGGAAATGCAGCCAAATGGCTGCATGAATCGGAAGGTGGCATGGACGAGGTATTCAAGGCGCTGGCCGACCCCAGTCGGCGCCGGCTGCTCGACAGCCTGAACGTCGACAACGGGCAGACGCTGCGCGAGCTGTGCGCGGGGCTCGCGATGGCACGCCAGTCGGTCAGCAAGCACCTCGCGGTGCTGGAGGCGGCCAACCTGATCAGCACTCGGCGCAACGGCCGGGAAAAACTGCACTACCTCAATGCCGAGCCCATCAACGCCATCGCCGACCGGTGGATCAACCGGTACCACCGCGCGCGGGTGCACGCACTCGCCGACCTGAAACAAGCACTGGAGGCATCGCCCATGGGTGACAACGCATTCGTCTACACGACCTACATCAAGACCACCGATAAGAAGCTTTGGCGGGCCTTGACCGATCCGGCGTTCACCAGTCGCTACTGGGGAACGACCTTCGTCACGGACTGGCGTCCGGGCTCGACGATGGTCTGGCGGCAACAGGATTGGTCCAGCGGCGATCCCGAGCAGATCGTGCTGGAGGCCGATCCGTACACCCGGTTGGCCTACACCTGGCACACCTTCGACCCGCACTTCGCGGCGACATTCGAGATGAATCCGGATGAGGTCGCGCAATGGGCGAGGGAGCCGCGCTCGAAGGTCACCTTCGAAATCGAGCCGCAGGGCGAGATCGTGAAACTCACGGTCGTGCACGACGGGTTCGCGCCGGACAGCGGGGTGCTGGAGGGCATCCGCGGCGGCTGGCCGAGCATTGTGTCCAACCTCAAGACTCTGCTGGAGACGGGGGAAACGCTGCCCGACCCGGACCCGGCTACCGCCGCCTAGCCGCGCCGGCGTGGCTCTGGTCGGAGGGGCCGGCGCCCGATGGTTGACGTCCACGGTTGGCCGGATCGCCGACGAGGCCGTAGAGCAGGAGGTTTTCGAGAGATTCGGCGAAGCCGTCCAGATCGTCGATATTGCGGATGCACATCGCGAACAGCGCCGCGCCGGCGATGGTGTCCAGCAGCGTATTCGAGGCCGAGTCGGGACTCGCCGCCGCGTCGTCGGAGCGCAGATATTCGGCCAGCTCCCGGCGTGTGGGGGTGTCCAGCCGCGCCGAAAGTTTGTGGTACAGGGTGGAATCTGCGCGCATGTCGGACATCAGCCCCGGCAGCGCCTCGCGCGCAGCGGGTGCGCCGAACAGTTGGATGGTCCCACGGATCACTTTCCGGATCTCAGCGGTGATATCGCCGGCGACTTCGTCGGTGTCGACATCCGGGAACACCGCCTGCGCGATCAGGTGCGCTTTGGATGGCCAGCGACGGTAGATCGCCGGTCGGCTGACGCCCGCTCGGGTCGCGATCGCGTCGATCGATGCCGCGCCGTAGCCGCGTTCGACGAGCAGGCTGCGAGCGGCCTCGAGCACCGCCTGATCAACCGCCGGATCGCGGTGTGGGCCGAGGCGATGGCGTGTGCTCACGAAATACCGTCCTTGTCATTACCGGCAGAAGTCGTTACAGTGTGTCACACCTAAGACGTTACACGCTGTAACAGCTGTGAGGTTCGAGGAGGAGCCGTGTCCGAGGCCGCGCATGCGCATGTGTCTGTATCCGCCGATACGTATCGGCCGGTGCCGCTACTGCAAGACAAAGTCGTCGTGGTGTCCGGCGTAGGCCCCGGCCTGGGCCGGGCGCTGGCTACCGAAGCGGCTCGGATGGGCGCCGACCTCGTCCTGGTCAGCCGCACCGAGCGGCGGCTGGAGAAGATGGCCGAGGTGGTGCGGTCGCACGGCCGCAAGGCGTTGACCGTGCCGACCGACATCACCGACGAGGAGCACCGCTGCGCGTTGGTGCAGCGAACGGTGGCCGAGTTCGGCCGAGTCGACTGCCTGATCAACAATGCCTTCGCGATTCCTCCGATGTATCCGATCAGCCAAATAGACCTGGCCGCCCTGCGTACCGTCAACGAGACGAATGTCTTCGCACCACTGCGGCTTTCGGCGCTGTTCGCCGATGCTCTCGCCGAATCCCGCGGTTCGATCATCATGCTCAACTCGTGTGTCCAGTTCGATTCGGAGCCGGTGTATTCGGGGTACAAGTTGTCCAAAGGCACTCTGGCGCACCTGGCTTCGTCGCTGGCGACCGAGCTGGGTCCGCGCGGCATCCGGGTCAACAGTGTCGCGCCGTCCTACATCTACGAGGACGTGAACAAGGCGTACTTCGACTGGCTCGCGGCGCAGGCGGGCCTCACCCACGACGACATCTACCGGCAGAAGGCCGAGCCCACCGACCTGAAACGGCTGGCCGACCCGGAAGAGGTGGCCCGCGCCACGCTGTTCCTGGCAAGCGATCTCGCCTCCGCGGTCACCGGGCAGACGCTGACCGTCGACTGCGGCGAATACCACAGCTGAGGCCCGTACCACGCGAAGCAACCACTCGGTGAGGAGTGCCGGTGTCGAAGAAGCGAATCGTCCTGTGGGGAACCGGGGTCGTCGGATCGATGGTGCTTGCCGAGATCATCCGACATCCCCGATTCGAACTGGTCGGAGTCGGCGTGAGCAATCCCGCGAAGGTCGGCCGGGATGCCGGTCGGCTATGCGGTGGTGACGAAACCGGGATTCTGGCAACCGATTCGGTCGACGAATTGATCGCCGTGCGACCCGATGCCGTGGTGCATTACGGTCCGACCGCGCAGTTCGCCGAGGAGAACATCCGCGTCATCACTGCCTTTCTGCGCGCGGGCATCGATGTGTGTTCGACCGCCATGACCCCGTGGGTGTGGCCGACCATGGCGCAGACCCCGAGCGTGTGGCGCGATCCGATCACCAGCGCCTGCGCGCAGGGAAAGGCATCCTGCTTCACCACCGGTATCGATCCGGGTTTCGCCAATGATCTTTTTCCGATGACTCTGATGGGCCTGTGCGGTCAGGTCGAGTCGGTGCGCGCCTCGGAGCTGCTCGACTACACCGACTACGAGGGCGATTACGAATTCGAGATGGGCATCGGCCACCCACCGGAGTTCCAGGCCATGTTGGAGCTGCCCGATCTGCTCATCATGGCCTGGGGTGGCACCGTGCCGATGATCGCCGCCGCCGTGGGTATCGAATTGGACCGCATCACCACCACGTGGGACAAGTGGGTGACGCCGAAGGATCGGCCATCGGCACAGGGCGTGGTCGAGGCGGGCAAGGTCGCCGCGATCCGCTTCACCATCAACGGCGTGTACCAGGACCGCGAGGTGATCACGCTCGAGCACGTCAACCGAATCGGACTCGACGCGGCGCCCGAGTGGCCTTCGGGCACCCGCGACGACGTCTATCGTGTGGATATTGTTGGTTCGCCGTCGATTTCGCAGGAAACCTCGTTTCGATTCACCGACGGCTCCGGGCGCACTCCAGCGGTCGCGGGGTGCCTGGCCACCGGTATGCGGGCACTCAACGCGGTACCCGCGGTCAACGACCTGCCCCCGGGATGGATTACCCCACTCGATCTTCCGCTGATCCCCGGGGTGGGCACCATTCGCTGAGTGGACCCCTCGCCCCGAGGCGAGGCTCCTCTGGTTGTCGTGTTCGGCGCGGCGCTGGATCGGCGCGCTCCGCGCCGGGCGTCGCGATGCACCGAGGTGTGCTCCAGTCCGAGGCCTCCGCCGACCCCGCACAGTGTCCGTTCTGGCCAGGAAGCGGAACACAGTGCGGGGACTCCCTTTCAGTTCACAGCGGTCACGCGTCGGGCGACGATCTCGGGCACGAGCAAATCGAGGAGGGTCCGTTCGTCGGCGTCGGCTATGTCCTCGATGAGGGAATCGAGGATGGGAGCGGCGTACAGGCGCCCGGCGTCGGGGCCGTGCGTTTGGCGTGCGCTGACGATGAGTTCGTACAACACGGTGGCGTAGATGCGGGCGCGTCCACTGCCGGGGTGTTGCTGGTAGCGGGCCGCGTCGGCCAACGCGGCATCGACCCGAGCGACGACATCGATGAGCACACTGATTTCGGCTTCGGCGCGATGGTCAAACATTCCCCACCCCTTTGACTCGTCCTGAATATTGCTGTTGGGCCCGGCTGGTCATGCCCTACCCATCCCGGGCCGTGGCCAGGCGTAGGAATCGCGGCGACCGATCGCGCCCGTACTTCTCCACCCAGTCGATCTCACCCGCCCTGCTTCCCATGCGGATGCCGAAAGTCCAGGAAGGGTCCAGGAACAGCGTGTGGCCGCCATCGAAGTCGATGCCGAGCGCGCTGGTTTTCCCGGTGGTCGTCTCGTACCCGCGTACGGCGACACACGCCAACTCGTCCCTACCGTCTCCGAATAACTGCTCGCCGTAGGAGGCCAAGACGACCTCGCTCTCCGCTTGCGCAAGCAGTTCTATATCGGACCAGCTGGGGACGGTGTCGTGGCGAGCGGACAGGTGATCGTGCCGGTCCTCCGCGGCCAGTCGGACCATGCCCAGGTCCAGCCGCAGCCACAACGCCAGCGGGTGTGGGCGGAACTCCGAGGGAACGTCGTCCCGGTCGATCCATCCGGGGACGAGCACGTCACGGACACGGCGCCGGTTCAGGAGTTCGGCGACCCGCTGCGCCACCCTGCTCATCCGTCCCTCCTTCTTCCTCGGACCCTTTTGGTGATCATCGCCTGTTTGTCGTATGGTCGGGCGGGACGGGGTTTCGGTGTTCGAGCGCAGGCGGCATCCCGCCGTCGTCGAATCGTCTTGCGGCTACAACGATCTGGTGCATGAGGTCCGCCACAGGGGTTGGCGTGAGCGAGAGGAGTGATCGCCCGCGCCGGCAGAACTGGTGACAGCGCGGCCGCCACCGGTGTCGCAGGCCGACAGATGGATAACGCGCTGCGCGTCCGCGCCTTCGAATGCGTCGGCGTGGCAGGTCTTGTTCCAGCCGAACGGCACAAGATGGACACGCTCTCCGTTTTCCTCCAGCCTTTCGGTGAATTCTGTCAACACATCCAAGACATCGCCGATTTCCGACAGCATGTCCCATCCCGTTGGGGCACAGGATTCTTCATCGAATGTCGGCAAGTGGGCGAATCCGTCGACGACGATCTGTGCCGCATCGGTCTCGGCGACAATGCGACGAACGATTCGCACGGCCATATCCGCCAGCGCGAGATCGCTCGGCTCCACGCTCACCGTCAGGAAAAGGCAATCGAAGAAGGGCTTACGCACTCCGACGGCTGCCGGTTCGAGTTCGACAGCGCACGGTCCACTCGTGGTCACCGTGTATTCGAATGCGCGGTAACGATTACCGACGATTTGCATGACCGGCTCCGCTCGACAGCGATACCCACGTGTCGTGGTGCACCGGGGTGGTGGCTATGCAACACGCCATCGTGCGGGCGTCTCTGATGTCGAATAACTTCTTCATGGATTCTTCCTTTCCGATGGGTGGTGGTGAACTCCGCCCGGTGTCACGGGATGGCCGAGACCGGTGTGGCGAGCTGACCAGCAGGCCGTTTACGCGGGGTGGTCACCGAAAATTGCCGGGGACGGTGTGGGTCGACGTGGCTTCGCGGAGAACTGTGCGCGCCGGCGGCAGTCGGATGCCCTCGCGGGGGTCTCCGGTGCTGCTGCCAGGAGGTGGTGTTCATCATCCAACCGTGCTGCATCGAGACCGCGTGGCCGGAGCGCTGGTCTTCGTATTACAGCGGCACCCGGCGGACAGTTCGAGAGTGGCCATGTCGACCTCCTGATCGGGAATCGGTTCGTACTCCGAACTTTCCCGCTTTTTCTGCCCGGCCGCCAACCCCGCAGCAGGGGGTTGCACTGAGGCTGCACGGCCGCCCGCGTATCACTCGATGTGTGCTGCGGTCACCGGACGCGTAAGTGGGTCGAGCTGAATTGGGACGCCGTCCGGTAACGGCGGACGAATAGGCAGGTGGTCTCGTCGTTTTCCGCTTCGAACGTGGTGACGCACTTATCGCGGCGGCGTATCCGACTTCCTCTTTGTGCAATCTTGCGAATGCACTTGTACAAATCACAAAAAGGCGGACTCACTTGGCGAGGGGGAGGGTTGCGGACGATCGGTCATGGACGATTGCGCGGACTCGGCGCGCCGCATGCCGGTGTGGATCGCTCGCCACGCCGGCGTCAACAGTCCACGGTCAGTAGACCTAGTCGGCCTTCGGTTCGCTGTCCGACGCCGGCTCGACACCGGCCGCCGACGAGGAGGACTCGGTGCCTGTGCTCTCGCGTGCCTTGACCTCGAGGGCGTGCCGGCCCGATCCCCAGCCCACGTGCGCCTCGGCCCGTGCGCGCTCGACCATATGCGGGTAGTGCAACTCGAACGCGGGACGCTCGGAACGGATCCGCGGCAACTCGTAGAAGTTGTGCCGCGGCGGCGGGCAGGTGGTGGCCCACTCCAGGGAGTTGCCGTACCCCCACGGATCGTCCACCGTGACCACCTCGCCATAGCGGTAACTCTTGAACACGTTCCAGATGAACGGCAGCATCGACAGCCCGAGAAGGAAGGCGCCGATCGTGGAGATGGTATTCAGCACGGTGAATTCATCGGTAGGGAGGTAGTCGGCGTAGCGGCGCGGCATACCTTCGGCGCCGAGCCAGTGTTGCACGAGAAAGGTGGTGTGGAAGCCGAGCAGCGTGGTCCAGAAATGCCATGTGGCCAGGCGTTCGTCGAGCATGCGTCCGGTCATCTTGGGGAACCAGAAGTAGATCCCGGCGAACGTGGCGAACACGATGGTGCCGAACAGCACGTAGTGGAAGTGCGCCACGACGAAGTACGAGTCGGTGACGTGGAAGTCCAGTGGCGGGCTGGCCAGGATGACACCGGTGAGGCCGCCGAACAGGAACGTGACCAGGAAGCCGACCGAGAACAGCATCGGTGACTCGAAAGTCAGTTGACCGCGCCACATGGTGCCGATCCAGTTGAAGAACTTCACACCGGTCGGGACGGCGATCAGGAAGGTCATGAAGGAGAAGTACGGCAGCAGCACCGCTCCGGTGGCGTACATGTGGTGTGCCCAGACCGCGACGGAGAGCGCGCCGATACCCAAGGTGGCGTAGACCAACGTGGTGTAGCCGAAGATCGGCTTGCGAGAGAAGACCGGGAAGATCTCCGAGACGATCCCGAAGAACGGCAGCGCGACGATGTACACCTCGGGGTGGCCGAAGAACCAGAACAGATGCTGCCACAGCAGGATGCCGCCGGTCGCCGGATCGTAGATGTGCCCGCCGAGGTGTCGATCGATGGCCAACGCGAGCAGTGCCGCGGTCAGCAGCGGGAAGGCGAGTAGCGCCAGGATGCTGGTGACGAGAATATTCCAGGTGAAGATCGGCATCCGAAACATGGTCATGCCGGGGGCGCGCAGACAGACCACGGTGGTGACCATATTGACGCTGCCGAGAATGGTGCCGAGGCCCGAGAGCGCCAGGCCCATGATCCACATGTCGCCGCCCGCGCCGGGCGAGTGTTCGAACGTGCTGAGCGGCGTATAGGCGGTCCACCCGAAATCGGCGGGACCGCCAGGGGTTATGAAACCCGCGGTCGCGATCGTAGCGCCGAACAGATACAGCCAGTAACTGAACGCGTTGAGCCGCGGAAAGGCGACGTCCGGTGCGCCGATCTGGAGGGGCAGCACGGCATTGGCGAAGCCGAAGACGATCGGGGTCGCGTAGAACAGCAGCATGATCGTGCCGTGCATGGTGAACAGCTGGTTGAACTGCTCGGTGGAGAGGAACTGCAGGCCCGGTCTGGCCAGTTCGCCGCGCATCAGCAGTGCCATCAGGCCGCCGAGGAAGAAGAATGACATCGCGGTGACCAGGTACATGGTGCCGAGCACCTTGGGGTCGGTGGTCGTGACCATTTTCCACAGGTAGGACCCTTTCGGCCCCAGCCGTCGGGGATAGGGTCGAACAGCTTCCCCTGGTTTCGTCGTCACACTCATCGCCGCCACCTCCCGAACCGCCGTCTGCTATCGCCGAAGTTGCCGGGTCAGTATCCACCAAATCATGTGATGCAGGTCTCACGCCACCCCATGCGCGATGGCGAAGATGCAGCTCAGCGTCTGTCGTGCGGACTGGTGTCCAGGCCTGGGGTCAGAACCAGCCTTTGCGTTGCGCCCAGATGAGCAGGGCCCCCGACATGCCGAGCATCACGAGCAGGATCACGACCACCCAGCCCCATTGCGTCCGTTCGTTCACGATCACGTTCATCCCGAACACCGACGACAATGCGGTAATCGGCAACGTGACGGCCGCGATGACCGCGAGCCGCTCAGCCGCGATCATCATCTTGGTGTTCGTTCGTGCCTGATAGAACTCGATGGTGCCCTGCAGGTAGTCCTTCTGGCCGCCGGCCATCACGATCAAATGTTGGAATTGATCGACCGCGTCGAGGAGCAACTCCTGCCCTCTACCGGCGCCGAACGCTTCGATGGTGGCCATACGGTCATAGACTTCCCGGCTCAACGCAGCCATCGTCCCGACGGTGAGCAGACCGTGCCGAACTCGGAACATCTCGTCGAGAAAGGTTTCCGGATCACCGAGATGTCCAGCGGTGACTTGCTGCTCGAGCTTCCAGACATCCTTGGTCAATTCGGCGGTGTAGGCCCGCATGCGCGCCGTCAACGCCGCGAGCAGGGCGAAGGACAGTTCGAATCCGGTGCCAGGTCGCAACCTGCCCGATTCCAGCCGGCCGAGCACCGCGTTCACCTCGACCATCGCGGTCGACGGATCGACGGCGGGATTCAACGGACCGTGCACGGTCACCAGGTACCGGCCGCCGATGAACTGGTCGAGTTCGACATAGTGCACGTGCCCGTGTGCTCCCGACTGGGGCGCATGCAGCACCACAAAGAAGTGATCCGCGTATCGGTGCACCTTCGGGACCTGATTGCGGTTCATCGAATCCTGCACGGCCAGAGGATGAAACCCGAACAGAGTGGTCAACGTGTCCGCTGCCTGATCGTCCCAGGTCGGGACATCCACCCAGACCAGTCCGTCGGGCCGATCGAGCAACGCGGGCAGGTCGGTCGGCGCACACGAGCGCACTGTGCCGTCGGATATGAACCGGACGTCCATGTCGGTCTCCTCACGCGAGCTATCTCCCTGTCATCGCACCACAGCCCTGCCGGTCGAGCGATTCGCCGCATTACATCGTTCCTGAGCTGGGGATATAGCGAAGCGAGAGCGCTGCTCTTGACTTTGTCGACAACGCGGTGCACTATTGCTCTCTATAGAGAGCAATGCTCACAGAAGGAGTTAGTCATGGATCTTGGCACCCGCTACATCGGCCCCTCCGGTCTGGATCCGATCATGAACCGGATCTTCAACCTGCTGCCCAAGCTGGGCGTCAGTGTGATGGGGTCACGGCTGCTGGCCGTGCGCGGTCGCACCAGCGGTGAGTGGCGGACCACGATGGTCAACCTGATGGTTCGAGACGATGGCGCCCGGTTTCTGGTCGCGCCGCGTGGGCACACCCAGTGGGTGCGCAACCTGCGGGTGGCGGGTGGCGGCGAGCTGCGGCTCGGCCGCAAGGTCGAGGCCTTCACCGCCACGGAGGTCGCCGACGCCGACAAGGTGCCGCTGCTGCGGCTCTACCTGCGGAAGTGGGGCTGGGAGGTCGGCAAATTCTTCGAGGGAGTGACCAAGGACGCCAGCGACGAGGAGCTCGCCGCCATAGCGCCCGGATTTCCGGTTTTCCGGATCAGCTGACGCCACAGCCCGGGCAGACCTCGACCTGCCTGGCCACTACGACGTTGTCGGCCCGACATGGCGGACCCGCGGCCGTCCAGGTGAACCGGTCCGCGGGTGGGCCGGGTGCGAACTGGTCCGGATCAGGCCGAACGTGCCAGGAATTCGATCGCGGCGGCGTAGCCCTGAATGCCCATGCCCGCGATCACCGCGGTGGCGATCGGCGAGATATAGGAATGATGCCGGAACTCCTCGCGTGCGTGCACATTGCTGATGTGTACCTCCACTATGGGGAGTTCCGGAATCACCAGTGCGTCCCGCAGCGCCACCGAGGTGTGGGTGAGGCCGCCGGGATTGATGACGATGCCCGACTCGGCGCCGCGTGCCTGATGGATTCGATCGATCAGCGCGCCTTCGGAGTTCGATTGAAAGGTGACGATCTCCCTGCCGAAATTTGCCGCGGATTGCTTACAGAGTTCCACCACATCGTCCAGCGTCGCCGACCCGTAGACCTCTGGCTGACGGGTGCCGAGCATATTGAGGTTCGGGCCGTTGAGGACGAGGATCGGGCCCGGCGTCGCGCCGACGGTCACAGCCATGCGTCCAACCCTAGACCCGACCGGCCTACAGTCCTGCCGGCCCTTCCGAGCGCAGGTCCTCGACTTTGCGCATCGCGCCGCGCAGTTCCTCCAGCCACGACTCCGCGTGTTTGCCCGCCAATTTCACCGTCCAGGCCAGTGCGTCGGCACGGGACCGGGCGACACCTGCGTCGACCAGGGTGTCGAGGACCTTGCGTTCCGGCTGGCGTAGCCGAGTCATGACGGGAACGGCCAGGTGGGTGAACATGATCCGTTCGCCGTCCACCGAGACGCCCCAGGCGACACTGCGTCGGTACCGGTGCTGCGCCTCGTTCGCGATCTGCATCCGGGCCGGCCGGGTGGACTCGCGGAACCTGGCGACGGCGCCCTCCTTGGTCGCGCGCGGAACATCGTCGGTCCGTGTGGCTTCATCGCTGCCGGCGGACGAGTCGGTCTGCTTGTCTGGTTGCGGTATCGGCAGTTCGCCGATGACGACGATCTCGTCCCGATCCACCTCGATAATGGGCGCAGCGGTGAACCAGTCACTCGGCAATCGTCCAGCGAACCAGTCGGGCACGTCCGCGGGGTCCGGCAGGTCGGCCTGCTGCCAGCCGCCCGATCGTCCGAATCCGTGTCCCCGATGTGAGTGTCTCATGCGGGTTACCTACTTACTCTTCTGGCTTTGTTGTCTTGATTACAAGATTACGTCGCAAGACTCGTCTGTGGTTCCGCTCTGTGCGAACAGGAAATGCGCTCGACCGCGGGTGCTTCGAAAGCGTCGTCGGGGGTACTCGGTGCATCGAACGGACGAGTACGGCGCCGAGCGCGCGACTTTGCGGGCAGGCCGGTACCGTTGCGGCTTCGGTTGTCGGTGAGTGGATGGGCAACCATCGTGAACGGTCCCCTGGGACGGAAGGTTTCGGGCACTATCGGGATGCTGAGCACGGGTAACGTCCTTGCGACGGAGGCGCTGCGAATTGGTAATTTCAGGTACGGTGGTCTTGTTGCTGGAGTGACAAGAGTGAAGAGTGGGCGATATGGATGTGTGGGGATCCCGCCGCTTTCGCGTTCGGAGCGCTATGGCACTCGTGGGGGTGGCCTTGCTCGCGGTTGCGATCGGCTCATGCGGGATACATGACAAGCAGAGTGAAGCCGAGGCTGTTGTCGAACGCTTCATCGATCTGCTCGACGATCAGGATTACGCCAAGGCGGCAGACCTGACGTCGTACCCCACGGCGGCCTCGGCAACCTTGAAGCAAATGTTCACCGGACTCCAGCCGGGCAAGCCGGACTACGAGAAGACCCAATTCATCGGGTTGGATGCCGAGTCCGGGATCTTCAGCATGGACGTCGAATGGAGCTTCGGCGAGCACAAGAACTGGAATTACAGCCTGCAGGGACACGTCCGCAAGTTGGCTATCGGCTGGCGGATCTCCTGGGAGCCCGCCATCGTCATGCCGCAGTTGGCGCACAATCGGACCGTCCAACTGGTGCGTACGTTGCCGTCGCCCGCGCCGCGGGTCAACGACATCGTCGGCGAGCCGCTGATGACCGAGCAGATCATCAACGTGATCAAGCTCGACCCCGCCAAGACCTCGAACCCGGTCGCCTCGACCGACGCGCTGGCCAAGGCGATCGAGCCGGTAGCGCCGCTGATCACCGGGCCGTCGCTGATGCAGCAACTTGCCGCCGCGCAGGGCAAGCCGGTGATCGCGGTCAATCTGCGCGAGGGCGATTTCGCCATCCTGGAACCGCGGATGGCGCCGATTCCCGGCGTGGTGATGGAGAAGCAGCCGCGGCTGATCTCCGCTGACCGACGGGTCTGGTCGCCGATGCTGGATGCGCTGCGCAAGGTGCAGCAGGACAGCCAAGAGGAGCACTCGGGGTGGGGTGTGCAGCTCTTCGAGCAGGACGGGCGGTTCATCAGCCAGCTCGCCGGCCAGCAGGGCCCGCCGGGACCGGACATCGCCGGCACCATGGACCAGCGGCTGCAGCGCGCCGCGGAGGATGCGGTGGTCAGCGTGGGCACACCCGCCTCGATCGTGGCGATCCAGCCCTCCAGCGGCGCGGTGGTCGCGACGGCGCAGAACAGCCAGGCCAGCGAGCACGGGTCGGTTGCGTACACCGGGCTCTACCCGGTCGGGGGAAATATCGAGCTGTTCCGCATCGTCGCCGCGGCGGCCAAAGGCAAAGCGCCACAGGACATTTTGGTGCAGGAAGCGGCCGAGACCGCGACCGCGCTCGGGGTCGGCATCGATGTCGAGGTGCCCGGCATGGACGAGGTGACCGGCCGGATCGCCATCGCGGGACGCAGCGCGGAGCAGGTGCGCCAGGGCGGCGGCTCGGACGCGGTACTGGCCAGCCCGTTCGGCATGGCGATTGCCGCGGCCGCCATCGCACGCGGCTCGGTGCCGTTGCCGATGATCGAGGTCGCCCGGCCGGGCACCACCGATGCTCAGTTGGGTCCGCTGTCACCCGAGGCGACCGATCAGTTGCGCGCGAAACTGCGCGACGCGACGAACGCACCGGAACTCGCGAGCGTGCGGCGCTACCGGGATGTCAGCGCGTTCGCCACCACCGCCGGTTCGAACGGATGGCTCATCGGGATCATGGGCGACCTGGCCTTCGCGGTGCATATCGACGACGTCGACAGCGGCGATGCCACAGCTCGGATGGCGGCCCGGATGCTGCAGGCACTTGCCACCCCGGACCCGTGATCAGGTCAGCGCTCGGACCGCCGCGCGCCAGCCGATCAAGAACAGCGCGAGCACCGCACCCGCGACCAGCACGAAACTGAACGCCGTGCCCTGGCCACTCACCACCCGCAACACCATTCCGCCGACCAGGGTGCCGAGCCAGATCAGAACCCCGCTCGGCCACGGGGAGGTACCGTCGAAGCGCGCGTCGCGGCCGATCTCGCCGAATATCCGGCCGACCGAGACGGCGGCGAGGGCCCAGCCGAGTGCGAGTCCGACCGCGAAAGGCCACAAGGTGCGCAAGAGTCCGGCGAATATCGCTTCGTCGTGGCTACGCCTGCCGATCGCGCAGAAGAGGATGACGAGCAGCGCGTCCGCGATCAGCGGTACCAGTTTCCTCACGCGGGAGAGCCTAATGCGGACATGCCGCCGCGCCCGGTGCGACCGCGCACACGGGGTGGATGCTCACAGTCGTCGCTGCTCGAATTCCTTTTCGAACTCCGCGTCGTCGGCCTGCGGTGTGCGGAACAGGAACAGGAACAGGATCCAGCCGGCGACCGCGACAAGGATGAAACTCACCAGCCGGTACACGAATGCCGCGGCGACCGCTTGCGCGGCAGGCAGGCCCGCGGCTGCGGTGAGACCGTAGATCAGCGTCGCGTCGACGTAGACGATGCCACCGGGCGCGAACGGGATCGAGCCGACCGCCTTGCCGACGGCGAACGCGAGCAACAGGCCCGCAACGCGTGGATCGGCGCCCACCGCATAGCAGGCCGCGCCGAGGCAGGCTACGTCGGCGACGCGGTGCATCAGCGCCCACAGCGCGACCAGAGCGCCGTCCCGTTTGCCGAGGTCGACCGATTCCAGCTGGCCGAGCATCTCCGTGATCTTGCCCGCGCCCTGGTCCGGCGGGCGCTTGCGGATCCGGTTGACCAGCGCGAGCAGCCTGCGCAGCAGGGCCTCCAGCGCACCCGGATTGTGCGAGACGTGATTGCCCGCCCAGACCAGCGCGACGACGGCGGCCAGCGAGAGGATCAGCTTGAACGGGCCGATTCGGCCACCGGCCAGCAGGGTGCCGCCGACACCGAGCAGCGCAAGACCCACCGCGGCGACCACGCCGGAGAACACCAGCTGCCACGATGCGACGATCGGGCTCGCACCCCACCGTCGGGTCTGCCGATAGGTGAAGGCGGTGGAGAACACCTGCCCCGCGGGCAAGGTGACCGACATGGCGGTGGCGCCGTAGACCACCGCGACCGATGTGCGCTGACTCACCGCGACGCCACCCGCGTTGAGCAGTTGTTTCTGCACCCTGGCGAAACCGCTCATCGACAACACCTGCAGCCAGATACAGGCCGCCACCCAGCCCCAGTGAATTTCGGTGAGTTTTCGCCACGATTCGTGCAGCCGCGGCCATAGATAGACGCCCTCGCCGATGAGTAATGCCAGCAGGGCGACGCCGAGCACCCATTTGACCCACCAGAATTTGCCACGGTGGGAATCCGCCGTGGGCGGCGGCGCAGGTTCTCCTGCCATCTCCCCGTTGGCCGTCACGCGGTCAGCCTAACGAACGCGCCGTTTCGACGTCCGCACGGGCGCTTGCGTCGGCCCCGTCTTTCGGCCAGGCCAACAGCGTTTTCCTGCGCCGGCCGCGCAACTGGACCTCGTCGCCGGTCTCCCACTGGTCCTGCTCGCTTTCCTCGGCGAAATACAGTGCGCTGCCCGAGGCCAGCGTTCGGCCCGGCCGATCTTTGGCCAGTTCGGTGAGCCGGGACGCCTCATTGACCGGATCTCCGATCACCGTGTATTCGAAACGGTTTGCGGCACCGATATTTCCGGCGACGGCGAGGCCCGCGGAAACGCCGATTCCGATATCGAGACCGGGAACTTCTCGCAGAACTCCTCGCAGTTCGCGCGCGGCGGCCAGCGCGGCGGTCGGCGCGTCCGGCCGGTCGAGCGGCGCGCCGAAAATGGCCAGCGCCGCGTCCCCGACGAACTTGTTCACGAACCCGTGATGGCGGTCGATCACGTCGACGACGATGCGGAAGAATTCGTTGAGCAGGCTCACCACCTCGGTCGGTGGACGTTCCGCCGCGGTCGCGGTCGAGCCGACCATGTCGACGAACAGCACCGCGACGAACCGGGTCTCGCCGCCGAGCTCGGTCCCGTAGTCCAGCGCGCGCTGCGCGACTTCCTCGCCGACGTGCTGACCGAACAGTTCTTGCAGCTGACGGCGCTTGGCGGCCTCCTCCATCATTCTGTTGAAGCCGACCTGCAGCAGCCCGATCTCGCTGCCGTCGAAGACCTCGACCTGCACATCGCGCGCGCCCCCCTGGACGCGGTCGATGGCCTGGCTGAGCTGGCGTATCGGGTCGGAGATACTCGAGCCGGTGAGCATGGACAGCGCGAGGGCCTGCATGATCACCACGCCGCACAGCAGCAGGATGGAGATGGCCAGCGACTGGGCGGAGAACTTCACCTCCGAGGAGATCTGGGTGACGCACAGCAGCACGATGGCGATGGTCGGCGCGAAGGTACCCATACCCCAGGTCATCGCCATCCTGGTACCGACGCCCGGGGTGAGGGTGTGGTCGAAGGTCCCCTCGGTCAGCGCCTGGGCCGCGACCGGGCGCAGAATGCGCTCGCCGAGCATGTAGGTGAAGCCGAACACGATGGTGGCGGCCATACATTCGGTGATGATGACCGCGCTCGCCAACGCGGGGGTGTCCCCGATGATCACGGCCGCGAGGATCGCGCCGCCGATCAGCCACAAGGCCAGATGCAGGATCGCCTGACGCAGCGGCGCGTGCAGCGCAGCCATCTGCTCCTGGCGGCTCGGTGGGCCGCCGCGCATCTGCCAGCGCATCACCGGACGCAGCATCAGCGCGGAGGCGGCCACGCTGAGCAGGCCACCGGTCGCGAAGACCAAGGCCGGGATCAGCAGGCCGGTGCGTCGGGCATCGGAGGACTCGCCCTCGGGAACCGGCAGCCCATACTGGATGAACGCCCACACCAGAACCGCGCCGAAAGCGTTCGCCAGCAGCATCGATGTCAGGTACAGCGGCCAGCGCGTTCGCATGGTCTGTTTGACCGCTTCCAGAGGCGCCGACACGAGGACCAATCTAGCGTTTCGATCGTGTGCCGCTGATCGCGGCGCTGCAGGCCCGGCGGAAGCCGCCTCGTCCGGCGTCGCCCCGGCGCGAACTCGGGACCGTCACGTCCGGTCGCGTCTGATCTGCGGCTACCGCTATCTTGTTCGGCCCTACGCGGGATGCTGGGGACACGGTCCGGTTGTGCCCGTTAGGCTCACGGAGATGACCGACGCCAAGTCAACTCCAGTGCGCAAGGCCGGCGTCCACCGGCCCGCCGCGCAAGCGGTGCACCCGATCGTGCGTGTCGCCGCGGCGTGGGGCTGGCGACTACTCGTGCTGTTCGCACTGGGGATCGTGCTCGCCGCGATCGTGCAGAAACTGGCAACGGTGGTCATTCCACTCGCCATCGCGCTGCTCGCGGCAGCCTTGCTCGCGCCGCTGGTGGATTGGATGCAGCGGTTGGGCGTGCCACGCGGGCTGGCGGTATTCGTCGCGCTGGTCGGGTCGCTCGGTGTGGTCGCGGGCATCATGACCTTCGTCATCGAGCAGTTCGTCGACGGTGTGCCACAGCTGACCGACGAGTTCACCAACAGCATCCATTCGATCCAGGACTGGCTGATCAATGGACGGCTACATCTGAGCAACGAGCAGATCCGCAACGCGGGCGACACCATCGTCAAGGCCCTTCAGTCCAATCAGACCAGCTTGACCAGTGGAGCGCTCACCACCGCGACCGTAATCGGCGAGCTGCTCACCGGGACCTTTCTGACGCTGTTCATCCTCATCTTCTTCCTCTACAGCGGTGACCAGATCTGGGAGTTCGTCACCAGGATCGTGCCCACCGAGCAGCGGGTGCGGGTCCGCACCGCGGGGCAGCTCGGCTTCGGCACGTTGGTCGGGTTCGTTCGCGCGACCGTGGCGGTCGCGGCGGTGGACGCGATCGGCATCGGCACCGGGCTCGCCATTCTCGGCGTGCCGTTGGCGCTTCCGCTGGCCTCGCTGGTATTCATCGGCGCCTTCATCCCGATCATCGGTGCCGTCCTCGCCGGGTTCCTCGCGGTGTTCATCGCGCTGGTGACCAAGGGACTGGTCACCGCCCTGATCGTGCTCGGCATCATCATCGCGGTAATGCAGCTCGAGGGGCACGTGCTGCAGCCGCTGCTGCTCGGCCGGGCGGTCAGCATCCATCCGCTCGCTGTGGTGTTGGCGATCACGGCGGGCGTGGTACTCGGCGGAATCGTGGGAGGTCTGCTCGCCGTGCCGTTCGTCGCGGTGATGAACACGGCGATCAGGTCGCTGCTCGCGGACAGCCCCGAGGAACTGTTCCAGGAGCTGCGTAGTGACGACGAACACCGCAAGCTCTATTCTGCTGAACCCGATCGCCCCGATCCCGGCCGATTCGACGTGGCCGCAACGCTGGTCGAAGCGGCGGAGAAGAAGGCGGACGCCGCCTCCGCCCGTGCGAAACCCGATGACGGCGCGTCGAAGCGCTGAGCAGCGCTCGGCCGACGTGGCGACCGCGCCGCTGTGGCGGGCCGCCCAAGCGCTGCGGTTGGTGACGGTGCTGTACGCGGTCGGTCAGCAGATCGCCTCGGCGCCGCATTACACGAACCCGCGGCTGAGCTGGGTGCTCATCGCACTGATGGCGGTATGGTCGGGCGTGTCGGCGATCATGCTGTCGCAGTGGCATTTCCCGGAGGCGGTTCGGTTGCGCGGCTGGGTGGTGACCGGCGACCACCTGGTGGTGATCGGACTGATGGCCGCCACCCGGTTGGTCGCCGACTACGACTGGTATCACGGGCATCAGACGCTGCCGACCACGCTCTGGGCCACCAACGCCGTGATCGGAGCGGCCATCCTGCGCGGACCGATCGCGGGCGTGCTGTCCGGAGCGTTGATCGCCGCGGTAGCGCTGACCGTGCGTGATCAGTGGGGACAGGATGTGTGGACGGACGCGACCGTACCGGTCCTCGTTTCGGTGGGTTTGGCGTTGGGGCTTGCCGCCAATACCGCGCGCCGCGCCCAAGACCAGCTGGAGCGGGCGGTGCGGATGACCGCGGCCGCCGAAGAGCGCGAACGCCTTTCGCGTGAGGTGCACGATGGCGTGTTGCAGGTGCTCAGCTACATCACGCGACGTGGCAGCGAGATCGGCGGTCCCACGGCGGAACTGGCGCGGCGTGCCCGGGAACAGGAAGTGGCGCTACGCGTGTTGCTCTCCGAGCAGGCTGATCGCCGCGATTCCGGCGGAGCGGAGGTCGATCTGCGGCCGTTGCTGACCGCGCAGGCCACGCCGGATGTGTCGGTGTCGACACCCGGCAATCCGGTGCAGGTGGATCGCTGGGTGGCGAGCGAGATCGCGGCCGCGGTCGCCACGGCGCTGTCCAATGTCGAACTGCACGCCGGGCAAGACGCGAAAGCCTATGTCCTGCTGGAAGATACCGGGGATGAACTGGTGATCAGCGTGCGCGACGATGGGGTCGGCATTCCGTCGGGCCGGCTGGCCGAGGCGGAAGCCGAAGGACGGATGGGCGTGTCGCGAGCGATCGTCGGGCGGATCGCGGCGCTCGGGGGAAGCGCGGACCTGCTGACCGAGATCGACGGCGGGGTCGGATTCGGCACCGAATGGGAATTCCGGGTGCCGCGGACATGAACTCGCACAGCGAGCGAATCGTCGACACGGCGTGCGTGAGGAAGCCGAGCGCCGGCGAGGCACCGTTATGAGTGAACACGGGAGGGGTGCATGACAGACGAAGCGACCGAGACCATTTCGGTGATGGTGGTCGACGATCATCCGATGTGGCGGGACGGAGTGTCCCGCGACCTGACCGAGGCGGGGTTCCAGGTGGCGGCCACGGCCGACGGAGTCGGCGCCGCGACCAGGCGGGCCGCCACGGTACGACCCGACGTGGTGTTGATGGACATGCAGCTGCCCGACGGCAACGGTGTGCAGGCCACCGCGGAGGTGCTCCGGGTGTCACCGGGCAGCCGGGTGCTGGTGCTCTCGGCGTCCGCCGAGCGCGACGACGTGCTGGACGCGATCAAGGCGGGAGCCTCGGGATACCTGGTGAAGAGCGCGTCGGCGTCGGAACTGATCGCGGCCGTGCGCGCCACTGCCGCGGGTCAGCCGGTGTTCACACCCGGCCTGGCGGGCCTGGTTCTCGGCGAGTATCGGCGGATGGCGACCGCACCAGCTCAGCCCGACGAACCACATCGGCCCGCGCTCACCGAACGGGAGACCGACGTGTTGCGGATGGTGGCGAAAGGAATGTCCGCCAAGCAGATCGCGTCGCGGCTCGGACTGAGCCACCGAACGGTGGAGAACCATGTGCAGGCCACGCTGCGAAAACTGCAGTTGGCGAACCGGGTCGAACTGACTCGCTACGCCATCGAGCAGGGGCTCGAGTAGCACGCAAGCTCGCCCCGGAGCGCAGGAGCCGGTGCCGGTTTATCAGGGATTTCCCTGATGTGTCCGTCGCGGCGTGCTCGGTAGCCTCGACAGCATGGGCGGCCCGGAATCGATTCCCGATGTGGTCGGCTCCGGCGCTTCGGAGGTGGCCGGCGCCGGGGTGTGCGACCGGGACCTGCGCGTCTCGGACGTGGAACGCGAACATGTCGGGCAACTGCTGCAGCGTGCCGTCGGCCTCGGCATGCTGTCGCTCGGCGAGTTCACCGAGCGAATGGACACCGCGCTGGCCGCGAAGACACGCGGTGAGCTGAACGCCGTGCTCATCGACCTGCCTGGCGTCCGGCTGCGCGATCGGCCCGCAGCCCGGCCCTCGGCGTCGGTGAACTCCTCGCCCACCTTCGGCAAGAACCGGTCGGCGCCGCCGGTGCCCGACTCGGACTCGGCGAACGATGTCATCAGCGCCCGTATGTCCGGGGTGAATCGTCGCGGACCGTGGCGGGTGCCGCCCAGGTTGTCTCTGAACAGCTGGCTATCCGGGGTGACCTTGGACTTCACCGAGGCGATCATGTCGACTCAGGTGGTCGAGGTGCGCGTAAACGATTACTGCAGTTCGCTCACCTTGATCGTGCCCGCCGAGGCCACGGTCGACCTGAACGGGCTGGATCTGATCGGTTCCAGCGTGAACAACAAGGTCCACACCGGACCCCCGTTCGGCCCGTTGCACCTGGTGGTGCGCGGTTGTCTCCGGTTCGGATCGGTCACCGCCAAGCATCCGCTCTCCGCGCACTGGCGCCGGTTGATCGGCCGCTGAGCCGCTGGTCGGACGGGGCTGGCGCCCGGATCTCGCGCACTCCGAACGACGCGGAGGATACGGGTCATGTGATCCTCGCCTACGATCACGAAATCTCGAGTAGATACCGGTTGTCTACCAGGGGCAATTACTCATGCCCTGGCGGGGTGACACGACCGAGCATGAAGTCATGACTACCTCTCTCGACCCGGCGCTGATTTCGCGGCTGTCCGGTGAGTTCGCTGTGTTGGGGACGCACATGGGTGTGCTCGGACGGGACCTCGAGTTACTCCGGGAGCAGATAACTGCGGGTTCCGGTGGAACACAGGAGATTACCGAAGAACACTGCGGAACCGACACTCCCGCGGCGGCCGGGCCCGTTATGCCCATTGCGCCAGCCGCGCATTCGGCCGGGGTTGCGACTTCGGCGGTCGGCGGGGCCGGGGGGCCCGCGTCCGGAAACGCCATGCCGGGTGGGGACTCCGCAGTCGGCGCTACCGGCGGGCCGGTCGGTGCAACCGTGCCACTGCGGGAACAGGCGAGCGCGCGAAGCTCGGCTTGGGCGTCGTCCGACGCGCCGACGGCGGTACCACCGTTGTCACCGCTTCAGCCGCAGAATTCACCGATACCGAGGATGCCGATCCCTGCTGCACCCGAATATGTTTCGCATTTCGCCCCACAGTTCCGGCGGCCGGAGGTTGCGGGTGCTCCATGGATGCCGATGCCGATGCCGATGCCGATGCCGATGCCGATGCCCGGAGCGGTGCCGGGAGCGGTGCCGCCGCGTCCGCCTGTCCCGCCGCAGGTGCGGGGGCCGCGAGAACCGCGCACACCGTGGTGGCAGCGGGACGGGGTGATCAGTCGGATTCTGGCAGTGGCCGGGATGGCGGTGACCTTGATCGGTGTGGTCATGTTGCTGGTGCTCGCCGCGCAGGCGGGCTTCTTCGGGCCGGTGCCGAGGGTTGTTGCCGGGGCGGTGTTCTCGGCAGGACTGGTTGCCGCGGGTACGCGTGTCCTCGGGCGCACCGGTGGGCGGGTCGGCGGCATCGCTGTGGTGGCCACCGGTGTCGCGGGCGCGTATCTCGATGTCATCGCGGTGACTGTGAGCTACCACTGGTTGCACCCGGTACTGGGGCTCGCGGTGGCCCTTGGTGTCGCGGCCGGAGGCGTCGGGTTGGCGATGCGGTGGCGGTCCCAGCCGCTCGCGGTGCTGGTCGTGCTCGGTGCGGCGGTGCTGGCGCCGGTGTTGACCACGCGTCCGGTGCTGCTCGCATTTCTGATCGTGCTCCAATTGGCGTGCGTACCAGTGCAAGTGGCGCGTAATTGGCCGTCCCTGCACGCGGCGCGGACCGTTCCCGCCGCGCTGGCGACGTTGGTATTCGTCGCAGGGGCGGTTCTCGATGTTCCGGCGGGGGAGCGGGTGTGGCTGCTCACCGCCGCCGCGGCGGTCGCGCTGGTCGGACTTGCCGGGACGATCGTCGTCGTGCGGCGCAGGCCGACCGACGTCGCCGCGTCGCTGACGACGGCGCTGGCGACGGCGCCGATGCTGATCGCGCCGGGGATGTACCACGAGTGGCTCGACGCGGTGATCATCGCATCGACCACGGCCACGGTGCTGCTCATGGTCGCGGCGATCGCCATGGTGCCGAAACTGCAGGCCTACGCACGAATTCCGGGACATACGGCAATGGTCACCGCGGTGGCGGGCGCGATCGCCGCTCTGGAGGCCGGCGTCGGCGCGACGCGGCCCGCTACCCTTCCCGTTGCCTTGTTCCTGCTGGCGCTGGCCTTCCTCGGGGTGGCGGGCCAGCAGCGGTCCCGAGGCGCGGCGGGGATCGGCTCGGCATTCGTAGTGCTCGGTGGATGCACCCTGTGGAACGTCGCGGGTCCGGGAATCCTTGCTTCGCGGAATCGTTCGGAGGTGAGCCTCGGCGTGGCGACCACGCTCGGCGCGGTGCTGGCGCTCGCGGTGCTCGCGGTGGCGCTGTGGTGTGCACGGCGGCTACCGGGCATGGCATCGGGCAGTACGGTGCAGTGGATCGCCGCGAGCATTGCCGGGCTCTACGCGGTGACCGTCACAGCGGTGTCCATCGGCGTCGCGACCGGAGCGCCGAACGGATTCGTCCTCGGCCACGGCGCTGCGACCATCCTGTGGATGATCGCGGCAACGGTGGTGTTGCTTTTCGGATTGCGCAAGCTCGCCGCCGCACCCGTCGTCGCCAAACTCGCCCTCGGCTCGGGGCTGTTGGTCGCCGGGGCGGCTGTGGTCAAGCTGTTCCTGTTCGATCTCGCCACGCTGGACGGACTTCTGCGCGTGGCTGCCTTCATCGCGGTCGGTGTGCTCCTGCTCCTCGTCGGCACCCGGTACGCGAGGGCGTTCGCCGAGGCCGGGGCCGACAGTCGCTCGGAAGGCAACACCGGTTAGCTGCACAACGGTCGTCTGCGGTGCGCGCTCGGTGGATCGCCGCGCTGGTGAACAGGCAACGCTCTGTGGCCGCGCCGGTCGTCAGCACCGCACATCGCAGCCACGAGATCCGGCTGTCGTCACGCTCCGGCGACCTCGATGCCTCTCTGCATACCGGTGATCGCGTCGTCGACAGACTTGGCGCCGGTCAACGCGGCATAAGCGTTGTCCTGGATTGCCTTTGACACGGCTGGATAGAAGGGGGTCACCGGACGCGGCACGGCGTTGGCGATCGAATCTTTCAGCGCGGGCAGGTAGGGGAACCTCGCGATCAGCGATGGTTCGTCGTACAGTGAGGCTCGGGTCGGCGGAGTGGCACTGTCCGCGACGATACGTTGGGCGTCCGCACTGATCAGGTAGCGCAGGAAGTCCAGTGCGGTGGCCTTGTGCTTGGAGTAGACGCTGATCGCCGGGTTGTGGCCCCCGAGGGCGGAGGCGCCGACTCCGTCCTTGCCGGGTAGCGACGCGACCCCGACGTTGCCCTTCACCAGCGAGGAATCGCCCTGCGCGACACCGTAGAAGTTCGGCCAGGTACGCAGGAACAGCAGCTTGCCCTGAGCAAAGGCATTCTGGCTCTCCGCCTCCTTGAACGAGATGGCTTCCTTCGGGATGTCGTGGTTGTTGTAGGCGTCGACGAGCATCTGCAGCCCGGCGCGCGCCTGTGGGCTGTTCACCGTCGAGGTCTTGCCGTCCGGGCCGACGAAGGAGCCGCCGAAGGTGTTGATCACCTCGGCTGCGTTCACGGTCAGCCCCTCGTAGGAGGCGAATTGTCCGGCATAGCAACCAATTCCGTGCGCACGGGCGATGCCGCAGTCGGTGCGCAGCTCGGTCCAGGTCTTCGGCGCGGTCGCCACCAGGTCCTTACGGTAGAACAGGAGGCCACCGTTGGTGTTACCGGGCACCGCATACACGACGCCTCGGTAGGTAGCGCTGGCGACGGTCGCCGGCAACAGGGCGGAGGTGTCGACCGCGAACGAGTCCCGCAACGGCTGGATCCAGCCCTTGGCCGCGAATTCGGCAGTCCACGGCACGTCGGGAACGATCACGTCGTAGTCGGACAGCTTGGACTTCATATGCTGGGCGAAGTCGTCGTACTGTTGGGAGGCGTCGCTGGACTGCTCCTTGAAGGTCACCTTCTCGTCCGGGTGCGCGGCGTTCCATCGTTCGATGAGCTGCCTGATCATGCCCGTCTCGCTGGTGTCCTTGCCCTCCACATAAGTGATCGGACCGCGACCGGTCAGGTTCTGAGTGAAAGGATCAGGCCCGCTACCCGAGCAGGCACTCGTGAACGCGGCCGTCAACATGATCGCTGTAACGGACACTCGGAACGCCGAGAACCACGAATCGGTCTTGACTCGCGACATCAACACCGCTGTCTCCAATCAGTCGACCACCGGAAGGTGAAAGGTACCGCCGGACAACTCGATTTCCCACGCGCGGCGCGAGTCCGGTTACACGACCGGGGTTTTGACGAACAGCCCATCCGATGATCACCATCGGGCACAGGTGCGACCGAGAGGAAGTCTCCGCTTCCCGACGACGCTGAAAGCTCACCAGCACAGTGAAAGCCGTGCGGTCGCACGGAAATCACCCTCGGGCGGCAGCCCGAAAATCGTCAGCCCGTCGCGTGAGCCGATGGCCGCCACAGCATCGTTCGGTTGCTGTCACCCGATGGTGTGGCGGTCCTCCGCTTGTCGGGGCGCGTTCAGTCCCGGTCGCGGCGGCGCAGCAGTTCGTTCACGCTGACCGTGCGTCCGTCATCGTGATGGCGGCCCTCGTCGGGCCTGCCGATGCCGCGGCGGGAGGAACGGAGTTCGGCCATCCAGCTCTCGATGCTGCTGCGGGTGGTATTCGGGCCGGATTCGGCGGAATCTCCGTCCTCTGCGGTGGCACGGTCGGCGGGGGTGTCGGGTGCCGGTGGCCGGGGCTCGGGTGGTGAGGTGGCCGGGCGCGGGGCTCGGCTGACTGGCGGGGTCTGCGCGGTGCTCGACTCGACCGTCGGAACCTGCGCGATGCCGGCCAGGGAGGCCGAGTCCGGCCCGATGGTCGACCACGGGCGCGGCTCGGGAGCCGAGCCCGACGCTGGTGCGGGTGGCGGGGTCGGACGTGGTTCGGCTGGTCGCGCCGACGGCACGCCGGGGCGCGGACCGTTCTCCGGTATGGCTGCCGAGGGCACGTTTCCGCGTGGCCCGTTCGGCTCCCACATCGGACCGGCGGACGGAGTCGGTCGTTGACCAGTCGGGCTCTGTGGCATTGCCGAGCTAGACGGGATGCGCTGGTCGGCCTGTTCGGGTGGCGTGGCACGCGGCCCGTTCGGTGTCTGCGGAAGCAGGGGCCGTTGCCGGAGCGGGTCGCCTGGTCCGTGCGGGGAGTTGCCGGGTGGCCGCGGCCGTGCCGGATCGAGTGGCGGTGGCGCCTGCGGTGCGGGCGTGGCAGGCGGCGGTGTCCGGTCCAGCCGCCGGGTCGGCGCCTCCGCCTCGATCTCCGCGACGGTGCGTGGCTTGCGCCTGCGCGGCACCTTGTTGGCGTCGGCGATCGCGGGGATCTGCATGGTCACCGGGTCGGTGATCGGCGTGGTCTTGACCAAGTCGACGACCTCGCCGCCGCCGACGCGCTCGTCGTCGAGAATCGGCTCACCGAGCCCGATCTTCTCCTGCACCTTCTTCATCCAGGCCGGCGCCCACCAACAGTCGTCGCCCAGCAGCTTCATGGTGGCCGGAACGAGCAGCATGCGCAGCACCGTCGCATCGATGAACAGCGCGGCGATCATGCCGTAGGCCATGTACTGCATCATCACCAGGTCGGAGAAGGCGAACGCGCCGGTGACGACCAACAGGATCAGCGCGGCCGCGGTGATGATGCGGCCGGTTTGCGCGGTTCCGATCCGGACCGCCTCGGTCGTGCTCGCGCCCATGGCGCGCGCCTCGACCATTCGCGACATCAGGAAGACCTCGTAGTCGGTCGACAGACCGTAGATGATCGCGATGATCAGCACCAACACCGGCGACATGATCGGCTGTGGCGTGAAGTTCAACAGGCCTGCGCCATGACCGTCGACGAAGATCCAGGTCAGGATGCCCAGGGTGGACCCGAGCCCCAGCGCGCTCATCAGCGCCGCCTTGATCGGCAGGACCAGTGATCCGAACGTGAGGAACATCAGCAAGGTGGTGACCAGTAGCACCAGCGCGATCATCAACGGCATCCGGCCCAGCAGCGCGTCGATACTGTCCTTCTGGATCGCCGGTTGGCCGCCCACCAGCATGGTGACGCCGTCGGGCAGCTCCATCGAGCGCAGGAACTCGATGGTCGGATCGGCGTTCTGCGAGTCGGCCAGCGCCGCTTTGGTCTTGAAGATGGTGCGATCGTTCGGCGCGGTATTGGGCGGGTAGTCGAACTCGCCCGCGAGCCCCGGCGCCTGGTTCGCGTCCTTGACCACCTTGCCGACCGCGGGTGTCAGGGCGGTGCTATCGATCTTGAAGACCAGTTCGATCGGATCCGACTTGCGCAGCGGGAAGACGCTGTCGAACTGTTTCTGTGCCAGCCGAGTCGGGTTGTCGGGCGGCAAGTAGCGCTCGTTGATCCCACCGAACTGGAGATTTTTGACCGGGATGATCAACAGCAGCAACGCGATGCACAGTGGGATCGCGATCTTGAGTGGATGCTTCATCACCCAACGGGTGGATCGGCCCCAGATCCCGTTCTCCACCTCCTCGGCCGTCTTCGTCGTGCGGAATCGCTTGAAGCCGAACATGTCGACGCGTTTGCCGAGCACGCTGAGCATGGCGGGCAACACCGTGATCGAGGTCAGCGCCGCCAGCGTGACTGTCGCGATGGCGCCGTAGGCCACCGACTTGAGAAAGCCCTGCGGGAACAGCAGCATGCCGCCGAGGCTGGCGACGATCATCGTCGCGGAGAACACCACCGTGCGTCCCGCCGTCATCACCGACCGGCGTACGGCCGCCTTGGTGGCGTATCCCTCGGCCAGTTCTTCGCGGAACCGGCTCACGATGAACAAGCCGTAGTCGATGGCCAGGCCGAGGCCGATCATCGAAACGACCGGCGAGACGAACGAGTTCACCTCGGTGAACTCGGTGATGAAGCGAACGATCCCCCACGCGCCGATCACCGTGAGACCACCGACGATCAGCGGCAGCGCGGCCGCGACGATGCCGCCGAAGATGAAGAACAGCAGCACGGCCACCGCTGGGATGGCGAGGATTTCCATCCGCTTCTGGTCGTCGGCCATGGTGTCGTTCAAGGTGCCCGCGACTGCCTGCAACCCGGCGACCTGCACGTTGACGCCCGGAATGTAGAAGACGTCCTTCACCTTGCGGTAGTTGCGCACCATATCGGTGTCGTTGTCGCCCTTGATGGCGATCGAGGCGAAGGCGTACTTCTTGTCCTTCGAACCGAAGACACTGGTCTGGGCGAACGCCTCGTCCGTGCGCCAGTAGGTCCCGTTGATCTTGGTGATTTCGTTCGGGTGCTCGCGCGGCAGACTGTTCAGGTTGGCGACGATCTTGCTGCTGAAGGCAGGATCGTCGACGGTCTTTCCTTCCGGGGCCGTGTACAACACGATGACGTCGGAGTTGTGATCCCGTTCGAACGCCGCGTCCTTGATCTGGGCCGCCCGCGCCGATTCCGAGGTCGGATCATCCCACCCGCTGGAGCTGAGGTGGTCTTCCAATCCGAGGCCGTAGCCGCCGAGCGCCAGTAGTCCGGCAACGACGATTCCGATGGTGGCGAAACGCAGCCGATAGACCAGATCGCCCCAGCGTGTGAACACTAAGCGACTCCTTGGGCGGGGCGAGAGGTGAGTAGTGCCGACAGCGGCCGGAACGGCTGCAGCCAGGCACCCTCGTCGGGCAGTGAGTCGAGGCTGACCCGGGGCAGCGGTTCACGGAACACGCCCGGGATGTCCTCGAGGTCGATGAATTCGAGAGTATCGGATGTTACGGCCCAACTCGCATGCTCGCGAAAGCCGAGCACCTGGACCGGCACGCCGCTGGCGGCGAGTTCTTCCAGCGGCTCACGAAATGCCTGGCCATCGGCCGAGGCGACCATGATGCCCGCCAGCCCGGGACCACGGCTGCGCAGCGCGATGTGCGCCAGCATGTCGGCGTCGACATCGGAGTCCTCGTCGATCTTGGGCTTCGCGAACACCGCGTAACCGACATTGCGCAGTGCCTCGACCCATGGCCGAACGACATCGGCGGTGCCGGACGCGATATTGGTGAAAACGGTGGCTTCGGGTTCGACCCGGTGCGCGCTGCCCACGGACAGTTCGGCGGTTCTGGCCAGCAGCCAGCGGCCGAGAGCATCGAATCTCGGGCGGTAGGCGGCGGTCGGCCGCCCGCCCAGAATGGCGCCCAGGCCCATGTCGAGGTTCGGGGCATCCCACACCAGCAGGACCCGGCGCACATCCGGCGACGTGCCACCGATGCCTTCCGTTCCGGCTCCCTGCACCTCCCCGGCAACATCGACCACTTCGTGGGCCATCTCACTGACGCTCATCGGTCGATCTTCCCCCATATGAGCTCCGTGATGGCGCTCCCGGCGCGATGCGCCTTGCCTTCGAATTTCGTGACCGGCCTTTCGAAGCCGATCGGAGCGGTCGCGCGATGCTCCGCGCTGACCCCGCCCGTCGTCTCATTCAGTCCTCTGAACAGCGGTTCTGCCATGCCGACCTGATAGATGTGCTCGGCGTACCCGGCATGATCGGTCGCGACGTGCAGTACGCCGCCCGGCTTCAGGCGATTCGCGATCAACGCGACAGTAGCCGGCTGCAGCAGTCGCCGCTTGTGGTGTCGCGCCTTCGGCCACGGGTCGGGGAAGAAGACGCGCACCCCAGTCAGCGAGTCTGCAGCAATCATGTTTTCCAGCACGTCGACCGCGTCGCCGCGCAGCAGTCGGATGTTCTCGATCCGTTCGCGCTCGATGCGTTGCACCAACTGGGCGAGGCCGGGTTGGTAGACCTCGATGCCGATCAGATCGAGGTGCGGTTCGGTCTGTGCCATCGCAGCTGTCGCGGTCCCCGTGCCACAACCGATTTCGATTACCAGCGGGGCGTCGCGGCCGAACCAGGCGGCCTGGTCCAACGGTGTGTCGGCGACTTCCCGGCCGATCGTCGGCCACATCCGGTCCCAGGATTGCTGCTGGGTCGGGGTCAGCGCACCACGGCGCGACCGGAAACTGGTGACCCGTGGGTACAGGCGGGATCCGGTCTTGCGCCCGCGATCAGCCGGAGCCGAGGTTGTGGACGGCGGGCCCGGAACTGACTCGGCAGTATGGTTCGCGGCGTCGTTCACGGCGTCCATTGTCCAGTATCCGGCGACCGGTGCGGCAATCGGTCGCGCGCGGATCGCTGAGCAGGAGGTCAGGCGGCCCGCGCGGGGGCGATCTTCGCCGCGGACGCGTGTTCCTGACGCAGCGGACGACCCAACGCGATCTTGCCGACGGTCACCGCCATATCCAGCAGGCCGCGCACGCCCGCGGGCGAGGCCGCGACCGACCAGACCGTCGAGTCCTTCTGGTCGCTCAGCGGCTGCCCGGCGATTCGCGCGGCCAGCCAGTCCAGGCTGATCGGGGTGGACAGCGGCAGCAGCGAGAAGTGCTCGCTGAGCCGGTCGCGCAGATAGGTCACCGTGGCGCCGCCGCGGCGGTAACGCTCCACCTGACCGTCGATGCCGTCCACGTGGATGACTTGGTCGTGCACCGGCTGTACCACGAGCAGTGGACAGGCCGGCGTCGTGTTGCCGAGCTGCAGATCGTCGAACATCGCCCGCAATTCCGGCGTGTCGAGCACCTCGGTGAGCGGGCGGCACAGGAAGTCGTCCACCTTCTTGTTGGCCAGCCCGAGGATCGCGCCGAGCGGTGTCGCGTTCTCGGCGCGCACGACGAAGCGGTGGCCGTCCGCCGTCAGTTCGTTGTCGATCACCGTGGCCAGGGCGGGGTACAGCCTGCGTAGCGCGGCCATGACGATGGCCGGTAGGCCCGCGTAGGCGGTGCCGTTCAAACGGTCGAACACCTGCCGTGGGTCGCCGACCGGCGCACCGAGCACCGCACCGACGATGTCGAGCTCAGGCGCGTAGGTCGGCGCCATCTCGACTGTCCACGAGCTGGCCATGCCGCCGCCGGAGTAGCCCCACACCCCTACGGGGGTGTCGGGGCCGAGTCCGAGCGGGGCGAACCGCAAGGCGGCGCGGATGCCGTCGAGTGTGCGATAACCGGGCTCGCGCGGGGCGCCGAAGTTTCCATGGGGGCCCTCATGGTCGGCGATGGTGACCGCCCAGCCCCGGCGCAGCGCGTTCGCGACGATCAGCCATTCGAACTGGGTGATCGAGCCGAGCGCGCAGGCGCCATGGCGCAAGGCATACGACGGTGAACATTTCTCGGTGACGGCGTCCATCGCGGTCTGGAATGCCAGCAGCGGACGGTCTTCGTCCGGCTCCGCGTCGAGCGGCAGCAGGACCGTGGTGATCGCCGCCTCCGGGGTGTCGTGCAGGTCGCAGCTGCGGTACAGCAGTTGCCAGGCCGAGACCTGTTGCGGGACGATGCCGAACAGTGCCAGCTCGATCTTCCTGCTGCGCAGGATCGTGCCCGGTGGTGTGGCCGCGAACCCCTTCGGGGGCCGGTGGAACGGATCCGCGCTCGGCAACAAGGGCCCGGGCCCCGCGGCCGCGGCAGGCTCGGAATCGACAACGCAGGTAATTTCCGCAGTCATTGCACCCTCCGCGTCGCCGTCATCCGTCGTGATCTTTGCTCGGCAATCGTTGCCCATTCGAGACCTATGATTGCGTTTTGGTAACGGTCCCGAACATCTAGGAGGGTAAACGACCGACCATAGGTCTGGGAACCCCCTGGTCCCAGGCACGTCGGTACTAAAATCCACCTATGAACAAACCGGCAGTGTTCATCACCGGGGCGGCGGCCGGTATCGGTCGGGCTACCGCGTCGTATTTCGCCGCGCGGGATTATCAGGTCGGGGCCTACGACATCGATGAGGTGGGCCTTACCAGGCTCGCCACCGAGGTCGGCGCCCGCGGCGGTAGCTTGCGCACCGGCGTGCTGGACGTGACCAGCGCCGAGCAGTGGGCGCAGCGCCTCACCGAGTTCCACGCGGAGGTCGGGCGGCTGGACATCCTGATCAACAACGCGGGCATCCTGCGCGCCGGCCCGTTCGAGTCCGTCGAGCTGTCGGCGCACCGGGCGATCGTCGAGGTCAATCTGGTCGGCGTGCTGACGGGAACCCATTGCGCCTTCCCGTACCTGCGCGACACTCCGGGATCCCAGGTGGTCAACCTCTGCTCGGCCTCGGCGATCTACGGCCAGGCCGAGCTGGCCAGCTACGGCGCGACCAAGGCGGCGGTCAAGAGTCTCACCGAAGCACTCGACCTCGAATGGGAGCGCCACGATATCCGGGTGATCGCGATCTGGCCGCTGTTCGTGGCCACCGCGATGGTGGCGGGTATGGAAACCGGGACGACGAAATCGCTGGGCGTACGGCTGACCGCCGACGATGTCGCCGCCGGGATCTGGGATGTCACGCGCAAGCGCTCGCGACTGCCGAGGGTGCACTATGAGATCGGCGCGCAGGCGAAAGTACTGGCGACCGCTGCCAAATATGCGCCGAACTGGGCAGTGCGTACCGCGAACAAGTATTTCAGCGGCAACTGAACGGTCCAGCCCGACCATCGCTTCGACCTCTGACAGAATTGCGCACCGTTAAGGGGGTGCGCCGATGCAGACAACCACCGAATCCGACGGGCCGGTGCGGGGACGTGGTGTACCCACGGGCGAACACGACCAGATCGACAAGATGCTCGCCGAACTGCGCTTCGGAACCGGTTCGGACGCACAGATCGGATACGCCGCCGCGGCTGTGGTGCGCGCTTGGCGTAAACCGCCGCGCATCCAGGTGACCGGTCGCGCGCACGCGGGACGGACCACAGTGCTGCACGCGCTGGCGCTGATGTCCGCCGTGGAGACCGGGCCGGTCGACGAGCCGGGGCTGCCCGATCCGGAGCTCGACGCCGACATCGTCGTCTATGTGCTGTCGGCTACGCCGACGCCCGCCGATCGCAGAGTCCTCGCCACGCTGCCACCGGAGCGCACGGTCGTCGTGCTGAACAAGGCCGATGCGATCGGTACCCGGTGGGGCGATGCGGTGGCGGCGGCCGAGCAGTTCGGCACGGAGTTCGCAATCCCGGTCTTTCCCGTGGTGGCATCGCTGGCAGTGCGCACAAGGACCGGCGTGCTGAGCGGCGCTGAACTCGCCCTGCTGCGCAATCTCGCGACCGACGCGGAGCCGTCACTGATGCTTTCCCCGGACCTGTTCGTCGCACCCGGTCCGGCGGCCGCCGAACGTGAGCAGCTGTTGCGACACTGGGAGTTGTACGGCGTGGTCTGTGCGTGTGCTGCCCTGCGCGCGGACCCGGATCTCTCGCCGCAGGCGCTGCTGCACATCCTGCACGCCGCGAGCGGAATCGAAGCACTGCACCAGAAGCTGCATCAGCGCTACGAACAGGTCTGTGCGCTGCGTGGCGGTGAACTTCTCGACGAACTGACCCGACTCGCCGCCCGCGCGGTGCCGGGCCAGGGCCATCGTGCCCGTGACGCGCTGGAGGCTTACCTATTCGGTGACGACGCCCTCTGGCTCGGGCTCTGTGCGGGGCTTGCCCGGCCCGAGGTTGCCCATCTCGCCGCGGGCTATCCGACTCCGGCGCCCTCCGATGCCGACGACGCGATGTCCCGTGCGGCGCGCTGGCGCGCGGTCGTCTCCAGCGACATGCCACCCGCGGCCCGTCGCGCCGCCCTTCGCGTGCACAACGGTTACGTCCGGCTATGGGAACGGATGAGCAGTGCCGGTCTCTGAACCGTCGGAACCGAGGGGGAGGTGCGCGGGCGAGGGCGGTCGTGATGCGGCCGAGGGCATCGAGCAGGCAGACAATCTGCCCTCAGGCTCCGATCCGGCCGAGCGGGCAACGTGCGCACTCTCGCCCGAGGTCGAGGCGGTGGTGGCTCGGTGGAATCCGCAGGGCATGGCGCTGCTGCGCGCGGCGCCCGGGTCCAGCGCCGCGAACGCTGTCACGTTGATCGGTCCCGACGATGTGAACACCACGCTGTTGCGGACCGAACTGGCACGCTTCGAACCGCTTGTCGAATTGTCCGAGCCATCGACCGATCCGACTGCGGCGGTGGAGCCAACCTCGCCATCGATCCAGGTGCCGTCGGTGGTCGCGCTGATCCTGTTGGACGCGGGCACCACCCTCGGCGGGGACACAGTGAGACTGATCGGCCGACTGCGCGCGGACGGATCGCGCATCCTGCTCGCGATGAACGGCATCCATGCGTATCGGGACTGGCGCGCGGTGCGTTCGCGCAATCTGGACTTGTTGGCCGCCCAGGGAGCGGCCGACCTGGACATCACGCCGGTCTCGGCGCGGCTCGCGGTGGCAGCCCGCACCGAGGGCGATGCGGGACTGCTCGATCGGTCCGGCCTCGGCGCGTTGCACACGAAACTGATCGCGGCGGCCTCGGGCGTCGACGCGGCCAGCGGCGACCGACTGGCGGCACTCACCTTTCGGGTTCTGGCCGAAACGCGCCAGCGCGTGGTCGAGCAGGTCTCCGCGTTGCGCTCCGGCGCCGAATCGACGCGGCTGCGGGAGCAGCGGGCGGTGCTACTCGCAGGCCGCGACAGCGGACGCGCCACCGCGATGTCGACTCTGCGTGGTCAGCAGCATTTGGCCAGGGTCGATCTGATGACCGAGATTGGCGCGCAGGTTCGCGCGTTGCACACCACCACGCGTGCCGAACTGGATCGGTTGCGCCGCGCCGAACTCGCCGGCTACCCCGACCGGCTTCAGCAGGCCGTCATCGAACTGACCGGCGCCGTCGACCGTGCCGTCGACCACCGTCTCGCCGAATTGTGCGGGCGAATGGACGGCGGCGGCGTACCGCCGCTACGGCGAGATCCGGCGCCGCGGGTCGGCCCGGATCTCGCGCCGAGACACCGAGGTGTCGAAGATCACCTCATGGTCGCACTCGGCGCGTCGGCGGGTGTCGGCCTGGGTCGCCTGCTGGTTGCTCCCCTGTCGTTGGTGCCCGCGCTCGATGTCGCGAGCGTTCCGGTCACCCTGCTGCTCGGTGGCGGCGCCGCGGCCTGGGTGGTTCGGGCACGCCGGCAGCTCTCCGATCGAGCACATATCTGGCAATGGGTATCCGACGCGTTGGTGAATGTAAAAGCGCAGCTCGAGCAGCGGGCGGCGACCGCGCTCGTGGAAACGGAGACCGCGTTGGCCGATCGCGTGGTTCAAGCAAGCACCGCGCGAATGATCGATACCGACCGCCGCGTCGCCGAACTCGAGGCCAGGCTACGGCGGATGGCGGCCGAACAGCCGGAGCAACTCGCCGCGTGCGAGCGCGATCTACGGGTCGTCGATCGCTGGATCTCGCTCGTTGAAGTGGGTTCCCGAATGGGTACACAGTGAGGAACCCGATTCCGTACTGGTCGTCACATCGCGTTAATCTCTAATCAGGAACTTGGGCGTCCGCTAAGTCCTGGTACGCCGCCCACCCCGGGGCGCGCTTTCGACTTGTCGGAGCGGGTGCCTTCCCGCCAACGGTGGCGCTCGGTGTGTTCGCGCTGGTCATGGGCCTAGGGCCAGGCGGCGAAGCATCGAATTGCCGCCCATCTCAGGAGAGTTTTTCATGACCTCAGCGACCATTCCTGGTCTTCGTGGATCCGACGGCAAAGCGCCGACCGAGCACAGCGAACTACTCGCCTGGGTACAAGAAGTCGCCGAACTCACCCAGCCGGACCAGGTGGTCTGGGCGGACGGTTCCGACGAGGAATGGGACCGGCTGACCGAACAACTCGTCGCGGCGGGGACGTTCCAACGGTTGGACGCGAAGAAGAAGCCGAACTCCTTCCTCGCTCTGTCCGATCCCTCCGACGTGGCCCGGGTGGAATCTCGTACGTTCATCTGTTCCAAGACCGAGGCCGACGCGGGCCCGACCAACAACTGGGTCGACCCGGCCGAGATGCGCGCCACGATGACCGAGTTGTACCGCGGCTCGATGAAGGGCCGCACCATGTTCGTGGTGCCGTTCTGTATGGGCCCGCTCGGCTCGGAGGACCCGAAGCTGGGCGTCGAGATCACCGACTCCGAGTACGTCGTCGTGTCGATGCGCGTGATGACCCGCATGGGCACCGCCGCCCTGGCGAAACTGGGTACCGACAAGCCGTTCGTGAAGGCGCTGCACTCGGTCGGCGCGCCGCTGGCCGACGGCCAGGCCGACGTGCCGTGGCCGTGCAACGACACCAAATACATCACCCACTTCCCCGAGGACCGGGAGATCTGGAGCTACGGCTCCGGCTACGGCGGCAACGCGCTGCTCGGAAAGAAGTGCTACTCGCTGCGCATCGCCTCGGCGATGGCCCACGACGAGGGCTGGCTGGCCGAGCACATGCTGATCCTCAAGCTGATCTCGCCGGAGAACAAGGCGTACTACATCGCGGCCGCGTTCCCGAGCGCCTGCGGCAAGACCAACCTCGCGATGATCCAGCCGACCGTGCCGGGCTGGCGCGCGGAGACCCTGGGTGACGACATCGCCTGGATGCGCTTCGGCAAGGACGGGCGCCTCTACGCGGTGAACCCGGAGTTCGGCTTCTTCGGCGTCGCACCGGGCACCAACCGCAGCTCCAACCCGAATGCCATGGCCACCATGGACGCGGGCAATACCGTCTACACCAACGTCGCGCTGACCGACCACAACGACGTCTGGTGGGAGGGTTTGGAGGGCGAGCCCGATCACCTGATCGACTGGAAGGGCAACGACTGGTACCTCCGGGAGACCGAAACGCTTGCCGCCCACCCGAACTCGCGTTACTGCACGCCGATGTCGCAGTGCCCGATCCTGGCCCCCGAGTGGGATGACCCGCAGGGTGTGCCGATCTCGGCGATCCTGTTCGGTGGCCGCCGCAAGACCACGGTGCCGCTGGTGACCGAGTCCTTCGACTGGCAGCACGGCGTGTTCATGGGCGCGACGTTGTCCTCCGAGCAGACCGCGGCCGCCGAGGGCAAGGTCGGCACCGTCCGGCGCGACCCGATGGCCATGCTGCCGTTCATGGGCTACCACGTCGGTGATTACCTGGGCCATTGGATCGACGTCGGCAAGAACGCGGACGCGGCGAAGCTGCCGAAGATCTTCTACGTCAACTGGTTCCGCCGCGGCGCCGACGGCCGGTTCCTGTGGCCCGGCTTCGGTGAGAACTCCCGCGTGCTGGAGTGGATCATCGGCCGGATCGACGGTTCCGCCGAGGCGGAGACGACCGCGATCGGAAACGTGCCGACCGCCGCGCAGCTCGACCTGGACGGCCTCGACGTCGACACCGCGGATGTCGACGAGGCTCTCGTGGTGCGCGCCGATGAGTGGCGTCGGGAGATCCCGCTGATCGAAGAGTGGTTCCAGTTCGTCGGTGACAAGCTGCCTTCCGGCGTGCGTGACGAGTTCGAGGCGCTCAAGCAGCGTCTGGGCTGACACTCCATCAAAACTAGCACCGTCCGCGCCATCTGGCAGATGGCGCGGGCGGTTTGTTTTGCGGGACAGGGGTTTCCCCGGTCGACGGCGGTCAGTCGGCGAATGGCGCCATCCGGACCATCTGAACGAAGCCCACCCGGTTGAGCCAGCGAATCCTGCCCTCGGGCACAGCTTTCGCCTCCGCTCTGAATGCTGCGATGACGCGTCGTTCGAAGTCTTGGCGCGGGTGGCGGCGGAGTAGTTCGACGACCCAATCCTGATCTATTTCGGCGAGTCGAGTGCCGAGGACATCCACGGACGCACCCGCCGAGACGAAGCCGCCGGGATCGCCGAGGTCGTCGGCCACGCCGGGGGTGATATGCGCGCCGATCGCCGCGCCGATCGCGTCGGCCCGTTCCGGCGGCGCCCCCGCGCCGAGCGCGAGCGCCGCAGCGCGCTCACCGCCGGACACCGCGAAACATCGTCCCGGCGTGGGATGCTCGAGTTGCAAGTCGTGCAGCAGGGAGCAGACGTAGGCGAGTTCGTCGTCGTAGGTGGCGCCGTCGAGATCGGCCAGCACCCGTCCGAAGTAGTAGGTCCGAATCGAATGCTCCAACACGGGTGCGGAAAGTGATTCGCGCGCTTCGGTTTCCGCCGCGACGGCCAGCTCGGAATCAGGCAGCCGCAGGCCGGCGAATTCCAGTGATCCGCGTCCGCGTCGGCCCAGCGCGAGTCGGACCCGGTTGGTCAGCATGGCGGGCAGCGTGCGTGCGGTGGCGACGGCCAAACTACGGCGTTGCTGCTTCGAGAGCGCGCCGCCGGTACGGGTGGCCCATTCCCAATCGATGCCGGTCGGTGCGGCCACTTCGGTCTCCTTCGTCGTCGCCGAACTCTGTTCTCGGTCGGGTCAAGCGTGCACCCTGGTTCGCGGGCAGTGGCGGAAGTGGCGTCGATGCGTAGTTTCGTGCCGCAGTTATCCCACGGGAAAAGTGCGGAGAAGCCGCGGGTAGTTTTCGGCGAGTTGCCGCGCGATCAGGCAGGCGCCAGTGTTCGGCCTGGACGGTGTGATCGTGTACTCGATGGGCTCGCCCGTAACCTCGACGATCTGTGGCGATTGATGCGCACCCTGACCGGCGAGGGCGTGCGGGTCGAGTTCGGGGTACTACCCCGTGCGGCAGGTAGCCCGACACGCCCGACGAGCAGCGCGTGCGCGGGAGTTGCTGGAGACCGCCCCAATGTCTGTCGACGTTGTTGTACTGCAGTCGGGATTCGGCGGTGGCACCGTGCAATGCGTGCCCTTGCGTGCCGAGTGGTACCAGCCCCGCGCGTCGTATCGGCGGGCGCCGCGCCGTTGGCCGCCGGATCCGGGCGCGAACGTTGTCGCCCAGCCGCTCACCGGGTCCTGGAGCCCGGGGGCAGGCCTGTCGGATGATCGCGATCCCGTGCCCCGTCGAGGCGATTGCCGAGCCGCGTTCGGGGGGCATTCTCAGGGGAAATGTACGTTGTACAAGGGTCGGGTCGGGCCGTGACCTATGCTTGGTATGTTCTTGACTCCACGAGCACCCAATCAAATCGCTGACAGTTCACTGATCAACTGACCTACTTCCCTTGTGACATCGGACCCCGCGATGTCGGCGGAGAACGTCGAGATCATCGCGCGAGAGGCGGTTGGAGCATGGCCGACCTGGAGACGGCGGCAGCCTTTGCCCCGTTGGTTACCGACTTCGAACTGGCGACCGCGAGTACGCCGCTACGCCGGGCCGCGGGGCGGCTGCGGGCAGTATTGCCCCCCGGTTGGCGCGTCGAGATCGTCGACACACCGAACCGCTCGGGCGGCGATGGTGCGCCCATGCTGCGTGTGGTCATGCCGCAGGGTTGATCACTCGGCCCAGCCGAGTGGCATGAGCAGCGACTTCTGCTCACAGAACGAGTCGAGACCTTCCGGGCCGTTCTCCCGTCCGAGTCCGGAGTTCTTGTAGCCGCCGAACGGCGAACTCGGGTCGAAGGCGTACCAATTGATCGCGTAGGTACCGGTGCGCACGCGCGCGGCTATCTCGGCGCCGTGCTCGATATCGGTGGTCCACACCGAACCGGCCAGGCCGTAGACCGAGTCGTTGGCGATAGCGACCGCTTCCTGCTCGGTCTCGTACGGGATAACCGACAAGACCGGGCCGAAGATCTCTTCCTGCGCGATGGTGGACTTGTTGTCCACGTCGGCGAAGATCGTCGGCTCCACGAACCACCCGCGGTCCAGACCTGCCGGGCGACCGCCGCCGAGTACCAGCCGCGCACCGTCGGACTTGCCCTTGGCGATGTAGCTTTCGACCCGGTCGCGCTGTCGTTCGGAAATCAGCGGTCCCAGTTGCACGCTGGGGTCGGTCGGATCGCCGACCTTCATCGTCTTCACCTGTTCGATCAGTGCGTCGAGAATTTCGTCGTATCGACCGCGCGGCGCGAGGATGCGGGTCTGCGCGACGCAGCCCTGCCCGCTGTTCATCAGACCGGAGAAGGCGAGCACCGGGATGCTCGCCGCCAAGTCCACATCCGGCAACACGATCGCCGCCGATTTACCGCCGAGTTCGAGCGAGACACTTTTGAGCTGGCCGGTCGCGATCGCGCCGATCTTCTTGCCGACCGCGGTACTGCCCGTGAACGTCACCTTGTCGACGCCGGGATGCGAGACGAGGTACTCGGCCGCATCCGGTTCGGCGGGGAGTACCGAGAGCACGCCCTCGGGTAGGCCGGCCTCGGCGCAGATGTCCGCGAGCATGTTCGCGGTGATCGGTGTCAGCGGAGCGGGCTTCAGCACCACGGTGCAGCCGGCGAGCAGCGCGGGTGCGAGCTTGTTGGCCGCGAGGAACAGCGGGACGTTCCATGCGGTGACCGCCGCGACGACCCCGCGTGGCTCCCGGGTGACCCGGGTGGTGCCGAATCCGCCGACCCGGGTCTCGCGCCAGGGGAAAGACTTGGCCAGCGCCGCGTAGGAGTCCAGCACGGCGATCGACGGGAGTTGGTTCAGCGTCATGGCCATCAGCTGTGGGGTGCCTACCTCCGCGATCAGCGCGGCGATCAGGTCGGCGGAGCGCTGCTCGATCAGGCGGGCCGCGCGGGTGAGCACCTCGGCACGCTCCTCCGGCGGCGTGGACGGCCACGGGCCCTGGTCGAAGGCATGTCGTGCCGCGGCGACCGCGGCGTCGACATCGGCCCGCGTCACCGCGGGGACGCTGCCCACCGGCTCGACCGTCGCCGGCGAGAGGACCTGGACGCGCTCGGCGGTGGCTGGTGCGGTCCAGTGGCCGCCGATGAACAAGCTGTCGTAGTGCATGAGAACACGTTACATTTTGGCGTCCAGATTGTCTGTAACCTGTTCCAGTTTTATGGTTCGGCGCCACCGCGGTCGGTGTGAATTCCGACTTCTCGGTTCGCTTTTCGCAGAACGCACTATTGCGTTCTGTTGCTGGAAGGTGGGATGCTGTAGCGACTGATCAGCTCGCTCGATTCATGAACCGATACCGCAAACTGGGGAGTCCGAGTCATGGCGGTGCAAGTGATCGGTCGGTCGTTGATGACCAGCGACCAGACCGAGCATCAAGCGAAGTGTGTCGGCAGTGGCGGATGGGTGGTCTCCTTCCTGCCCGGACGCACGCTGACGATCGAACAAGCCACTGCGGCCATGCAGGCAGCCGAGGCGGTCGCGGCCGTGCGAACGCTAGCCGACCTGGTCGGGCTGACCACGCTGGAGACCGTAGGCCTCGCCATCAGGGAGGCGCCGTGGAGTAAGCCGCTACGTCAGCAGTCCAGTAAGCGGCACTGGCGAAGCGGATGGCTCGAGCATTAGCTCGGCTAACTTTTGGTCGCCACGACGACCAGATTGCTGACCAGTAGCTCACGCACTCCGGGGATGCGAACAAGCCACCAGGCCCACCGCGGGTGATAGCGCGGGAATACCGTGCGCACCTCCGCGGAAGTGTTCGCCGCCCACCGCAGTCCCTCCGCGGCACGGACGGCGAACAGCGAGGTGCCGAAGCGGTTCTTCGGTTCCCGCCCGTGCTTGCGCCGGTACCGGCGCGCGGCGTACTCGCCGCCGAGGAAGTGCCATGGCCCGGTCTCGTGCCCGCCGAACGGTCCGTGCCACACGGTGTACGACAGCACGATCAGCCCACCGGGCTTGGTCACGCGGACCATCTCGTCAGCCATCACCCAGGGCTTCGAGACATGCTCGGCGACGTTCGACGAGAAACAGATGTCCACCGCGTCATCCCGGAACGGCAGCGCCATCCCGGACCCGCGGACCGCACCCGCGATCGAGAGTCCCGCCGCGTGCATCTCCGAGGGGTCCGGCTCCACCGGTATGTAGCGGGCGCCGGTTCGGACGAACTCGTCCGCGAAGTAGCCGGGCCCACCGCCGACGTCGAGGATTGTGGCGTCTGCCAGTGACCGGCCGGTGAGGTCGGCGTAGAAGTCGGCGATCATCGCCGCGCTGTCCTCGGCGAGTCCCCCGTAGAACAGCGCGGGATCAGTCTGCTCGAACCGGAAACTGCCGAGCAATCGCAGCGACCGGTGCAGGGTCGCCCGACGGGCGAATCGGGGCGGGCCGCTCCGGGTGGGCTTCGTTTCGGCTTTGAGCACGGCGCAGAGTTTCGCACAACGTCGGCGGACGGCATGCGGGGGCGGGTACTCGGGTTAGGGTATACCGCGATACGCGATGTTCCGACCGGACCACCTGACCGAGAGAAGCTCCACCGTGCGCGAAGTCCTCCTGCTTTGCTGGCGTGACACCGGGCACCCGCAGGGTGGCGGCAGTGAGCGCTACCTCGAGCAGGTCGGCGCACAACTCGCGGCACGCGGGGTGACGGTAACCCTGCGCACAGCCCGCTATCCGGGTGCGCCGCGCCGGGAACGAATTCACGGCATCGACATCAGCAGGGGCGGCGGCCGCTACACCGTGTATCCGCGCGCTCTCGCCGCGCTCGCGCTAGGCAAGATCGGCCTCGGCCCGATGCGGGGCGTGCGCCCCGACGCGGTCATCGACACCCAGAACGGCATCCCGTTCTTCGCTGCCGCGGTCACCAAGGCGCCGTCCGTCGTGCTGGTGCACCACGGACACCGCGAGCAGTGGCCGGTGGCCGGTCGGCTGGTCGGTCGGATCGGGTGGTGGATCGAGTCGCGGTTGTCGCCGCGCGTGCATCGGGGGAACCAGTATCTGACTGTTTCGCTCCCCTCGGCTGAAGAGTTGGCCACCCTCGGTGTGGATCGTTCCCGCATCGCGGTGGTGCGCAATGGGGCGGAACCTGTTCCAGTCGAGGCGCCCACCGGCGCCGCGGAGACGCGTGCCGCCGCGCCTACCGTCGTGGTGCTCTCGCGGCTGGTGCCGCACAAGCAGATCGAGGACGCGCTCGCGGTCGTCGCCCGGTTGCGCGACCGAATACCCGGTCTGCACTTGGACGTGATCGGCGACGGCTGGTGGGCCGACAACCTGAAAGACCACGCCCGCGAACTCGAGATCGCCGACGCCGTCACGTTCCACGGGCACGTCGACGAGCGCCGCAAGCACGAACTACTCGCCCGCGCATGGGTGCATGTGCTGCCGTCGCGTAAGGAGGGCTGGGGACTGGCGGTCATCGAAGCCGCCCAGCACGGCGTGCCCACCATCGGCTACCAGAGTTCGCGCGGCCTGACCGATTCCATCGTCGACGGTGCGACCGGCATCCTGGTCGACGACGTCGCACAGTTGGCCGATGCCGTCGGTGAACTGCTCGACGATCGGACGGCACGTACGGTCATGGGGGAGAAAGCACGTGCCCGCGCACGCGAGTTCTCCTGGGAGCAGACCGGGAACGGGGTCTACGAGGTATTGGCGGCCGCGGCCCGCGGCGACCGCGTCGCCGGGTTGATCGCGCCGCGCCCGGCCGACTGACCGGCGCTGCCGCGCATCGTGTGGCGAGGGGTGACGGCACGTCCCGAGGCCGATCGGTCGACACGAGCGAAGACCATGGCAGCCCAGTTCCGCTGCGGTGCGTCCGCGAAGGCGCGCGTCGCCGTGACGGTCGGGCAGTCACTTCCGGCGAGTGCGTGTCTTCGCGCCGGCCGCCGCTGGCGCAGGTTCGCACCGACCTCGGCGGCCTGACTACCGCTGGGCTTTCGTCCGGGACCGTGCGCGCGCGCCGAGAGCGATCAGCGGACCGGCGACAAGCAGTGCGCCCCACAGCACATGGGCGGCGTTCGCGACGGAGCGCTGAGCGGTCGACGATCCACCCTGCTCGACTACGCCGGGCACGCGGTACAACGCGAAGTCGGCGTCCTGGTACCTCGGCTCGAGCTGGGTGAGCGTCGCCGCCGATGCGCCGAGCGGTCCGGGCGTGCCGCGTTCGACGAGTACCCAGCCGACCCCGAGGCGGGCCAACTCTGTGGGTGAATTACCGTGCAGCAGAAGGGTTTCCACCTGTGCTGCGCGGGCTCCCTCGCCGGAGACGATCCGGCCGCGTACCGGAAGCACGCCGGTCTGCATGACGTCGTTGGGCAGCATGCGCGGCGCGGGGTCCAGCACCGGCGCCGCGCCGCTGTAGTAAAACTTCCGGAAGATCCCGCCCGGCAGTACCGCGACGTCGCCAGGACCGACGACTCGTTCGGCGACCCGCTGCCACCCGCTCGGATAGTGCACCGCCCGAACCGCTCCGCCGACGCCCCAGGCGAGATCGGACAGTGGCAGTGTGAGCAGCGCGACGAAAACCGCTGCGACCGTGGCCGACATGGCCGGGTGCGTAGGCGTGGCCGAGAACCGACGGGAGAGCGCGACACATCCGGCAGCGGCGCACAGCGCGTAGGCGGGCATGGCCAATGCCACGTACTTCTGGGTGTCGCGCAGCAGTCCCGCGCCGGGCACCCCGGCGACCAGCCACTCCAGCGTGTGCATGCCCCACGTCGTCGCGCCGAGCGCCGGAAGCAGGATCGCGCATGCGGCGAGTACCAGCAGAGCGCGGCGGACATGCCGGGTGGCCGAGTCATCGGCCCCGCTGGCGACCGTTCGCAGGCCGAGCGCGACGATCGCCAGCAGCAGCACCGTCCCGAGCACCGCAAGCGACGTAGTGCGCGAAGTGGGGACGGCCTCCGAGTTCCAGATCCCTCCGAGTCCGGCCAGGCTGCCCAGCGTTGCGAGGCCGGGTTCGGCCCGCGCCGCGAAGGCCGCGATACCCGCTGGATCGGATGGCTCGGCGCCCGAGCCGGACAGCGCGGTCGCCACCAGCCACGGCGCCGACGCGGCCACCGACAGGGCGAGCGCCCCGGGCAGTTGCCGCCAGCGGACCAGGGCGAGTGCGGTGCAGCCCGCGAGCAGTGCGCCGGTCGGCGTGAGGCCGGCCGCGGCAAGCGAGCCGGCGAGCGCGGCCCACGGGGCGATGCCACCACGGCCCGCTCGAACGCGATAAGCCGCCAGGGCGGTCCACGGCAGTGCGGCATACCCGGTCAGCAGACTCCAGTGCCCCTGCAAAAGCCGCTCGGCCACATAGGGATTCCACAGCGCGACCGTCGCCGCGACCAGCTGCGCCCCGATCGGCGCTCGCAACAGTTCGCGCGCGAGTACCGCCGCCCCGTACGCCGCCGCCCACAGCGCCACGACCAGGATCGCTTTGACGATGAACCCACCATCTACGATCGGCGACAACGCGGCGAGCAACGCGTCCTGTGGCACCGCGCGTGGCGCGGCGTCGCCCAGCCCGAGCGCCGAATCGGTCAGATAACTGCGCGGCGTGCTCACCGCGTCCCGCAACAGCAGGTACCCCGGTCCCAGCAGCGGTCCGGCCACGAGCAGCGCCCCCACCCCGCTGTACCCCGCCGCCACCCATCGCCGTCGACCGCCCTCGTTCACGCCTCAGCAGCCTACGTCCTGAGAGGTGGTCCGGTGGCCGTGGTGTGCGGGCGCGAGCGGGTCCGCGCGCCCAGTTGTGTGGCTGCGAACGGAGCCGTCGGGACGACGGCAACCCGAGAGCGTGGACGATCGCACTGACACCGGTCACCGAGTCGTTCGGTGCCGAATTTCGGTGCGGGCGCCGCAGGATCTGCCGCGTCGGCCGGCCATGCTGTCGTCGTCGGCGATCGGCAGCGGTTGATGCGCGGCGCTGACCTGCGGGTGCCGTCTCGGCAACTGCGATAATCTCGTCGGTGCGGTGCCTCGACATGCGCCGAGCGATGTCACCGCTCGGGCGATCGGCGCGTGCTCTTCCGTGGGTCCGTGGCGTCCCGGCGACACGCCCGCGATCCGCTCGGACCTGGCGCTCGATCTCCGGCGGGGCGGGACCGGGGTGTCGGTATCGGGGTGGGACGATAGGCGGCGTGTCTGCTGTCCGTCGGGTTCCTGTGGTGGCGGATCTGACGTTGGTGACAGCAGGGGCGATGACCGCCAATGTAGCGGGATATCTGTTGCAACTGCTGGCCGGGCGGTGGCTGGGGGTGACCGGATACAGCGAGTTCGCCAGTCTGCTCGCCGCGCAGCTGTTGTGTGCGGTGCCCGCGCTCGCGTTGCAGAATGTAGTGGCCAGGGAGCTGGTTCGGGGGGCGAGTGTGCCGAAACTGCGCGGGTTGCAGTGGCGATGCGCGGTGATCGTGGCGGTGGTCGCGGCGGTGCTGGCGCCGTTGGTGACCGTCACGCTCAACGTCGATATGCTGGCGTCCGCTGCGGCACTGGGTGCCGTGCCCTTCCTGGTGCTGTTATCCGGCGAGCAGGGAATTCTGCAGGGTGGCAAACGTTTTCGGGCGTTGGCCGTGGTGCTCGGTGCGGCCGGGATCGCCCGGGTCACGCCCGCGCTGGTGGTTTTGGCGCTGGGCGGGGGCGCGGCGCTCGCGCTGTGGGCGGCGGCATTCGGGATCGCGGCAGCGGCCTTGTTCGCCCGGACCATCGCCAATTCGCCGCGAGCCCGGGCTCGCACTGTCACCGGGGCGGACGAGGTCGCTACGGCCGTCGGCGTGCTACCGGTGCTACGGGCCGCCCAGGTGCAGGCCGCGCTGATGGCACTGTCGTCGGCCGACCTGATCGTGGTCCGAATCGTGCTCGACGAGGTGGACGCCAGCCGGTACGCGCTCGGCACCATCGCCGCCAAGATCGCGTTCTGGCTGCCGCAGGCGGTCGGTGTCGTGCTGTATCCGCGGATGGCGCAGCCGACCCACTCGGCGCGCGCGATCCAGGCGGCGCTGGCGGTGCTCAGCGGTATCGGGATCGTCGCTGTGCTCGGCGCCGCGCTCGCCGCGCCGATCGCGCCACTGCTCGCGGGCGAAGACTACGCGCCGATCCAGGGATTGCTGTGGTTGTTCGCCCTGCACGGCGCCTTGCTTGCCGTGCTACAGGGCGCGATGCTCTCGGCCATCGCGGTGGATCGCACCGCGCTCGCCGTCGTCACGTGGGTGGGGCTGGCCGTCGAAGTCACGGTGATGGTGGCGTTCGCCCGCTCGGTCCCCGCCCTGATCGCGACGGCAGTCTCGGTCGCGGCCAGCACGACGCTCCTGGTCGCGGTTGTCGTCCTACGCGCTGCCGACGACACGACGCGTGCCGAGCCGTCGCGTCCAAACGGTTGACGCAGCCCTGCCTACGACTTCACCGTGATCACCGCAGTGCGCACCTTGGTCTACGCGGAAGGTCTCGAAGCCGCCCGCGCGTTCTTCCGCGACGTCGTGCAGTGGCCGAATATCGCCGCCTACGCACTGCCGCCTCGCGAAGCCTGACCAGCGGAACGAATTCGGCTCCCCAGCCCAGAGGGCGGGGAGCCGAATACAGTGCTGCTCAGCGGTATCAGGGCTGCTTGTCGATCCGGATCTGTTCGGTGGGGGCATCATCGGCTCCGCGGTTCGCCGGGGGGCGGTTCGAAGCCCCACGGGTCGGAGCCGAACCGCTGGGACGCTGGCTCGGGGCGCCACCGGCGCGCGCCCGCGTCGGGGCCGACCCGCCACGGACACCGAGCAACACACCGGCGATCAGCGCGACCACGCCGAGGACGCCGAACACGATCGGCATGATCCGGCCGTACAGCGACAGCTTGTCGATGTTCTCCTTGGCCACCGCGATCTGCGACTCGATGGTGTTCTCATCGAACACCAGGTGCGATTTGAGTGCGGTGACTTCGGGCTTGTCGCCGGTGCGCGCGTAGTAGAGGTGGATCTGTTCGCCGCCCTTGATCACGGTGCCGGTCTCGGGCTCGACCCACAGGTCGCGGGTGTTGGTGTAGAACCGGGTCAGCGTCACCGGGGCCTCATCGCCCTCGCCGCCCTCGACGCCCCACTTGGCGGCGGGCAGGCTCAGCCGGTTGGTCGGCGCCTGCGCCACCTCCCACAGGTTGGTGGCGGGCACCGACTGCTGGAAGTGGTAGACCTTCATGTTGTTGATCTCGGTCTCCTCGACGAAGTTGACGTCGAAGGTTTTGCGCGCGGTGATGTCGAAGTACGGGTAACTCTTCTGCTCGGTGCCGATCGGGAACCGGTACTGCAGGCCGGTGTGCTGGACCGGCTCGGCGATACTCTCGCCTTCTTTGGTCGTGGTGACGGCGATGGACCCGTTGGGATCCTTGTCCACCGGCATACCGGTCTTACGGTCGATGGTCACCCGGTCGATGGTCGCGGTCAGCAGGCCGGTGTCGCCCTGCTTGTCGATGCGACGCAGCGTTTGACCCGCCTGCACCGTCATCTCGGTGGCATCGGCCGGGTCCTCGACGGTGAGGAAGCGTTGCGAGACCAGAGGAACGTTGCTGTCGACCTTCGCCGCACCCTCCGGGGAGGTCAGCGACTTGGCGTCGAGCACGAGGCTGTCCTCACCCGGCTGGTTCGTCGCGATCGTGGTGATCTCGATGTCGAGGGGAGTTTTCGCCAGTTTGTCGACGGTGTACGTCGGGATCATCAGCGCGGCGACGATCAGCAACGCGCCGAGACCCACGAGCAGGCAGGCAACCGTCCTTCTGGTACCGGCACTCAGTGCCATGCAAACTCTCCTCGTCGTAGAACACAGGTCCGTCCGGCGAGTACAGCGGGCACGCCGCCGGCACTCGTGAGCCCCGACACTAACAGCCCTGTGACGTACTATGCGGCGTCGAGGCCGAAACGGCCGAGAAATCGCCCGAGTCTAGCGTGGAGTCTGAAATGCCGGGTTATCACCGGTGAATCGGCACGGCAGACTGGAGCCCGATGACCGCGACTGTGTCTTCCACCGCTCCCGGGACCGAACGGGCGCGCTCGCGCGTGTTCGTGCCCGCGCTGGAAGGCATGCGCGGCATGGCGGCACTCGGGGTGCTGCTCACGCACGTCGCGTTTCAAACCGGGGCCGCGGGCACGCCGGTCATCGGCCGGGTGTGGGGGCGGTTCGACATGGCGGTCGCGGTGTTCTTCGCGCTGTCCGGATTCCTGCTGTGGCGCCCGCACGCCGCGGCGGCGCGTGGGGTGGGCAGCGCGCCGTCGGTCGGCTACTACCTGCGGCATCGTGCCGCGCGCATCCTGCCCGCGTACTGGGTCGTGGTGTGCGCGGTGCTGATGCTGCTGCCGAGCGCGGCGGGGACGGCCGGACTGCGGGTGTGGGTGTCGAACCTGGCGCTGCTGCAGGTTTTCGTGCCGTTGACACTCACCGATGGGCTGACCCAGATGTGGAGCCTTTCGGTCGAAGTCGCCTTCTATCTCGTATTGCCTGTGCTGGCGTTCGCGCTGGTCCGGTTACGGGGGTCCGCGGCGGGCCTGCGGGTGCCGGTGATTGTCGCGCTCGGGGTGATCAGCCTCGGGTGGAACCTCCTTCCGGTGCCCACGCCCGACGCCATCCACGCGGACAATTGGCTGCCCGGGTATCTGCCCTGGTTCGCGGTAGGCATGCTGCTCGCGGAGTTGGCCCACCAGAGTGTCCGGCAATCGACCTGGTGGCGGGTCGCGGCGAATCAGCCGTTGATGTGGACGGTGGCGACCATCGCCTTCCTGATCGCGGCGACCGATCTCGCCGGACCGGCCGGGCTGACTCGTGCCGAGCCGTGGCAGTACGTGGTGAAGATGGGATCGGGCGCGATCATCGGGTTCGCCTTGCTCGCTCCGCTGGTGCTGCGGGACCCGGCGGCCCGACCACACCGTTGGCTGGAATCACCGGTGGCCGCGATGATCGGACGCTGGTCGTATGGCATCTTCATCTGGCATCTCGCGGTGCTGTCGATCGTGTTCCCGGTATTCGGAATCGTGCCGTTCCTCGGAAACTTCGGTTACGTCCTGATCCTCACGATCGCCATCACCCTCCCGGTCGCGGCGGCCAGCTACGCGCTGATCGAGGAGCCGGTGCGGCGGTGGGCCCGCCGCGTGGACCGGCCCATCAGTGGCGCGGGAGGGTTGTCCGTTCGACGGGCGGCCAGTACGCGCTCACGGTGTGCGAGCAGCACGTCCCGCACATGACAGGCGTACTGCAGGGGCGACCACACTTCGGGTTGCCTGCGCTGTCGTAACTTGACGGAATCGCCGCCGAGCAGGTCGGCGTATTCCACCGCGTGTTCCCGCGTTGGCGTCGGCACGTTTGCCGCTGTAGCCAAGTCGTAGACGAAACCACATTCGGCACGCGTGCTCGCGTTAGCGGGTCGCAGCCGGACGGCAGCATCATCGCGTAGAGGAGTTGTCGCGCGGTGGGCACCTCGCCGAGGACCAGGCCTGCGATACTTCCGTCGTACTTGGTCCGTAGGCGATGATTTCTTGCGCACGACGATGGTCCGGTCGAGGTCGCAGCCGTTGATCGCGACCACCGAAGAGTCGACGTTCCACAGTCACCCCCTGATGTCTGGGCGCATCCAATGCGGTATTGCGTAGGGATTTCCCCCATTACCGTCGGGCCGTAGAGGTATCAAAATACGACTTGCGGCCACCGAGACGTTACAGCCTTCGGTCACGGCGGCAAGTGCCGTGTGGGACTCGCCGGTATTTGGCACAGAGGGTTGCTGGGAAGTGTCGATGGTTATGTACAGGAAGTGGCGCGACGGAAATGGTTCGCATCTATCTAATTTACGGGCGATAACCTCCGGAGTTCTCGAAATAGGCGCCAAAGATATCGGTTCAGGTCGCCGTCGAGCGGACAGTTAATTGGGCTGAGGATAGTCGCGGGCCGGTAGAACTTTGTGATGCAGTCGAAAATGACTTCGGCAAACAAATCGCAAAACTACCTGTGGTCATCGGACCGAATGGATCGCAAGGGAACTATTACTGCACCCACGAAATGTGACCAGGATAATTTCTACCTATGGCTGGGCTAATTCCGACCCCAGGGTGTCGCTACGTATCGTCGAGGATTCTGCCGTGCGGTATCGGACGCGGGTGTGCGAGCCATCTCCATCACCTCCGACATCGCTATGTCGAGTATATCGGCCGTTCATTCCTGGCGTCGGCACCCATCCACATCATGACCGAACAATCCGGGACAGACTGATCCGGAAGTGAGTGACAAGCAGGCGTGGACAAATGACAACATTGCTCGGGCGCGGCGGATACCGGAGAGAACGTCACGGCGTGCATCGCCTTTCCGCTGCGGACGTTATTGCCGACCCATCTATTTATCGACAGGCCGTCCGGGAATTGGCCCCTGTTTTCTGGGATGAGATCGGGAAGGTGTGGGTCTGCGCCGGATACGCCGAGGCCGTCACTGTGCTGCGCGACCACAAGAACTTCCGGTCCGCGCGCCTGCCCGATCAGGATTCTTTGGCTGCCCGGGGAATGACCGATGCGAGCCGCGTCGTCTCCATGATTTCCCGGCAGATGCTGTTCCTCGATCCGCCGGACCACACCCTCATCCGAGCGGCGTTGCAACCGGCGTTCGCCCCGGCAGCGGTCGCGGCGCGCCGCGACCGAGTGCATCACATCATCGACACACTACTGACAACGCTCCCGGAAGAGGGCGTAGTCGACCTCGTCGAGAGTTTCGCAGGTCCTTTGCCTACCATGCTCGTCGCGTCGAGGCTCGGTCTCGACGACCGCACCGCGGACGTGCGGTCCTGGGCGGAGGCGTACGAAACCTTACTCGGCAGTTTGACAACCCTGCCCCACGTCCGCGACCGCGCCGTCATCCCGACGCTTCTCGAAGCCTGCGACGAGCTGCGCGAGTTGGCACGCGCGCGGCGCGGCGGCACCGGCCCCGATCTGATCACCGCACTGGCCAATGGGCTGGCGGGCCCCGACATCGTCGCGGACGACCTGGAGGCGGCGCTGGACGCGGTGGCCGCGAACTGCGTCGTGTTGGTCGGCGGCGGGTATCAGACCCTGACACATCTGGTCGCCAACGGAATCGCACTACTGTCGCGCCACAGCGATCAAGTCGACCTGCTCCGCGATGATCCCGCTCTGATCGACAAAGCGATCGACGAGATCATGCGTCTGGACGGATCGAGTCAGTACGTGGCGCGGCAGGCGACCTCTCCGATAAGTCTCGGCGCCACACGCATCGAGGCGGGCCAGTCGGTCGTGGTGCTACTCGGGGCAGCCAATGTGGACCCACGGCAGTTCCCCGATCCGGAGCGGTTCGACATCCGCCGAGCGGACGGCAGGCATCTCGGCTTCGCTGTCGGACGGCACCATTGCATCGGCAGCGTCGACGCCGAGCAAGCAGCCAGGACAGCGCTACTGGCGTTTCTGGGCCGCTACCCGTCGTTCCAACTCACCGAGGACCCGATCACCTGGGGCCCGCACGGCAACACACGCAGCCCGTCGCGGGTAACGATGCATGTGTCGAGGATCGGCGCGATGCCCTCGGTCGACGTGCGAGACACACCCGCGACCGTTGAGTGTGAACTGCGCCTGACCCCAGACGACATCGAACAACTGCGGGCGGTGAACAACCGCCCCGTTGCCCTCATCGGCGAGCGACTGTGGATGGACACTGTCGCGGAGTTCGCACGCCGAACCCCGCACGCGGTAGCGTTACAGCACGGCGTCGATGAGGTCAGCTACAGCCAGTTCGATCGAGCGGGTGATGTTCTCGCGGGCAGACTGCAAGACCTCGGAGTCGAGCCGACCCGGATCGTCGGCATCTTCGCCGACCGCAGCATCTCAGCTTTCGTGAGCGCGCTCGGGATCAGCCGGGCAGGCGGCGCATTCCTCGCCGCCGACAGCGCCTGCCCAAGGCTACGGCTTCAGGCAATGTTCGCCGAGGCATCCATATCCGTGCTCTGCACCGAACCACGACTGGCGCACGTCGCGCGGGCGATCGTGCCCGACACCGTTCCCGTTGTGGTGGTTGTTGCGGCGGAGTTGGCCGACGAGACCACGCCGCGTCGAATCATTTCCGGTGTGCGGCCCGGCGATACCGCCTATGTGGTGTTCACCAGTGGTTCGACCGGCCGGCCCAAGGCTGTCTCCATCGACCACGAGGCCTTGGTCAATCTTCAAGTGGCACAGCGACAGACGTTCCGAGTCCGACCCGAGGACCGCGTGCTGCAATGGTTTTCACCGAATTTCGACGGCTGGCCGTTCGACCTGGTCCTCGCCCTCACCGCGGGGGCCCGCCTCGTCCTCGCCCCGAACGCGGCCACCTGCGTCGGCCCCGTGTTGCATCGGACCATGTGCGAGGAGTCGATCACCGTGGCGGCCCTGACCCCGACGGCTTGGCAGACCCTGCCCGATCAGCCGCTGCCGGCCCTTCGGATCGCTGCTGCCGCAGGGGAGGTCGCTACCGCGACGATGGTGGCCCGACTGGCCGCGCCGGAGCGCCGCATCCTCAACCTGTACGGCCCGGCGGAAGCGGCGATCTGGAGCACCTGGCACGAATGCGGACACATCGAAGGCGACCCGCCTATCGGCGAGCCGGTCGTGAACAAGCGTGCCTACATCTTCGGCCCAGACGGCAAACCCTCGTCGGTCGGCAGGGTCGGGGAATTGTGGATCGGCGGCGTCGGTGTCGGCCGCTATGTCAATAGGCCCGAGTTGATGCGGCAACGCTTCCGACCCGACCCGCTGGCGACGCAGCCGGGCCAGTTGATGTATGCCACCGGTGACCTGTGCCGCCTGCGGTCGGACGGCCGAATCGAGTACGTCGGCCGAGTGGACCGGCAGGTGAAGATCCGCGGCCAACGCATCGAACTGGAGGAAATCGAACGAGTCCTAGCGGGGGCTCCCGGTGTCCGACACGCCGCGGTGACGCTGCGTGACGACCGCTTGGTGGCGACAGTTGTCAGCGACCAGCCGCGCTGGGACGAGACAGCGGTACGCGAGCACCTGCGCGGACGATTGCACAGCGGCATGATCCCGGCCGTGTTCCAGGTAGCCGACCAGCCAACCCGGTCAGTTACCGGAAAATTGCGATTCGATGCGGCCTCGACGGTTGTCGAGCCGACCATGGTTGCCCATACGCCCCCCGCACCAGCGCTCGCTGCCTCGCTCGCGCGTGCTCTCGCTCCACAGTCGACAGCGGCCCCTGCTCGCCAGGTGTGGGACATTGCCAAACTCTTCGCCTCGTGCCTGCGGTTGCCGCAGAATCGGATTCGCGCGTCGTCGGACTTCTTCACTCTCGGCGGCGACTCGCTGTCGTTGATGGAACTGCTCACCGCCGCGGAGGATCAACTGGGCATTGTCCTCGAAGTGGACGCCGTGGTGGCCGACCCGACACCGACCGGCATCGCCTCCCTCATCCAACCCGCCGAGCACGGAGAGAAGGGGGTCCGGGCATGACCACAGGCATCCGGCCACGCACCCGATCCGCCGGCGCCGGGGACCACCACCGCGGCCACGTGGTGCTGGTGCACGGCACTCTCGACGAAAGCGCGAGCTTCCGCCGAGTACTCGATTCCCTGCGAAATTGGGACACTACTACCTATGACCGACGCGGCTGGGGCAGCGCCGCCGCACTAGGGCCGGGAACCCTGCACCAGAATGTCGCAGATCTCATCGAAATCCTTCCAGCTACCGCGAGCATCGTAGTCGGGCACAGCTATGGCGCGACGGTAGCGCTCACCGCGAGTGAGCGCTGTCCGCAACGGATCCGCGCGGTCGTGGCGTACGAGCCACCACTGCCGTGGCTGCCGTGGTGGCCTACCCGCGCACCGTGGGAGCGGCTCGCCCTCGATGAGGGTCGAACCCCGGCGGACGCGGCGGAGGCGATCATGCGCGATGTGCTCGGCGACGAGGCATGGGAACGTCTGCCTCGGCGGCTGGCCGACAAACGTCGAGACGATGGTGAGACTATGGTGGCGGAAATGCGCGCGCTGTGTGACGACCCGCCTAGTTTCGAACCGCTGACGCTGACCTGCCCGGTGCTCACCGCCGCGGGCGCGGACAGCCTGCCGCACCACCGGCTGACCGCAGCCGAACTCGCTCAGCTCGTACCGACCGGCAGATACCAGGAAATCACCGGCGCGGGCCATCCGGGCCACGTCAGCCACCCAGCGGACTTCGCAGCCCTCGTCGAGGCCGCCGACCAGCTCGCCGACGAACCGGCAGAACGTGATCAGAGGCTCGTTCATGACTCCTGAGGAGTTTCGCCGCAACGGACACCGGGTAGTCGACTGGGTCGCCGACTACTTGGCCGATGTCGCCACCTTTCCGGTGAAGTCCCAAGTGGAACCAGGTTGGGTGCGATCCCGGCTGCAGGCCGCCGCCCCCGAGGACAGCCAGAACTTCGACGCGATCATCGCTGACCTCGACGATGTCATTGTGCCCGGGCTCATGCACTGGCAGTCACCGAACTTCTTCGGGTACTTTCCTGCCAATAACTCCGGGCCATCGATCCTCGCCGAACTGGTCTGCGCGGGCCTTGGGGTCCAAGGCATGTTGTGGCTGACCAGCCCCGCCTGCACCGAACTCGAGTCACACATGCTGGATTGGCTGGTCGATATGCTCGGGCTGCCCTCCGAGTTCCGCAGCGACAGTGTCGGCGGCGGCGTCATCCAGGACAGCGCGTCCAGCGCGGCGCTGTGCGCACTTCTGGCAGCGCGGGAACGCGCGACCGGTGGCGAGTTCAACCGGACCGGCCGTCATCGCGCAAGTTTGGTGTCCTATGCCACAGACCAGGCCCACAGTTCGATCGACAAAGCTGTGCGCATCGCCGGGCTCGGCTCGGACAACCTGCATCGGATCCCCACTCGTGCGGACCTGTCGATGTCGGCGGCCGCACTGGAGGCGGCGATCATCGCCGACCGCGCGGCCGGGAGAACACCGTGTTTCGTCGCCGCGACGGTGGGGACGACCGCTACCAACGCGATTGATCCGATCGCCGACATCGCCGAAGTCTGCGCACGCCACGGCGTATGGCTGCATGTTGATGCCGCCATGGCGGGCAGCGCGGCGATCTGCCCTGAGTATCGGCACCTGCAAAACGGGCTGAGCGGAGCAGATAGCTACTGCTTCAATCCGCACAAATGGCTACTGACCAACTTCGACTGCAGTTGTTTCTTCGTCAAGAACCGCGACAGTCTGATCGGAGCGCTCAGCATCCTGCCGGAGTATCTGCGCAACACGGCCAGCGAATCCGGAACAGTTATCGACTACCGGGATTGGCAGGTGCCGCTGGGCCGACGGTTTCGCGCGCTGAAATTGTGGTTCGTCCTGCGCAGCTACGGAGCGCGGGAATTGCGGGAGATGGTACGACGCCATATCGACGCCGCGCAGTGGTTCGCGCGGATGGTCACGAATTCCACCGAATTCGAGCTTGTGACTTCGCCCCCGCTCAACCTCGTGTGTTTTCGGCACATGGAAGGAAACATGGCGACCGAATGCGTGATGAACCTGGTGAATGATTCAGGGAAAGCCTTCTTGACCCACACCAAGATCAACGATGTTGTGGTCCTGCGATTATCGGTCGGCCAGGAACACACCGAACGCAGCCACGTCGAAGCTGTATGGCGACTGCTGTGCGAAGCTGCCGCCGCCGCCACCGGTTCCGCACTGTGATTTTCGCGACTCCCGCGGGTGGATCGTCGTGGTCAGCGATTACGAAGGGCCGCAGTCCCGACTCTTCGACGGCGTGACATCCGGGCGTGGAGTCCTGGACGGAATCCGGGCTACACCGCGCTCGTCGATACCTACTGCGCTCAGGGCGCCACCCTCGCCGCGACCGACTCGCTGTTCGCGACGAACATCAGAGCCGCCGCGGGCGGAGCCTACGGCGGCATGAACTTCCTCGCCGACCGCTTCGCGGGCGTCCGGCACGCCCCGGGGTGTGCGGGACAATAGGCGCCCGCCCACCGGACCGCCGAGGGCGGCAGGCATCGGACCAGGCCGCCGCCGGTTCGCCTCGAGGTGGTCAGCGGGCTCGCACCGGGCTGCCCGGACAGACCGGCGACCGCTACCGGGCTCGTGAGTACAGGTGGCCGGTGTATCACGGTGAGTCCGAACCCCCTGTCCCCCGTGCGGCTTTGCGGATCTGCGCGCCGTGGTCCACAAGGCGCGAAGCGCCACTACTTGCCTGTTGAGGACAGGCTGATCCACCAGCGAACTCGGGTATAGCCTGCGTCGCGTCGCCGCGGAAGCGCCGCGACGCCGACGGCGGCGATCGCGAGCAGCGCGGGCAGTTGCACCAGCAGCGACCCGCCCATATAGCCGTCGGGCGAGCGCCATGGTCCGGTAGACAGTGCGGCGGCGGACAGCATCGTGCCGGCGCCCGCCACGGCGACGAGTGCGCGCGGCGCGAGGTGCGGCGCGAAACGAGTCGCGGCCAGCGCGAGCACGGTCACGATCGTGCCGACCGGGCCCGCGATCAGCGTGATCGCACCAGCCAGCCCGATCGCACCCAACCACCTCTTACCCCAGGCACCTGGCCCGGATTCCGACACCGGACGGCTCGGATCGGCTGCACGCTCGATCGTTTCGGCCGCCCGGTCCGAGGCCGTGGTAGCCGGCTCGAGACGAGTTGCGTCGGTGGCTCGGCGGTTCCGCGTGCGGGCGCGGCGAGGAATCGCGAGGGCCGCGAGCGGCAAAAGCAGCGCCAGACCACCGAAGATGCCCAGGCGATACCAGCGGTCCACCGGGAAGGAGATCGTGACCGGGCCGGTGACGTCGGCGGGCAGCAGCCAAGCTTGTTGCCAGCCGTCGACCGCCAGCGGTGTCAGGACGCGTCCCTCGGAAGTTGTGGCGCGCCAGCCGGAATTGGTGCTCACGGGCAGCACGAGCAGGCGGGTACCCGCATCCGACCGCGGCGAGGTGGGTGCCTGCGGCTCGGTGCGATCCGGGCGTTGTGGATCGACAGTGCGGCCCTGGTCCTGTGGCGGTGCGGATCCGTCTGGTTCCGCGGCGTCGGGGGAACCCGATTCGGTCCGGTTCAAGCGCAGCCGATCGACGAAGAAGAGGTCGGTGGGCTCGACTGTCACGTCGACTCGGCCCTTCGGCAGTATGAATTCGCGCTGCGACGCGGCCGCCGGCTCGGTGGCCTCATCCGTGCACACCCGAGCGGGAACTGGTGCGCCGGAACGCAGTTCGTCGATGCCGGCGGTGATGGTGGTGTGCAGGATCCGGTCCTCGACCTCGATGGTCGGGCCGAGCGCGCACGGGACGGTGATCGCCCGGTCCAGCGGCGCGGCTTCGGGATAGTCCGGACCCAGTACCGACACCTCGGCCAAGCCGGATGGCTGGGTCTGCGCGAAACCGAGCGCGGTCTGGTCCAGCACCGGGGTCCAGGTCCGCAGGCTGAGTTCGACCCGATCGGTCACGGTGGGGTACAGGTCGATGCGTACCGGAGCGCCCGGCTGGGGCCGGTCCAGCTGACGTACCTGGGGACCGTCGCCGAGATTCACCGTCACCGAGGTGGGCGCCGCGGGGAGACCACCGAGCGAGGGGGTCAGCTCCAGCCCGGTGACCAGGGCGGGCTCGGGCAGTTCGAGCGTCAGCGTCGGCCTGCCCCCGGTCAGGTTCCGGACGGACTCCTCCGGTGCGGTCCAACTCGTGCGCGGGTCACCGTCGGTCGCGGCGAACGCGGCCCCGCGGAGGTCGCCCACGTCGGCCTTGCCCCGGGCCACCGGGCGGTGGGGGGCGGTGAGCAACGCCTCGAGTGCCGGACCCTGCCTGGTGCGGACCGTCAGTTCCGGGGCCGCCGTCATCGGCCCCGGCACCACGAGGGTGCGCTCGAATGTGCCCGGTTCTTCGGGCGCCAGCGCGATGCCCTTGCTGCACCTGACCCGGTCGGGTGCATCGAAACATGCGCTGCGACCGGGGAATTCCTGCCCCAGGTCCCAGGTGCGGACGTGCGCGCCCGCTGTGCTGGGCGGCAGCACGGTCCGATGCCGGATGTCGACGCGAACCGGCGCGTCACGGACCGAGTAGTCGTCCAGGGCGAGTTCGCTGACGCCGAACTGCCCACCGCTGGAACCGCCCTCGGTGCGGATGGCCGTGATGGTCAGCCAGTCGGTCGTGCCCGCGGGCAGGGATACCGAGACCGGCGTACCCGGTTCGGGAATCCGGACCGAGACGGTGCCGTTGGCGGTGCGGATCTCGACCCACTTGACCGGGTCGCCGATCGCGGCCGAACTGGTGGTCAGGCTCAACTGCCCGACCTGGACCGGCCGATCGAGGTCGAGTCGAAGCCATTGTCCCAGCGCACGTTCGGTGCCGTTGCTGATCCAGGCGGTGGCCGGGTCGCCGTCGACGACGGCCGCGGTCGAGCTGCCCGGCGCCGCACCCCCGAGCTGGGTGGCATCCGCGGCCGAACTCGACGCGGTGATCGTCGCGCCGGACCACTCGCCACGGACCAGCTCGGTTCCGGACACCGGATAGTCGGGCACCAGGTTGTAGGTGCGTCGCGCGTCGTCGGGAGCGCGGAGCGCGGAGCTGTGGTTGTCCACCCGGCCGAAGTCGGTCTCGCGATCCATCGGGGTATCGGTGACGGTGAGCGGGCCGACGGGCAGTCCGGCGCGCACCGCGTCAGCGGCGAACAGCGTGGGCGTTCCGGTCCCTTGCTGGTCGCGGTGCAGTCGTTCGAGCACCTCCGGGCCGCCCTGCACGACCGGAACCTGCCCGAGCGGGACACTGTAGGCGCCGGGGAACCGGTCCGGGGCGCCGGTCCCGGGGCGCACCTCGGTGGGCGTACCCGGCGGCTTCGTGTCCACTCGATATATCTCGATCGCCGGATAGGGCGGACGGAGGTCCCCGTCGGCTACCAAGTCTTCGCCGATCACCAGCGGTTCGATCGGGCCGCCGAACTCGGCGACTTTACTCAGGCCGGGGGAGCCTTCCAGCGCTTGGTGCGCCAGCATCGGACGGGTGGACCGGGAAGTCTCGGGATCGAGGTCGTTGCGCAGCACCACGACGCCGATGCCCTGCCCGGCCAGTGTCGCGGCCAGCCCGGACGACGGCCTGCCGTCGGCGACCAGCCGCTGCACCGAATCCATCGCGCGAATCGTTCCCGGCGGATTCAGCGGCACCGCATCGCGGACCGCCCACGGTGTGCTCGCCAACGCCTGTAGCGGTTCGTCGCGAGTCAGTCCCCAGACTTGGCTGCCGAACGGCGCGCCGGGTACCACCAATGCGCGGGTGTCGGACGCGTTGTGCCGCAACCAGTCCGCAGTCTGTCGCCAGTAGGAGGGCACCTGGTCGTAGGCGCCGCGCGGTGCGAGCCGGCCGGTCCAGGCCAGCGAGGTGGACAGCGCCAGCGCGGTCAGGATCAGTCCGGCGACGGCGACCATCCGATCTCGTTCCGGGTGCGCGAACGCGCCGCGCCACACCGAAATCGGCACCGAGCCGGGCAGCGGGACCTTGGCGAGCAGGTGAGCGAGGCCGAGTACCAGTGGAATGCGGATGAGCGGTTCCAGCTTGTGCACGTTGCGCAGCGGAGCGCCGCCGGAGTCCAGGAACACCCGCACCGATTCCGCGAACGGGCCACCCAGCTCGCCGACGTACCCTGCGCAGATGCCGACCAGCCCGACGCAAAGGATCACCACGAGTCTGCCGCGACAGGGCATCGACCGCATGGCCAATCCCGCCATGCCCGCCGCTGCGAGCAGCCCGGTCGCGAGCACCGCCGCGGGTTGGGTCACCAGCACCGCACCGGCGATCCGTTCCGGCGAGACGAACGGCGTCCAACTGTCGGTGCCGCGCAGCACCTCGCCGAGTGCGGCCCACTGTGTGGTCACGCCGGAGGATTCGATGTAGTCCAGGAACGGCGGGCTCACCCGGCCGAGCAGCAGCAGCGGCACCGCCCACCAGAATGTGGCGAGCGCGAGCAGGGGAATCCACGCCGCGGAGAACCTCCACCAGCGTCGGCGGTCCGGGCCGTGGGGGGCGGACCGGGTGTCGGACGTATTTCGTCGGTACGCACGCGGCGAGGCGAGCGCAGGCGAAGCCGCCGCCCACCAGAGCAGCGCAGGCAGGAAGGCCGCGACCGTCGCGACCGCGTTGACCGCGCCCATCAGGGCCAACGCCAGCGCGCTTCCCGCGGGTGATTCGGCGCCACCGCGGCGCCGACGGTCCCGGTGGGCGATGCCGAGCGCGGCCGGCGCCAGCAGCACCCAGGGCGCCAGCACCATCGGCAGCGTTTCCGACGAGATCGACCCGAGCGTGGTCAGCACCCGCGGACACAGCGCGAATGCGATCGCGGCGATGATGCGCGACCCGCGCGTGCCGATGCCGAGCATCTCGCAGAGGCGGATGATCCCCCAGAATCCGGCGAGCAGCAGCAGCGCCCACCAGATCCGCTGGGTCGCCCAGGCGGGTACGCCGAGTACGTGACCGAGCGAGAAGAACGCACCGTGTGGGAAAAAGTACCCGTAGGCCTGGTTCTGTACCTGGCCCATCGGTGCTTGGCTACTCCACAGATGGCTCGCGCGCTCGAGGAAGCCGATCGGATTCTGGGCCAGGTCGTATTTCGTGTCGGCGACCGTGAGTCCGGGCGCCTGCGCAAAGGTCAGCAGAAACGCCACGACAACGGTCGCGGCGAACCACCGTCTACCCAGCGGCGCAGTGCTGTGCTGCCCCGGCGCCGCTGAAGATCCGAGCGAGTCGGCAGGTGAAGCTGGGGTCAGCGGCTCAGCGGCTGCCGTACTCAACGTTGTTCAGCAGCGAGGAATCCTTGTCACCGCTGCGGTCGATTTCCGGGCGCGAGTTCTGCTGCACTGCCACGGTGATGAGGAGAACACCGATCACGCCCACGACGGCGCCGGCTACCGCACTCGCAACACCAGGGACAGCAAACTTCATCGCGGCACTCCAATACATCGATGCAGGCACATTCCCGGCCAACCTAGCAGGGCGTCCGGTATTTGTATGCGTTCAGGCCGTCATCGCGCGCAACGTGCCGCATCCGCGCGCTGAGCGTCGTCCGAGTCGGCCTGCTTCGGACTCTGCGATACCGGCCGTGAACGTGCGGACCGAGTCGTCGGCGAACTCAGTGCGTGGGTAGGGCGCACTGGAGGGCGTCGAGCAAGGTCCGCAGCTTCGCGGTTGTCTCCTCGAGTTCGGCTTGCGGGTCGGAGGCGGCGACGATGCCGCCGCCCGCGTAGGCCTGCACCGTACGTCCGTCGGCCGACAGTTCCGCGCTGCGGATCGCGACCACCCACGCACCGTCGCCGTGCGCGTCGCACCACCCGACGGCGCCGCCGTAGAACCCGCGATCCTGCTCTACCTGCGCGATGGCGTCGAGGGCGAGGTCGGTCGGGGTACCGCAGACCGCGGGCGTCGGGTGCAGCAGCAGGGCGAGATCCAGCGCGGTGGTCGTGGTGTCGCGTAGGCGTCCGGTGATCGGCGTCGCGAGGTGCCATACCTCATGGGTGCTGATCAGTTCCGGGCTGTCCGGAATGGACAGTTCGGCGCAGACCGGGCCGAGTCGCTCCCGGATCCAATCGATGACGAATGCGTGCTCGTCCCGATTCTTGGTGCTGGCGAGTAGTTCGTCGGCCTGTGCGGCATCGCCCGCCGGGTCGGCGCGCCGCGGCAGGGTGCCCGCGAGCGGACGCAGCGTGACCAGGTCGCCGTGGCGGGCGATCAGCACCTCGGGTGTGGCGCCGACCAGCGTCGCTCCGGTTCGTCCCGCGGAGGTCAGATCGACGGCGAAGACGTTCGCGTTCGGGTGCCTGGTCAGGAGATGGCCCACGACGAGGTGCGGGTCGAGTGCTTCGTGCGCCTCGGCCAGCACCGACCGTGCCGCTACCACCTTGCGCAGCGACTGCTTCGAATCGTTCAGCTGCTCAACCAGTTTCGTTACCCGCGCGACATGTTCCGCCGGGCTCGGCAACTCGGTGACCACGCGCACCGCGGGCAGGTCGGGAAGCGCGGCGGGGCGCCAGGGACCGGCGGTGTACTCGGCGCGTACGGGCACGCAGAGCGCAGCCGGGCGGCGCGGATCGAAGGGCAGCGCGCCGACGATCAGGTCTGCGGTCTTATCCCGCAGTGCCGCCACGGCTCGGTTCGCTTCGTCGAAGGCGACCCGACTGCCGTACGCCCGCACGACGCTGTCGGGCTGAGCCAGCAGGAATCCATCCATAGTGTCCCGACCCTAACCCCGCCGCGGTCCTCGACTCCGCCCAAAGCGACCGAAATCTCATGAGTGCGTCCGACAAGAACCCCTGACCCGCCGCGGGTCAGGGGTTCTTGTCGGGCGGGACGAGAAAAACCGGGCGGTGGCAGTGCTTGAGGACGGCGTCGGCGACACTGCTGTGCACCAGGGCGCGCAGACCGGTGGCCCCGCGGGTACCGGCGACGATGATGTCGACGTCCAACTCGTCGGCACATTCGACGATGGCGTTCCAGATCGTCGTCGTGCATTCGATCGTGCGTGCCTCGGCGTTCAGGCCGACGAGTTGGGCCAGCCGGACGCCCTCCGTGTTGGTGAAGCGCGCGTCGACATACGCGACGTCCTCGATCTCGTCGTCGGGAACCCATTCCGGTTGCATGACACCGGAAAGACCAGAGAGCCGTGCGGCTTGGCGCACCATCGGTTCCCACGCGGTCAGCACGATCGCCCGGTTCGCGCTGAGGAAGCGCCCGGCGTATTCGATGGCCCGCTTGGCATTCTCGGAGCCGTCGTAGGCGATGAGCATCTGATCGCAGGACACGAGGACCTCCCGGGTGGAGACGCATGGCGATATGTCGAGATTACCCCCGCCGACCCCGCCCGAACCGGGTGATTCGTACGACGACCGGGGCGGACGCGTTTCCCGCTCGCATCCTGTGATCGTGCCCGTTGTGCGACGCCGGTGGCTCGGTAGTCGAATCCGGAACGGCGCCATCGTGTCCCGGGGAGGCTGCCTCCCCCGTGCCATCGGACCCGGCGGCGTGTGGGCGTTTCGGCCAGTTATGGGCGTAGCGGATGGGGTCTGTTTTCTCTCGCCGAGTACCGTTGATCCTCATGCGGAACACGCCTTTGCTCGTGCTTGCCGTTCTTGCCTTCGTCGCGACCGCGTGCTCGGGCGGCGGGTCGACCGGTTCGGCGTCGTCCACCCCGTCCACGTCGTCTACCACGGTGAATGCCCCGACCGCGTTGGCAACCCCCGTGAGTTCCTCGGCGCCGCCGGACTGCGCCGCGGGGTATCTGGCGCAGTTCAGCACACGGGAGAAACTGGCCCAGCTGTTGACCGTCGGCGTGCGCGACGCCGCCGACGCCACCGATGTGGTGCGTACCGAGCAGGTCGGCGGCATCTTCGTCGGTGGCTGGACCGACGAGGCCCTACTCGGCTCCGGTCAGATCGAGCAGGTCAAGCAGGCGGCCAAGGTCCCGCTGATGGTGACGATCGACGAGGAGGGCGGCCGCGTCTCCCGGGTCCGTAACTTGATCGGCGCCGTGCCGTCGGCACGTGTGACGGCCCAGACCATGAGCCCCGACGAGTACTACCGCGCGACCCTGACCAGGGGGCAGGCACTGAAGAACCTGGGCGTGACGGTGGATTTCGCCCCCGATGTCGATGTCAGCTCCCAGCCCGACGATTCGGTGATCGGTGACCGCTCCTTCTCCGACGACCCAGCTGTCGTCACGCGGTACGCGGACGCTTACATTCGCGCGATGCGCGAGGTCGGTGTCGGCACGGTGATGAAGCACTTCCCCGGTCACGGCTCCGGCTCCGGCGACTCGCACACCGGCGTGGTCCGCACTCCGCCGCTGGACGCGATGCAGAACGTCGACCTGGTGCCGTTCCGCAATCTGATCGGCTCGGGCGCGGCCGTGATGGTCGGCCACCTGGACGTGCCCGGTTTGACAACCCCGAACGTCCCGGCGAGTATCAGCCCGGAGGCGATGTCGCTGCTGCGGGGTGGCAGCGGCTACGGCGCGGCCCCATTCCAAGGACCGATCTTCACCGACGACCTGGGCGGTATGGCGGCGATCACCAGCAGGTTGTCGATCGAGGACGCGGTCGAGGCCGCACTGGTCGCCGGTGCCGACAGCGCGTTGTGGATCACCACCGACGCGGTGTCCCAGGTCCTCGATCGGCTGGAGCAGGCCGTGGCGAATGGACGTTTGCCGATGGCGCAGGTAGACGCCTCGGTGCTGCGGATGGCTACTTTCAAGGGAACGTTGCCGCGCTGCTGACTCGCCGCGCGACCGAAGCCGGGCGGGGGAGAGCACATCAGACCCCTCCGAAACTTACCTTGGAGTAATATGTGAGGTTCATTATGTGGTAGGAGTGTGGATGGCGGGCGGAACGAAGCGACTTCCACGGGCGGTTCGTGAGCAGCAGATGCTCGACGCCGCCGTGGAGGTTTTCTCGCGTAAGGGCTTCCACGACACGTCGATGGATGCGATCGCCGCCGAGGCGAAGATATCGAAGCCGATGTTGTACCTGTACTACGGCTCCAAGGACGAACTGTTCCGCGCCTGCATCCAACGCGAGGGCCTGCGATTCATCGAGGCCGTCGCGCCCGCGGGCAACCCGTTGCTCACGCCGCATGAGCAGGTCCGCACCGCCCTGGAGGGATTTCTCGGCTTCGTCGACCGCAATCGCCGCTCCTGGCAGGTGCTCTACCGGCAGGCCATCGGCCAGCAAGCGTTCGCCTCGGAGATCGAGAACGCGCGGGAGCGCGTCATCGAGCTGACCGCCAAGCTGCTGGAGTCCAGCGCCAAGCACGCCGAGCCTGGGACGAACTTCGACGTTGTCGCGGTCGCCGTGATCGGCGCGGGCGAGGCGATCGCCGACCGCCTGTCCAGCGGTCGCATCGAGGTCGCGGAGGCGGTGGACCTGCTCGACGATCTGGCCTGGCGCGGTCTCGCGGGCCGGAAGAAGGTCGAATAGCCGCAGCGTCTGTCCCACCGCTTGCCCACCGGGTTGACGGACTGTCAGAGTGCGGGGGTTCGGAAACGCGGACCGGCTCATTCGATCGAGTCGGGGGAAATGGGGCGGAAGTGTTCGGGTTGCTCAGGCCGTGTGCGCACGGCGCTCAGAAATACGGAATCGATGCGGCCGAGTGGCGCACGCAACTGTGCGGGTTGTGTCTCGGCTTGCGCGACGGGCACGGTCAGCTCGCCCGCATCACCACCAACAAAGACGCGCTGGTGCTGAGCATGCTCACCGAAGCGCAGTCCGGCTCGGTAGTACGCGCTACCGCGGCGCCCTGCCCGCTGCGCGGAATGCGCCGCGCGTCCGTGGCGGCCGCGGATTCGCCTGGCGTCCAGCTCGCCACGACGGCCTCGTTGCTGTTGGCGGCAGGCAAGATTCGCGATCACGTGGGCGACGGCGACGCCGCCGCGCTGGCCCGCGGGCCGTTGACGAAAGCAGCTACCCGCTGGGCCGAGGACGGGCGCGTAAGCGCGACGCGGATCGGCTTGGATGTCGAACCGCTCGTTGCCGCGCTCGGTGTCCAGACGTCACTGGAGCGGGCCGCGAAAAACCCAGCCGCCGTACACAACTCGAGCAATACGATCCCGTTCCTGCCGGATACGCTTGCCGCGTCGGCACACTGGCGATCGGCGATGGCGTCCACGGCCGACCCGCTGACCATGCTGACCGCGCCGACCCAGCTGTGCGCGTCGGCGTTTTTCGCGCACACCGCCGTACTGGCCGGCCGACCGGAGAACGTCGAGGCACTGCGCGAAGCGGGGTGGCAGTTCGGCCGGATCGCGCATCTGGCCGACGCCGTCACCGACTATGACGACGACGTCGCGCAGGACCGCTTCAACCCGTTGGCGGCCACCGGGACCACAATGTCCACGGCGTACGAGCTACTGCGGCAATCGAATTCGAGCCTGCGCTCGGCGATCGCGGCGGCGGAGCTGAGTCGGGTGCCGACCGTCCGATGGATGCTGCTCGACCCGCTGGCCTCGGTGCTGCGTCGGCTCGGTAGCGGCATCGGGACATTCGTCGCGCACAGCTGCTCCGTGCGCGGCACCGTCGACCTCCCGCACGGACACGCGCGCAGGACGGGGCAGCGCCCGCCTACCCGCAGACCCGGTATCGGCGAATCGCTCGCTCTCATCCTCGGGGCCTACTGCACCGGTTACGCCTGCTGTGCCGACCACACGCGGCCCTGTACCGGCGAACGCAAAGAGGCGTGGATCAAGAACTGCGATTGCGATGGCAGCTGCGGCGACTGCGGTAGCTGCGGTAACTGCTGCGAATGCGAGTGCTGTGACTGCGACTGTGACTGCGGTTGTTGATCTGCTCGCCCCGGATCGGCGGTTTCGTAGGTCGACGTCGATGCCGAACTCGCCCGGCTCGGCCCGCTCCCTTCTGGCCGTCGACGGTATTTCGTCGAACTTCCGCACGCGAGGGCGTGTTCGGCATCGAAATACCGACAGCCGCACTCCGGATTCGCGCGAATCGGAGTGCGGCCGCAGCGACCGGTCGGCTCAGCGCAGCGTGGCCTTCAGATGCGGGTACCCCTTCTTCGGGTGGAGCAACGCCAGGTCCCAGCCGCCTTCGGCCTGATCGGCGTATACGTTCACCGTGGCGGGCAACAGAATCGGTTTGCCGAACTTGACCGCGTAGGTGGCCTGCTCCGGAATGCGACCTTCGATGGCGCCGAGCACGGTTGCCGCCGACCACATACCGTGCGCGATCGCCCTCGGGAAGCCGAATGCCTTGGCGCCCAACGTAGAGGTGTGGATCGGATTGTGGTCACCGGACGCGGCAGCGTACCGGGTGATCGTCTTCTGATCGGCCCGCAGCGTGCGCAGCGGTGGCGGCGGAACCTCCTCCGGCTTCGGCTCCGGCTTCGGGCCGCCCGACAGCGAGGTGCGCTGCTGGTGCAGGAAGGTGGTGACCTGGTGCCACACCAGCTCGCGCCCCACCTTCACGGCACTGATCGCGTCGACGAGCAGCCCCTTCGGGTGCTCGCGCAGGTTCTCGACGTGGGTGCGGATGTCCAACGGTTCGCTCACCGAGATGTCGCGGGTGCGCTCGATCAGGTTCTGCGCGTGCACCGCGCCCACCGCGACGAACGGGAAGTCCCGTGCCACCACCAGCTGCATGGCCAACGGGAAGGTGAGAATGAACGGGTAGGTCAGCGGCAGTGCGTCGCCGAACCGCAGACCGGTCGCCCGGCAGTAGGCGGCCAAATGATCCGGATCCACGCGCACACCGTCGAGCTGGACAGCTCGGTCCGGCACCGTCGACTTGCGCGACGACAGCAACGGCACCGCGCCGAGCGCGGCCTTGACGAACAAGCTGCTGTTCTTCGGCGGTTCGGTCAGCGAGATCGTGTCCGTCATCATGCTCCGATCAGACTCTGCCCGCAGACCCGAACGATATTGCCGGTCACCGCGTTCGAGGCCGGGTTCGCGAAGTAGGCGATGGTCTCGGCGACGTCGACGGTTTGCCCGCCTTGCAGCAGCGAACTCATCAGGCGGCCCGCCTCGCGGGTGGCCAGCGGGATAGCGGCGGTCATCGCGGTCTCGATGAATCCGGGTGCGACGGCGTTGATGGTGATCCCGCGCGCCGCCAGCTTCGGCGCCTCGGCGTCGACCATGCCGATGACGCCCGCTTTGGAGGTGCCGTAATTGGTCTGGCCGCGGTTACCCGCGATACCGGCGATCGAGGACACATCGATCACGCGGCCGCCCTCTTTCAGCGCGCCGCGGGCCACGAGGCCCTCGGTGATCCGGAACGGCGCCGCGAGGTTCACGGTGATGACCGAGTTCCATCGGCTCTCGTCCATGTTCGCGAGCAATTTGTCGCGGGTGATGCCCGCGTTGTGCACCACGATATCGATGCCGCCGAACCGCTCGGTAGCGAACTCGGCCAGCTTCTCGGCGGCGTCGGAGGCGGTGACGTCGAGCGCGAGCGCGGTGCCGCCGACCTTGTTCGCGGTCTGTGACAGCGCCTCCCCGGCTGCCGGAATATCGGCCAAGATCACCTGGGCGCCGTCGCGGGCGAACACCTCGGCGATGGTTGCGCCGATCCCGCGCGCCGCGCCGGTGACGACGGCGACCTTGCCTTCCAGCGCGCGGTCCCAGCTGGCCGGAGCGGACGCGTCATCTTTGCCGACCCGGATGACCTGGCCGTCGACGAACGCCGACTTGGCCGAGAGCAGGAAGCGCAGGGTCGACTCCAGGCCGGTAGCGGCAGCCGACGCCTCCGGGTGCAGGTACACCAGCTGGGTCGTCGCGCCGCGCAGCAGTTCCTTCGCGATCGAGCGGGTGAAGCCCTCCAGCGCGCGTTGCGCGATCTGCTCTTCGGTGTTCGACACCAGTTCGGGCGTGGCGCCGATGACCACGATGCGTCCGGACGAGGCGATACTGCGCATCGCGGGCTGAAAGAACTCGAACAGCTGGGAGAGGTCCTCGATCGAGCCGATGCCGGTGGCGTCGAACACGAGGGCGCCGTACTTGGTGCCGGTAGTCGGCGTGTCGGCGAAGGTGTAGTCCGACAGCAGGGCGCGGACCGGTTCGGCGACGCGGCCCTTGCCGCCGATCAACACCGGGCCCGACAGTGGCGGCTCGCCTTCGACATAGCGACGCAGGTTCTCCGGTCGCGGCAGGCCGAGCTTGCCTGCCAGGAACGCCCCGGGGGCGGAGTGTACGAACGATCCGTAGAGGTTGGGAGCACCCTTGCTCTTGCTGGCTGCCACTATTCCTACCTTTTCTGAGTTCTGTCTCGCGGTCTGGGGTCGCCCCGTCATGGTTTTTCGGCGCACGTTTGCGGGGTACGTATCGACAACAAACTTACTCCAGAGTAAGTTTAAAGTAAACAACCGCGACGAGGCGCCGGTCTGCGTGGTTTCCCCGCGTCGAGACCGGCCGCTGAGACATCCATCCACGAGACCTTGGAGACTCGAGTGACTAGCAAAGCCCGTTCGGCGAAGAGCACCGCCAAAACCGGTAAGACCACCCGCCCGGTCGCGATCGTGGGTGGCAACCGGATTCCGTTCGCTCGTTCCGACAAGGCGTACGCGCACGCCTCCAATCAGGACATGTTCACCGCCGCGCTGGACGGCCTGGTCAGCCGTTTCGGCTTGCAGGGCGAGCGGCTGGGCATGGTCGTCGGCGGCGCCGTCCTGAAGCGGGTCGGCGAGCACGGCTTGATCCGGGAGAGCGTGCTCGGCAGCAAACTCAGCCCTTACACCCCGGCGCACGACCTCCAACTGGCCTGCGGTACCGGCCTGCAAGCGGTCGTCACCGTGGGTGACGCGATCGCCGCGGGCCGCATCGAGGCGGGCGTGGGCGGTGGCGCCGACACCACGTCCGACGCCCCGATCGGAGTCAGCGAAAGCATGCGCGAGTGGATGCTCGACGCCAACCGCGCCAAGACCACAAAAGATCGCCTCAGGCTGGTCGGTCACCTGCGCCCCACCATGCTCGGCATCGAGATCCCACGCAACGCCGAACCGCGCACCGGTCTGTCCATGGGTGAACACGCCGCCATCACCGCCAAAGAATTCGGCATCGCGCGCGAGGCGCAGGACGAGCTGGCGTATCTGTCGCACAAGAACATGGCCGCGGCCTATGATCGCGGCTTCTTCGACGACCTGATCACCCCGTTCCTCGGGTTGACCCGCGACGACAATCTGCGGCCGAACTCCTCGATCGAGAAGCTGGCCACTCTGAAGCCGGTCTTCGGCGTGCGAGCCGGCGACGCGACCATGACCGCGGGTAACTCCACCCCGCTGACCGACGGTGCGTCCACGGTACTGCTGTCCAGCCAGGAATGGGCCGCGCAGCGCAACCTTCCGGTGCTGGCCACCCTGGTCGACAGCGAAGTTGCCGCGGTCGACTACATACACGGCCCGGATGGCCTGCTGATGGCGCCGACCTACGCCGTGCCGCGCATGCTCGCCCGCAACGGGCTGACCCTGCAGGATTTCGACTACTACGAGATTCATGAGGCGTTCGCCTCCGTGGTGCTGGCAACCCTGGCCGCGTGGGAATCCGACGCGTACTGCAAGGAGCGCCTCGGCGTGGACGGCGCCCTCGGCTCGATCGATCGCAGCAAGCTCAACGTCAACGGTTCCTCGCTGGCGGCTGGTCACCCGTTCGCCGCGACCGGCGGTCGCATCGTCGCCTCGACCGCGAAGATGTTGGCGGAAAAGGGGTCCGGCCGGGCGCTGATCTCGATCTGCGCCGCAGGTGGTCAGGGTGTGGTCGCCATCGTGGAGCGATAGCCGCGGACGCGCGGTCCGGTTCGGATCCGGATTCGGCCGCTGCTGAAGCGACGAATGTGGCCCCTGGCGGGGATCCGTCCGGGGCCGTATTCGTCGGTATTCGTCGGTATTCGTCGGCTATTTCCCCGGTAACTCGATATGCCCGCCGAACGCTTGGCGCATCGCCGAGAGCATTTTGTCCGCGTACAGCGCCTCGCCTCGCGAGGAGAACCGCGCGAACAGAGCGGACGACAGCACCGGCACGGGCACGCCGGTGTCGATCGCGGCATCGATCGTCCAGCGGCCCTCGCCGGAATCCGACACCCGGCCGTCGAACGATTCCAGATTCGGGTCGCCGTGCAGGGCGCCGGCCGTGAGGTCCAACAGCCAAGAGGCAATTACCGAGCCGCGCCGCCACACTTCCGCGACCTCGGGCACGTCGATGTCGTACCCGTAGTACTCGGGGTGCTCGAGCGGCGTCTCCTCGGCGGAGAACTCGCCCGCGTGCGTAGCGCCGTAGTTCGCCTTGTGCAGGATGTTCAGGCCCTCGGCGTATGCGGCCATCACGCCGTACTCGATGCCGTTGTGCACCATCTTCACGAAGTGCCCCGCACCCGCCGGTCCGCAGTGCAGATAGCCCTGCTCAGCGGGCGACGGCGCACCGTCCCGCCCCGGCGTCCGCTCGGCCGCCCCCAGGCCCGGCGCGATGGACTTCAGTAACGGGTCCAGGTATCGCACCTGCTCGGCCTCGCCACCGATCATCAAGCAGTAGCCGCGGACCAGCCCGAAAACGCCACCTGAGGTGCCGATATCCAGGTAGTGGATGCCTTGGGGCTTCAGCTGCGCGGCCCGCTTGATGTCTTCGTGATAGCGACTGTTGCCGCCGTCGATGATGAGGTCGCCGGGCTCGAGCAACTCGGCGACCCGGGTGATCACCGTGCCGGTAGCGCCCGCGGGGATCATCACCCACACCACGCGCGGCGCCTCGAGCCTGCTGACGAAATCGGCGAGATCGGTAGAGCCCTGAAAATTCGCACCCAGCTCGGCACTCAGTTCGCCGGTGTGCTTGGGGTGGCGTTCGTATCCGACCGCGGTGTGTCCGTCCAGGACGATGCGGCGCACGATATTGGCGCCCATCCGGCCGAGACCGATCATTCCCAGCTGCATACCATCCATCTCCCTCGTCTCTGGTCGAGCGTGTGTGGTGAGAGGTTGTCCATCGATTGTCCCGCGTGGGATCGGTCACGGTTCGTCCGTCGGGTGTAACGCCGCGCGCGTCGTACCGATAAACATTTCGGCTCCGCGTAGTTGCCAGACCCCCGACCCGGCACCTGCGCGGGGCCTTCCCATGTTCTACCCGGTCTTTGCGCGGGATTCGCTGCAGGTTTTTCGCCCGGCTGGCCCCCTCGGCGAAGACCACTATCGTTGGCAGAGACCCGCTTTTGGGTTTGAACTTCAACTGAACGGGGAGGACGGTTCGTGACGAGCCAGCCGAACATCGGACGCGGCAGCCCACAGCAGGCTGGCGAAGTCGGATTACGTCAACTCCTCCGGTCGGACCCGCCCCGGGAAGCGGATATGTCGGGCGGATGGGGTGGTGATTCCGCGCCGACCCAGCCATTGCAAGCCGGCCGGCGGCCGGTGCCGGCCGCGCCACGGCGTGTGCCGGGGCGTCGTCCGATGTCCGGCCCGCCGCCGAAGCGGCTCGACGCCGCCACGGTGCGCCGGGTGGGCATCGCTGTCGGCGCGGTGCTCGTGGTGGCCGGCCTCGGGTATGCGGTGGACTGGGTGTTGTCCTCGGGTGAGGTGCCGCGGGGCACCGTCGTCGCGGGAGTGGACATCGGGGGTAGGTCCGATGCCGAGGCCGATGCCGCGCTGCGTGCCGAGCTGGAGCCCAGGGCGGACCGCGAACTTCCATTGCGCATCGGTGATGTGCAGACCCGTCTCGTGCCCAGCGCGGCGGGGCTGGCGGTGGATTGGGACGGTACCTGGTCGCGGATCGGCACTCAACCGCTCAACCCGATCACCCGCCTCCTCTCGTTCTTCACCACCCGTGAAGTCTCGATAGCCAGCGTGATCGACGACTCCGCGTTGCAACGTCAGCTGACGGACCTGCGGGTACACGACCGGCCGTCGGTGGAGGGCACCATCGTTTTCGACCAGGCCCGTCCCATTGCGGTGCCACCGGTTCCGGGGCGTGTGCTCGACCTCGCGGCCGCGCGCCAGGCATTGGTCGACAACTGGATCACTGGTGCGCCACTGGACCTTCCGGTCGCCCCCGCACCGCTGACGGTGCGTCCCGAGGCGGTCGATCAGGCGCTACGGGACATCGCTCAGCCCGCCGTGCGAGCGCCGATCACGTTCGCGGGCAAGGAGGCCGCGGCCGTGCTCACGCCGGAGCAGATCGCCTCGGTGCTGACCTTCGTGCCCGACGGGCAGGGCGGTCTCACCGTCGCGGTGAACCAGGACGCCGCTATCGGATTGGCGGCTCCGCAACTGGCGTCCTCGGAAGTCGAACCGAAGGACGCGACCTTCGCCGTCTCCGGGGGCAGACCGACGGTCGTTCCCGCCGTGGTCGGCGACAAGATCAACTGGCCCAAGACGTTCGAACAGTTCACCGCGCTGCTCGTCGCGCCGGGCGAGCGGACCGCGCAGGCGGTCTACGAGCGGGTCGAACCGAAGTTGACCACCGAGGCGGTACAGAGCCTCGGCGTGGTCGAGACCATGGGTTCGTTCACCACCAACGGCTTCAGCGGCCCGTCCGGCGTCAACATCCGTACGGTGGCCAAGAAGGTCAACGGTGCGATCGTGAAGCCGGGAGACACGTTCTCGCTCAACGATTTCACCGGCCCCCGTGGCACGGCCGAGGGATACGTCGAGTCCGGCATCATCGACCACGGGCGCCCCAGCACGGCCGTCGGCGGCGGCATCAGCCAGTTCGCCACCACCCTCTACAACGCCGCGTACTTCGCGGGCCTGGAGGACGCGGGCCACACCGAACACAGCTACTACATCTCCCGGTACCCGGCGGCCCGCGAGGCCACCGTCTTCGACGGCGCGATCGACCTGAAATTCCGCAACAACAGCCAATCCGGTATCTACATCGAGGCTTTCACCACCGACTCGGAGGTCACCGTCCGGCTCTGGGGCACCAAGACGGTCGAGGTCGAATCCGAGACCGGCGAGCGCACCAAGCCCACCGAGCCGAACACCGTCACCCTGCCCAAGGGCAAGGACTGCATCGCCAGCGAGGGCGCCCCTGGCTTCACCACCTCCGACACCCGGATCATCACCGACCGCAAGACCGGCCGTGAAGTATCTCGCCGGACCCGCACGGTCAAGTATGACCCGGTGCCGATCGTGAAATGCGAATGAGCCCGCGCGAGAAGATCAGAGCGGTGTTCGCATCAGCAGGACGTTGTACTGGGTGTGCTGGGTGAGCAGGAAGTAGAGGTCACTGCCCGTTTGATACGGGAAGATCATGGGTGCGTAGGCGGTGGGCAGGGACGGCGCGTCGATCAGGACGCGCGGTTCGCTCCACGGCCCTTCGGGGGCTGACGCGGTCCGCAGGACGACACTGTTGGCCGGGTCCGTGGTCAGCATCACGTACTTGCCGAGGTAGCTGTTCCACATCACCGAAAGCTCGCTGACACCGCCGACGATCGGGGCGGCGGTCTTGGCGTCGCCGGGCTTCCAGGCACTACCGTCCCAGTATTCGTAGGCGTCGATGTCGGCGATCTCGGATTCTTTCGCACGAGAGACGAATCCGGGGTTGCCGCGGCCGGCGGGCGTGCCGTAGCGGTAGATGTAGCCGTCGGCCTTCACGAAGGCATTCTGCTGGAACTTCTCGTGGCCGTCGACATTCGCGCGGCGGGTGTTGGTGAGCTGAGTCCAGGTGGCGCCGCCGTCACGGGAGGCGGCGAGGGTGGCGAAATTGGTGTTCCACTTCCCGTGGTCGCCCCATTCACGGACCGACATCATGCTCATGTATTGCACGCCGCCGACCGAGATGCCCGCCGTCGGAATCAGGCTGATCTCGATGCCGGGAATCTTGGGACTCGGCAGCGGATTCGGCACGACATCGTCGAACAGGATGCCGTTGGACGGATCGTGGGTAGTGCTGCGGAACAGTACGTTGCTGGTCCAAGCCCACATGCTGCCCGCGAGGAGGTTGGGAATGCCGACACCCGCGCTGTCGCCGAAGGCGGTGATCATCCGGCCGTTGCCGTCGTCCCACATGATGCCGAGGTCGGTGCCGAGCACGTTGGCGTTCTGGGTGCGGTTCGGGCTGTCCATGCCGGTCACCTGGAACACGGCCTTCGTCGGGCCGGGCAGGGTGGGTAGGCCGTGGATGCCGTTGAGCGCCGGGATCGGCATGACGTTGTTCGGGTCGGCGCCGGCGGGCGCGGCCGCGGCGAGGGAGAGGACCGCGGCGAGCGCACCGGCTTTGGCGAGTGCGGACAGCGATCGAGTCATCCGGACAGTCCCTTCTCCTGGCACGACGGTCTGCCCGGATATTGTGCCGGTTCAACGTCGTCGTGTCGCGTACATCGGGGACGCGGATCGGACATTCAGCCGCTGATCGCGGCAGGGCTGTTCGTGGATCGTCGAGTGAGTCGGACCGGCGTGCTCGTCGAGTGGCCTCGGCCGGCGCACCTGCCCATGAATGGGTTGCCCGGCCCGGAGAGATTCTCCGGGCCGGGCGCCGCGGGCCGTCAGAAGGCGGCTTCGTCCAGCTCCATGATGTCGTTGTCCAGCGTGGACAGGACGGTGCGGGTGGCGGTCAACTCCGGCAGGATGTTGCGCGCGAAGAACTGCGCGACCGCGATCTTGCCCTGGTAGAACGACTCGTCGGCACTGGCTGCGCCGCTCACGGCCACGTCGGTCGACACGATATCGTCGAGCGCCGCGATGGCGATCTCGGCGTGACGCAGCAGCTGCCACCCGATGAGTAGGTCGCCGACCGCGAGCAGGAAGCGCACCGAACCGAGACCGACCTTGTACAGCTCGGACGGTTGCTCCTGGGCGCCCATCAGGTGGCCGGTGAGTGTGGCGGCCATGGCCTGCACGTCTTCCAGCGCGGTGGCCAGGAGCTTGCGCTCGCTCTTCAGCCGGCCGTTGCCCGCCTCGGAGTCGATGAACTTCTGCACCTGGCCGAGTACGTGGGCCAGCGCGACGCCGCGGTCACGGGCGATCTTGCGGAAGAAGAAGTCCTGCGCCTGGATGGCGGTGGTGCCCTCGTACAGCGAGTCGATCTTGGCATCTCGGATGTACTGCTCGATCGGGTAATCCTGCAGGAAGCCGGAACCGCCGAGGGTCTGCAGCGATTCGGTCAGGTACTGGTATGCCCGCTCGGATCCGACGCCTTTGACGATAGGCAGCAGCAGATCGTTGACCCGCGCGGCCAGGTCGGCGTCAGCGCCGGACACCTGCTGCGCGACATCGGCGTTCTGGTGGGCGGCCGTGTACATATACACCGCGCGCAGGCCCTCGGCGTACGCCTTCTGGGTGGCCAGCGAACGACGGACGTCAGGGTGGTGGGCGATGGTCACGCGGGGCGCGGCTTTGTCGGTCATCCGAGTCAGGTCGGCGCCCTGGACCCGCTCCTTGGCGTAGTCGCGGGCGTTCAGGTACCCGGTCGACAGTGTCGCGATGGCCTTCGTGCCGACCATCATCCGGGCGTGCTCGATGACGTCGAACATCTGCGCGATGCCGTCGTGTACCTCACCGACCAGCCAGCCGGTGGCCGGGATGCCGTGGCCGCCGAAGGTGATCTCGCAGGTGGCCGATACCTTCAAGCCCATCTTGTGCTCGACGTTGGTGACGAAGGCGCCGTTGCGTTCGCCCAGTTCGCCGGTCTCGTGGTCGAAGTGGAACTTCGGCACGAAGAACAGCGAAAGGCCCTTGGTGCCCGGTCCCGCGCCCTCGGGGCGCGCCAGCACCAGGTGCATGATGTTCGGGAACAGGTCGTCGGAGTCGGCCGAGGTGATGAAGCGCTTGACGCCCTCGATATGCCAGGAGCCGTCTTCCTGCTTGATCGCCTTGGTGCGGCCCGCGCCCACGTCGGAACCGGCGTCGGGTTCGGTCAGCACCATGGTGGCGCCCCAACCCTGCTCGGCGGCGATTTTCGCCCAGCCCTTCTGCTCTTCGGTGGCGTTGTTGTAGAAGATGTTGGCGAACCCGGGACCCGCGGCGTACATGAAGGCGGCGGGTTGCGCGCCCAGGATCAGTTCGGAGATGGCCCAGTAGGCCGCGCGCGGAATCGGCAGGCCGCCGAGCTCCTCGGCGATGCCCAGCCGGTCCCAGCCGCCGTCCTGGATGGTGCGGTAGCTCTTCTTGAAAGACTCGGGCAGGGTGACCGTGTGGGTGGTGGGGTCGAAGATCGGCGGGTTGCGGTCTGCGTCGGCGAAGGATTCGCCGAGCGGGCCCTCGGCCAGGCGCCGCACCTCGTTGAGCATCTCCTTGACAGTGTCCGCGTCGAGGTCGCCGTAGGCGCCGCTGTCCAGGATGGAACCGAGGCCGAGGACCTCGAAGAGGTTGAATTCCAGGTCGCGGACGTTGCTCTTGTAGTGACCCATCTCAGTACTCTCTCCGTTGAGTTTGGTGCGGTCGGTTGTTGCCGTTCCCGCCCGTCGTTCGCTCCACCAGGTAGTCGTGCCGGTTTTCCGCATGCTACTCGCGGGTAACTTATTCACCATATTACCGGCCGGTAATGAGGCGGCAAAGAGTGAACAAGGCAATGTGACGCGATAAACACCGCGGATGTCGAAAGCCCCCTTGCGCCCGAGGGGTGTCGCGTGCGCTGGCCACGCTTCAGCAGCGGTAACCACCGATACGACAAACATCCAGATCCCGCACTGCCGCCCCATGAACCCCGCCGGCGACACCTTTCGAGCCAGACCGGCGCACCCGCCTGCTCGGACTCAACGCGTGTCCCACACGCCTACGAGCCCGCCGCCCGCCGCCTCGACTTTGGAACGAAGCTGGTCAGTGCCGGCGTCCGTCGTCTGCGCGGAAATTCGCACCTCCGTGTGAGCGAGACGACTATCGCCCGACTCGCCACAAAGCGGTCACCGTCCCTACGACGAAGTCGCCACCATCGGTCGCTCGAACGCAACCCGCAAGCGATACGCACCACCCATACGTCGCCACGCTCGCACCCAACGTCACCGGCGTCGGCTCGACCCCCCTTTCCGAGCGAAGCGAGACCTAGCATTGCCCGTTCGCGGCCCGGCTCGCGTCCGAGCGGCCGCTGCGCCCGCGACGAAGTCGCAAGCGGCGGTCGCTCGGAC
>NZ_JBEZDE010000020.1:0-130148 GCF_040648115.1 Nocardia sp. NPDC049190
CTCGGCCCAGAACGCTTCTCGGTCCTGGGCCGCGCGCTGGTAGAGGGAGGCATCGGCATTCGCCGCGGCAGCGAACTCCGCACTCGGCGGGAAGGCGGTGGGGGCGCTGTCGCGGTCATCGGTAGTAGCGCGGGTCACGCGAATTCTCCTGACGAAAAGCTGAGGGAAACAACGGATACCGGGTAGCGATCAGTGCGCCACTGCCTTCTCGGCGCCCACGCCGGTGAGCGAGCGGACCTCCATCTCGGCGGCCTTGCCCGAGTCGTCGGACCGGCCGCCGACCAGGGTTCCGATCACGCCGAGCACGAAAGCCAGTGGGATGGAGACGATTCCCGGATTGGACAGCGGGAACCAGTCGAAATCCGATCCAGGCAGCATCGAGGTCTTGGTGCCGGAGACCGCGGGGGAGAACACGATCAGCACGATGGTCGAGATCAGGCCGCCGTACATGCTCCACAGCGCTCCGGTGGTGTTGAACCGCCGCCAGAACAGCGAGAACAGAATGGTCGGCAGGTTCGCCGCCGCGGCCACCGCGAATGCCAGCGCCACCAGGAAGGCCACGTTCTGCCCGTTGGCGAGAATGCCGAGGGCGATGGCCAGCACGCCGATCACGACCGCCGTGATCCGCGAGACTCGGACCTGTTCTTTTTCACCGGCTTTGCCGCGTTTGATCACGCTGGCGTAGATGTCGTGCGCGAACGACGCCGACGCGGTGATGGTCAGGCCCGCGACCACCGCGAGGATGGTGGCGAAGGCGACCGCGGAGATCACGCCGAGCAGCACCACTCCGCCGAGTTCGAACGCCAGCAGTGGCGCCGCGGCATTCTGCCCACCCGCGGCGGCCAGAATCCGGTCCGGGCCGACGATCGCGGCTGCTCCGTAGCCGAGCACCAGGGTGAACAGGTAGAACGCGCCGATCAGGCCGATCGCCCACACCACCGAGCGCCGTGCTTCCTTGGCGGTGGGCACCGTGTAGAACCGCATCAGCACGTGCGGCAGTCCCGCGGTGCCCAGCACCAGCGCCAGGCCGAGCGAGACGAAGTTCAGCTTCGACATCTCACTACCGCCGTATTGCGCTCCAGGCGCGAGCACGTCGCGTGCCGCGACCGCTTTGTTCGTCGAGCCGGACACCGCGTCCTGGGCGGAGCCGAGGATCCCGGAGAAGTCGAAGCCGAACTTCGCGAACACCATCATGGTCATCAGCGCGGCGCCCACGATCAGCAGCACCGCCTTGATGATCTGCACCCATGTGGTGCCCTTCATGCCACCGACCAGCACGTACACGATCATCAGCACGCCGACCACGGCGATCACAATGGACTGGCCGGTCTTGTCGGAGATGTCCAGCAACAGGGCGACCAGGCCGCCCGCGCCCGCCATCTGCGCGAGCAGATAGAACAGTGACACCGTCAGCGTGGACAGCGCGGCCGCGGTGCGCACCGGACCTTCTTTCAGCCGGAAGCTCAGCACGTCCGCCATGGTGAATTTGCCGGTATTCCTGAGCATCTCGGCGACGAGGAGCAAGGCGACCAGCCACGCGACGAGGAACCCGATGGAGTAGAGGAATCCGTCGTAACCGTAGACGGCGATGGCGCCCGCGATGCCGAGGAAGCTCGCGGCCGAGAGGTAGTCGCCCGCGATGGCGATGCCGTTCTGCGGGCCGGAGAAGCCGCGTCCGCCGGTGAAGTAGTCGGCGGCGGTGGCGTTTTTCCGGCTTGCCCGGATCACCACGACCATGGTGATCGCGACGAAGACGGCGAAGATGGCGATATTGGCTACCGGGTTGCCCACGGTCGATGCTGCGGCGTAGTAGCTCACGGTGTTCACGCCCGGTCTCCCTCGAGGTAGGCACGGATGGTCACCGCGCGCGGATCCAGTTCCCGATTGGCGAACCGGACATAGAGCGCGGTGATGGCGAAGGTGGACACGAATTGACCCAGCCCGAGCAACAAACCGACGTTGACATCCCCGATCACCGGACGGGACATGAAGTCGTGCGCGTAGGCGCCGAGCAGCACAAAACCGAGATACCAGAGCAGGAACAGCGCGGTCATCGGAAACACGAAGCGGCGAAGGCGGGTTCGCAATTCCTGGAACTGTGGACTGCGCTGCACTTCGGCGAAGTCCGCCGCGCTCGGCACCTGCCGCGGGACGGTGCCGTCGAGATCGGTAGTGGTCATGATGGTCCTAGCGTGTGACATGGCTTACGTCGTCTGGACGGTAGCCAGGTGCGCGCGAAGACAACATGATGTGGTCTGAATCACTCCGCGAAGGTGGTCGAATATGCGGTGAGCGGTCGGTGCGGCGCGACGAACGGTTCCGGCGTCGCGCGGTGCCGGATCGGCGTGCCGCGTCTGCGATCGGTCAGTCCGAGCGCAGGCCGCGCTCACGGTCGGCACCCATTCCCAGCCGTTCCGGCGCATGCATCCGGACGAAGATATGGCCGATCCGCCTGCTGTCGAGCCCACTGGTGAATGCGCTGACCAGCATCATGGTGGCGAAGGCCAACGGTACGCTGATCGCGGCCGGGTATGCCAGCATCGCCGCTGGCCAGCCACCGGCAACCTGGTCGGAAAGCCCACCGGTGACCGAGACGGCCGTCGCCGAGCCCGCGGTGAGACCACCCACGACCAGACCGGCGGACGCGCCGGTCGCGGTCAGCCCACGCCACCAGATACCGAGTACGAGCAACGGGCACAGGGTGGAGGCGGCGACCGCGAACGCCAGACCCACGGTGCGCGACAGGTCCAGCGACACCACAGTCAGCGACAGCGCGAGCGGCACAACGCCCGCGACCAGCGCCGCCGTACGGAAATCGCGAATCCGCCCGCGCAGCATGTCGGTACTGAGCACGCCGGCGATGCTCACCAGCAGACCCGACGAGGTGGACAGGAACGCCGCGATCGCGCCTGCCGCCACCAGGGCCGCGAGAAGCTGCCCCGGCAGCCCGCCGACCACCGAGCCCGGCAACAGCACCACCGCGGCGTCCGAGGTACCGGTGATCAGCAACTGTGGCACGTACACCCGCGCGAAGACGCCGAGCAATACCGGAAACAGATAGAACAGTCCGACCAGCCCGATCACCGCGAGCGCCGTCGCGCGGGCGGCCCTTCCGTCGGGGTTCGTGTAGAAGCGCACCAGCACATGCGGCAGCCCCATGGTGCCGAGGAAGGTCGCGAGGATCAGCGAGTACACCTGATAGGTCGGGTGCGCTCCGCCGAGCCCGCCGCCCGGCGCCAGCCAGTTCACGCCGTCGGCGGGAGCGCCCGCGACGACCGGCACCTCGGCGCCTGCCTCCAGCACCAGTCGCGTGCCCGCGGCCAGCTCGTGCGTGCCCGCGCTCAGCAGCGCCGTTCCGTCGACCGCGCGGTCGTCGAGGGTACCGCTGATCGAAACCCGGTGTGGCGCATCGACCTGGACCACCACGTCGGTGGTCACATCGACCGTGGTGCGCTCGGCCACCACCGGAGGAGCGGGTGTGCCGAGCGCGCGCTCGTCGGCGAGGAAATGTCCGAGCAGCACCAGCGCCGGAATTGCCACGGCGGTCAGTTTCAACCAGTACTGGAATGCCTGGACCAGCGTGATCGAACGCATCCCGCCGCCGGCCACGTTGGCGAGCACGATTGCGCCGACCGCCACCGCGCCCACCCAGTTCGGGACGCCGAGCAGAATGTGCAACGTCAACCCGGCGCCCTGGAACTGTGGGATCAGATATACCGCGCAGACCAGCACCACCACGGTCGCGGCCAGCCTGCGCAGGCGCAGTGAGCCCGAACGGAATTCGGCGAAGTCGGGCACGGTGTACGCGCCGGAGCGGCGCAGCGGCGCCGCGACGAACATCAGCAGCGCGAGATACCCGGCGGTGAAACCTATCGGGTACCACAGCGCGTCGGCGCCGTATTTCGCGATCAACCCGGCGACGCCGAGAAACGAAGCGGCCGAGAGATATTCGCCGGAGATGGCAGCGGCGTTCCAGCGCGGCCCCACACTGCGTGAGGCGACCAGAAAGTCGGAGGTGGTGCGCGCGAGGCGCACCCCGTACGCGCCGATGGCGACGGTAGCCAGCGCCGCGAGAACCAGCGCGACCACCGTCAACGCGGGGACGGATCCGGCGATCATGCCGAACCTCCTCGGAACGCGGCGCGCGCCGAAAAGAGAGGGTGGTTGCGCAGCGCTGCCGTGGTGTCGTGACCGACGCGGTTCCCAGTGGATCGCACCGAACCGGACGCGTCGTATCGGTGAACGCTCAGGGTGACCCGGCGGCGGTGTCGCGCGCTTCGGGTCGGCGACAGGGCGTGCGGAGTGTAGGTGAGGAGCATGTCAATCCTCGGCCAGCTCGAGGAAGTCCTGTTCGTTGCGCTCGGCCTGGCGCACATATGACCGGCCGACCAGTAACAGCAGCGGGTACACCGCGCCGCCGAGCAGCACCCAAGGCAAGCGCACTCCCAGCACCGCCACTGTTCCGATCGATCCGATCTGGAACAGCACCGGCAGCACACCCAACACGGTGACCGTCACCAGACCGAGTCGCAGTGCGAGCCCGAGCTGCGCGCGGATCAGGCCGCCGATGAGCGCCGCACCGATCTCGGTCTGCTCGGCCACCTCCACCCGGGTGCGCACCCGCCGTGCCCCGCGCCGCTGCGACAGCACAACGCGCTGCCGCGGCGAACGTTGGGGCCCGGTCACGGGGTGCTCCACCGCGGTGGGTGGCCGCGCACCAGTCGCTGCTTCAACTCACGCACCTGCCTACGGCTGACCGGCAGTTCGACCGCGGCGGCGTCGCCTTCGGCGCGCAGGCACACCATGGTCGCGGAGCCCACGGTGCGCAGCCCGGTCACCAGCCGCAGTGCGACCAGATATGACCGGTGCACCCGGAGGAAACCCGCGTCCTGCCATCGGGATTCCAACGCCGACAACGGAATCCGCACCAAGTGGGATCCGCCGCTGGTGTGCAGGCGCGCGTAGTCGCCGTCCGCCTCCACCCAGCTCACGCTGGCGCGCGGCACCAGCGTGGTCACCCCGCCCAGCTCCACCGGGATGACCTCGCTCGGGTCGGTCCGCGACTGGTCGGCGGCGTGCCGCGGCGTGCTGCGTGCCGCGGCGATCCGTCGGGTCGCCGCGGCGAGCCGCGCCTCGCGCAGCGGTTTGAGCAGATAATCCACAGCGCCGAGATCGAACGCCGCGATCGCGCGATCGTCGTGTGCGGTCACGAACACCACCGCGGGTGGATTCGCGAATTCCGACAGGATCCCGGCCAACTCCATCCCGTCCAGCCCCGGCATGTTGATGTCCAGGAACACCGCGTCGACCGGGTGCGCTCGCAGTACCCGCAGCGCGCTGGTCGCGTCGGCGGCCGCGTGGATCTCCCCGATTTCCGACCGCGTGCGCAGCAGATACACCAGCTCGTCCAGAGCGGGTTTCTCGTCATCCACGGCGAGCACGCGCAGCGTGCCCGTCGGCTTGCTGGTCGTGCGGGTCACAATCGCTTCATCGTAGGCGCAGGTCGCCGCGGCGCCACTCGGGCATCGAAACCACGGCATCCGGCGCCGTTGTCCGGGGACGTCCGAGGTCGCGGCGAACACGCATCCGGGTGCGCGCGGGCTGGTCGACGACCATCGTCCGGGAGGGCGGCGGGCTCATGCCCGGATGCCCGCGCGGAACTTGGGGACGCGCAGGCTGACCTTCGTGCCGGCGCCGGGCGCGGTTTCGACCACCAGACCGTAGCTGTTGCCGAACGCCGCGCGCAGTCGGTCGTCGACATTGGCCAGCCCAATGTGCGCCGACTCGCCCGAGCCCGCCGGGCCCGTTCCGGTGTCGACGGCGTCGAGAGCGCCGGAGCGCAGCAGTTCCGGATCCATGCCGACGCCGTCGTCTTCGACGCTGATCACGCAGTCGGTGCCCGCGTCGGCGGCGACGATACTGACCGTGCCGCCGTGCGTCGTACGGGCCAGCCCGTGCCGTACCGCGTTCTCCACCAGCGGCTGCAACGCGAGGAAGGGCAGCACGACGCCGAGCACCTCCGGAGCGATCCGCAGGCGCACCTCGAGCGCGTCACCGAAGCGGGCGCGCTCGAGCGCCAGGTATCGCTCGATATTGCGGAGCTCGTCGGCCAGCACGGTGAATTCGCCCGCGGCGCGGAAGGAGTATCTGGTGAAGTCGGCGAATTCGAGGATGAGTTCGCGGGCGCGCGTCGGATCGGTGCGGACGAACGACGCGATCGTGTTCAGCGCGTTGTAGATGAAATGTGGGCTGATCTGGGCGCGCAGCGCGCGCACCTCGGCTCGATCGAGCCGGGCCCGGGAGGCGTCCAGTTCGGCCAATTCGAGTTGGCCGCAGGCGTACCGCGCCACCTCGGCGACCGCGCCGAGCCAGCCAGGACCCGGCTTTCCGGTGGTTACCACGCCGAGCACCCCGGCCACCCCGGTGGACTCGATCAGTAGCGGCTGCGCGATCAGCGTGCGCCCTCCGTGCTCGCCGCGACAGGGTCCGGTGACGAGCACCGGCCGCTCGTTGGCGACGGCGCGTCCGGCGGCCTCGGTGAAGTATTCGGCCAGTTCGGCGTGGGGACCTTCCCAGGCGAGCAGAGCGCCGTCGGCGTCGAGCAGCGTGAGCGCTTCCGCGCCGGTGAGCGCACGCAGGTGCGGTGCGGCTTCTTGCGCCGACTGTTCGGTGAGCCCCCGCCGCAGTGGTATCGCCGCCAGCGACGCGGTGTGCAGAGCCGAATGCACCGCTCGCTCGGCGGGCGTGGTCACCACCCGGCGGGTACGCCGCCAGATCAGTAACGCGCCAGCGATCAGCGACGCGGTGACCACGACGGCGAACGCGGTGGTCATCGCGGGCACTGCGGAAGAGAATCCATGGGCCGATTATCGTCGCCGAGGATCCGAGTCCGGCGCGGCCCGGTGTTCGCCGTGCGGACGGCGGCCCGCACCGGGTCCGCACTGCGGCGCGGGCCCGGTGCGGAATCGGTTAACCCTGGTAGCGCGCCACGGTGAACTCGATCGCGCCCGGTTCGGGGAGATGTGCGGCGCCGACGCTGACCGTCGCGGTGAAACGGCCGAAGCCGGGTGCGAAGAGTGCGGAGTGGCCGCTGTTGCCCCAATATCCGGGACCCTGTGCGGTCACCGGGAAGGCACCCGTCTCGCCGGTATCGACGTTGCGCCAGGTGAGTGTGATCGGCAAGGTGCACGCCCCGACGCCGACCAGCGTCGAGCTGACCGTGAACGCCGCGAGATTCGGATAGGCGTTGGGGTTGACCGAGGACTCGACCGCCCCCACGCAGGGACCTTGGCCGAGGGCGTAGATGGTGGGGAATCGACCGTCCGTCGTCGCGGCCGCGGCGGGCGCGGCCGTCACGAGTAGGGCCGTGATCGCGACCGCGGGCAGTGCGGGAACGGTGAACAGTGCTTTAGCCGAATTCATCGACACCTCCACAAGTTTGGGAACTTCCGTGTCTGTTCTGCGGTGCATCCGTCCCCGCGGCGTCCGACACCGTCGTGAGAAGGGAAGTCGAGACTATCGTCGTCACCCGGTCGCAGTCTGTTACGACAGCTCTACTCGTGTCGCGACACTCGCGGAAATCGGCCACTCTGATGGCGAGTCGCCAGGACGCGCTGGTGATCTTCGCCACCGACACGCCGCGCGCCATCGACGCCCCAGCGAGCCGTGCCGAACCAGTCGGTACCGACCCCTAGAATCGGTCCAGCCAACCCCCGTCGAGACCTTGGGAGGAAGGACCGTCTTGGCCGCCTCGTCCGGATCGTTCGTTCACCTGCACAACCACACCGAGTACTCCATGCTCGACGGTGCGGCCAAGATCTCTCCGCTGTTCAGCGAGGCGAAACGGCTGGGTATGAACGCGGTCGGGATGACCGACCACGGCAACATGTACGGGGCGTCGGAGTTCTACAACTCCGCCAAGAAACACGATGTCAAGCCGATCATCGGCATCGAGGCATACATCGCGCCCGGCTCCCGGTTCAACACCAAGCGGGTGCAGTGGGGTGACCCCAGCCAGAAGGGCGACGACGTCTCGGGTTCGGGCGCCTACACACACATGACGATGGTCGCCGAGACCGCGACCGGTCTGCGCAACCTGTTCAAGCTGTCCTCCCTGGCCTCCATCGAAGGCCAGCTCGGCAAGTGGGCGCGCATGGACGAGGAGATCATCGCCCAGTACGCGGAAGGCATCATCGCGACGACGGGCTGCCCTTCCGGCGAGGTGCAGACCCGCCTTCGACTCGGCCACGAGCGCGAGGCGCTGGAGGCCGCGGCCAAGTGGCAGGAGATCTTCGGCAAGGACAACTTCTTCCTCGAAGTGATGGACCACGGGCTGTCCATCGAGCGGCGAGTCCGCGAGGGACTGCTGAACGTCGGCAAGCAGCTGGGCATTCCGCCGCTGGCGACGAACGACTGCCACTACGTCACCAAAGATCAGTCCAGCAACCATGAGGCGCTGCTGTGTGTGCAGACCGGAAAGTCGCTCTCGGACCCGACTCGGTTCAAGTTCGACGGTGACGGCTACTTCCTGAAGTCCGCCGCGGAGATGCGCGCGCTCTGGGACGCCGAGGTGCCCGGCGCCTGCGACAACACGGTGCTGATCGGCGAGCGGGTCCAGTCCTACGACGACGTGTGGGCGTTCAAGGACCGCATGCCGGTGTTCCCCGTGCCCGCGGGCGAGGACCAGGATTCCTGGCTGCGCAAAGAGGTCGACCGCGGTCTGGCGCATCGGTTCCCCGGCGGCGTGCCGCAGGAGTACTACACCCGCGCCTACTTCGAACTCGACGTCATCAAGCAAAAGGGCTTCCCGGCCTACTTCCTCGTCGTCGGCGATCTCGTCTCGCACGCGAAGGAGGTCGGCATCCGGGTCGGCCCCGGCCGTGGTTCGGCGGCGGGCTCACTGGTGGCCTACGCGCTGGGCATCACGAATATCGACCCGCTGCCGCACGGGCTGCTGTTCGAGCGGTTCCTGAACCCGGAGCGTCCCTCCGCGCCCGATATCGATATCGACTTCGACGATCGCCGCCGCGGTGAGATGGTTCGCTACGCCACGGAGAAGTGGGGCACCGACCGGGTCGCCCAGGTCATCACCTTCGGCACCATCAAGACCAAAGCGGCGATCAAGGACTCGGCGCGCGTCCAGTTCGGCCAACCCGGCTTCGCCATCGCCGACCAGATCTCCAAGGCGCTCCCGCCGCCGATCATGGCCAAGGACATCCCGCTGTCGGGCATCATGGACCCCGATCACGAGCGGTACAAGGAGGCCGCCGAGGTCCGCGAACTCATCGGCAACAATCCCGATGTCGCGAAGATCTACGAGACCGCTCGCGGACTCGAGGGCCTGATCCGCAACGCGGGTGTGCACGCGTGCGCGGTGATCATGTCGTCCGAGCCGCTGATGGACGCCATCCCGGTCTGGCGGCGGCCGCAGGACGGCGCGATCATCACCGGCTGGGACTATCCGTCCTGCGAGGCCATCGGCTTGCTGAAGATGGACTTCCTCGGCCTGCGCAACCTCACCGTGATCGGTGACGCGTTGGACAACATCAAGGCCAACCGCGGCATCGACCTGGACATGGACAATCTGCCGCTGGACGATCCGGCCACCTACGAATTGCTCTCGCGCGGTGACACGCTCGGCGTATTCCAGCTCGATGGCGGCCCCATGCGTGACCTGCTGCGCCGCATGCAACCCACCGGCTTCAACGACATCGTCGCGGTGCTCGCGCTGTACCGCCCCGGTCCGATGGGCATGAACGCGCACAACGACTACGCCGATCGCAAGAACAATCGCCAGCCGATCAAGCCGATCCATCCGGAACTGGAGGAGCCGCTCGCGGACATCCTCGCCGAGACCTACGGCCTGATCGTCTACCAAGAGCAGATCATGTTCATCGCGCAGAAAGTCGCCTCGTACTCCATGGGCAAGGCCGACGCGCTGCGCAAGGCCATGGGTAAGAAGAAGCTCGAGGTGCTGGAGGCCGAGTACAAGGGCTTCCACGAGGGCATGACGGCGAACGGGTTCTCCGAGGGCGCGGTGAAGGCGCTGTGGGACACCATCCTTCCGTTCGCCGGATACGCGTTCAACAAATCGCATGCGGCGGGCTACGGTCTGGTGTCGTTCTGGACCGCCTACCTCAAGGCCAACTACCCGGCCGAGTACATGGCCGGCCTGCTCACTTCCGTCGGGGACGACAAGGACAAGGCCGCGGTCTACCTCTCGGACTGCCGACGTCTCGGCATCACCGTGCTTCCGCCGGATGTCAACGAGTCCGAGCAGAACTTCGCTTCGGTCGGCAAGGACATCCGCTTCGGCCTCGGCGCGGTGCGCAATGTCGGTGCGAACGTCGTCGCCTCGATCATCCAGGCACGCAAGGAGAAATCGAAGTTCACCGACTTCTCCGACTACTTGAACAAGATCGACGCGATCGCGGCGAGCAAGAAGGTCACCGAATCTCTCATCAAAGCAGGTGGTTTCGACTCCCTCGGGCACCCGCGCAAGGGCCTGCTGCTGATCCACTCCGACGCCATCGATGCCGTGATGGCCACCAAGAAGGCCGAGGCGATCGGTCAATTCGACCTGTTCGGCGGCGTCGACGCGGACGAGTCGGTGAACTCGGTCTTCAATGTGAAGGTGCCCGACGAGGAGTGGGAGTCCAAGCACCGACTCGCGCTGGAGCGGGAGATGCTCGGTCTGTACGTGTCCGGACACCCGCTCAACGGCGTCGAACACGTGCTCGCGGCGCAGGCGGATACGCAGATCCCCGCCATTCTCGAAGGTGACATCAAAGACGGCACGCAGGTGACCATCGGCGGCATCCTCGCGTCGGTGAACCGCCGTATCAACAAGAACGGCTTGGCCTGGGCCTCCGCCCAACTGGAGGATCTGACCGGTGGCATCGAGGTGCTGTTCTTCCCGCAGGCGTATTCGGTGTACGGCATGGACGTGGTCGAGGACGCGGTGGTGCTGGTGAAGGCCCGCGTCTCGGTGCGCGACGATCGGATCTCGTTGATCGCCAACGATCTGGCCGTGCCCGACCTCTCCGCCATCGGGGTGGCCAAGCCGCTCGCGGTCAGCATTCCGACCCGCATGTGCACGCCGGACAAGGTCGGCGCGCTCCGCCGGGTGCTGACCAGCCACCCCGGCACCTCGGACGTGCACCTGCGGCTCGTCGGCGCGGGTGACAAGACCACACTGCTGAAACTCGACGACAAACTGCGGGTTTCGCCGTCGTCGGCACTGATGGGTGACCTGAAGGCATTGCTCGGGCCGGGCTGTCTCACCGTCTGAAGCCGTCGCGTCCGCGCAGACCGCCTCGGGTCGCGCACCTGGAAGGGGTGTGCGGTCCGAGTTCTCCGTCGCGAGGGGGTGGCCCGGCAACCGGTCCCGACCACAACGACGATTACTCCGGTACGGTGTGCTTCCGGTGCAGGCACGGCCTTCGGCCACGTGCTGATCGGCTAGGGTGAGACTGCGACACCGATCGTCTGGGCGCCGAAGATCCGGGGGGCATCCTCGCCGTAGAACGACTCGGCAGTCCGGATCTCGAAACCGGCGGTGGTCAACAGGCCGCGGATATCGCGGTTGAGATGGCAGCCGCCGCACAGCGTCTTCTGCACCGGGTTCAGCCGGTTCTGCCACCTCCGTACCCGGTGATCGGGCGCGCGCCCGTGTTCGACGAAGTGCAGCGTGCCTCCGGGCACGAGCACCCGCCGCACCTCCGCCAAGGCTGTCGCGATATCGGGGATAGTGCACATGGTCCAGGTCGACAGTGCGGAATCGAACGAGCTGTCGCCGAGGGGGAGCGACCGGCCGTCTGTGCCCGCCCGCTCGATCGGCACGGACGCCGCGGCAATCCGGTCGTGCGCCAGCTTCCAACCGAGATCGGCAGGCTCGACCGCACTGACCGAACCGACGGCCGTCGGGTAGAACGGCACGTTCAGCCCCGATCCGAACCCGATTTCTACGACGCGTCCGTACAGTCCGGCGCATACGCGCGCACGCAGCGGATCGTTGGCTCGCGTCCCGCAGGCGATGTTCACGATCCTCGGGACAACCTGCTCGGCATAGATACCCACGCCCCCACTCTGTCAGGACTCAACCCAGCTACGCCAGAGCTGTTCTCCGCGGGTAGCCTTCCGTACTTCGCTGATCAGCGGCAGCCGCGAATGCGCAGACTCCTGCGGGCCGTGGTGGTGCGCGAGGCCCGACAATGACAACGGCGGGTCATGTCAGTACGCCACTGGATTGCTATGTCGTTGGGGCACTTGGGTCGCTGAGATCGTCATGCCGTTGGGGCCGCTATTTCGCTGGGATCGCCGCGCTCGCTGGGAAATGGCTCGTGTTTCGCGGTGGTGTGTTGCCGCGCCGCTGAGGCATTGGTTATGGGCTGCCGTGCCGTTGTCTCGTCGCAGTCGCCATGCATCGCGGTCGCGGGCCGTGCTGTCACGTCGCGATGCTGTCGGCCACGTCGTCGTCGCGCACCGGATCGATGACGGGCCGCGGCGCCGGTTTGCCGACGTTGCGCGTAGCCGAGTGTCCGAGGCGCGCGGACCGATCGGGCTCGTGCGATGCTGGCGCGGTGACTGTGTTCGAGGTGTGGGCGCCACGACCGGAGCTGGTGCGGTTGGACCTGGACGGAGTGACCCATCCGATGACGCGGTCGCCGAACGGGTGGTGGCGCGCCGATCTGCCCGCCTCGAACGGCGCCAGATATGGCTTCCTGCTCGACGACGATCCGACTGTGCTGCCCGATCCGCGCTCGGCGCGTCAACCCGACGGGGTGCACGCCCGCTCGGCGCTGCACACTCTCGATCCGGCCGGGTGGACCGATGCGGGCTGGACCGGCCGGACCCTGGCCGGTGCGGTCTACTACGAGTTACACCTCGGCGGCTTCACCGCGGAAGGCACGTTCGACGCCGCGATCGAGCGGCTCGACCATCTGGTCGCGCTCGGCGTGACAGTGGTCGAGCTGATGCCCGTGAACGCCTTCGACGGTACCCACAACTGGGGTTACGACGGTGTGCTCTGGTACGCGGTGCAGGAAAGCTATGGTGGGCCCGACGGATTGCAGCGATTCGTCGACGCCTGCCATGCTCGTGGGCTGGCGGTCTGCCTCGACGTCGTCTACAACCATCTCGGTCCCTCCGGAAACTACCTCCCGCGTTTCGCGCCTTATCTCACGGCCGGCCGCAACACCTGGGGGCAGAGCGTCAACCTGGACGGTCCGCAGTCCGACGAGGTGCGCAGGCATATCATCGACAACGCGCTGCGCTGGTTGCGTGAGTTCCACATCGACGCGCTGCGACTGGACGCCGTGCACGCCTTGGTCGATCGCACTGCCACTCATCTGCTCGCCGAACTCGCCGTCGAAACCGATCGCCTAGCCGCCCACGTGCGCAGACCGCTGACGCTGATCGCGGAGAGCGACCTCAACGATCCCACGCTGATCACCCCGCGCGCGGCAGGCGGCTACGGGCTGGCCGGGCAGTGGAACGACGATCTGCACCATGCGGTACATACCGCCGTCTCCGGCGAACGTCAGGGCTACTACGCCGATTTCGGCTCGCTGCGCTGCCTGGCCGATACGCTCACCCACGGGTTCTTCCATGCCGGAACGTTTTCCAGTTTCCGTGGCCGTATACATGGCCGCCCGATCGACCCGAGCCTGATTCCGGGCAGTGCGCTGTTGGCGTTCACCTGCGACCACGATCAGATCGGTAACCGCGCGATCGGCGATCGGCCGAGCGCCTACCTGACCGGGGGTCAGCTGGCCATCAAGGCCGCGCTGGTGCTGTGTGCGCCGTTCACGCCGATGCTGTTCATGGGGGAGGAGTGGGGCGCGCGCACTCCGTTCCTGTTCTTCACCTCGCACACCGATCCGGTGGTTGCGGCCGCCACCGCCACGGGGCGCAAGGAGGAATTCGCCGAACACGGCTGGGACACCGACGAGGTTCCCGATCCGCAGGATCCGTGGACCTTTCTGCGTTCCAAGCTGAACTGGGGTGAACTGGACGAACCTGTCCACGCGCGGCTGTTGTCCTGCTATCGAAGACTCTTGGCGCTTCGCCGTGAGCATGCGTCGCTCAGTGATCCCTGGCTGACCCATGTTTCGGTGGACTACGACGAAGCGGCGCGGTGGATCGTTGTGCACCGCGGCACGTTGGCCCTGGTGTGTAATCTCGCCGAGGATCACGCCGCCGTGCCGATTGCCGGCATCCCGCTGCTGTCCTGGGAGCCGCCGACGGTAGGCCGTTCCGCGACGACCGTTCCCGGTCACTCGTTCACACTGCTGGAGACAGCGCTGCCCGCCGATCGGTGAAGTCCGCGGAAGGCGAAGACGCGGGGCGTTTCTGTGGTCGCCGGGCAATAGAACGGCAACTGTCCGAGACAGAAGGTTGCTGCGTGTGAACTGCGCGTTTACCGTGCCAAGATGAGCAATGCGGCTCCCGGAACCTGGCGATACTGCCCCCGGGTATCGGTGGCAGCGCCGCCGCCGAATTCGCGCCGTTCTCCACGCGGACGGATCCTCGATAACTACCGCCTCGACGAGTCATGACCCTGGGCACGACGCAGTCGCGCGAATCGGTTTACGTGGCGGTCGTTTCAGCTCGTTCAGGTCAGATAGCGGTAGGCCGGCGAGCCCGGCTCCAGCTGTTCGCACTGGATCGGCGATTCGCGCATCCGTTCCAGCAGCGGGCCGAGTCCTTCCGGCACGCCGAGTTCGATACCGACCAGCGCCGCGCCGGTCTCACGGTTGTTGCGCTTGACGTACTCGAACATCGTGACGTCGTCGTCGGGACCGAGCACCTCGTTGAGAAAGCGACGCAGCGCGCCGGGTTCCTGCGGGAAGTCGACCAGGAAATAGTGCTTGAGGCCGCGGTGCACCAGCGAGCGCTCGATGATCTCGCCGTACCGGGAGACGTCGTTGTTGCCGCCGGACACCAAACACACCACCGTGGCGCCAGGCTCCACGGAGATCTCGGCGAGTCCGGTCACCGCGAGCGCGCCCGCGGGCTCGGCGATGATGCCTTCGTTCTGGTACAGATCGAGCATCGTCGTACAGATCGCGCCCTCATCGACGTGCATCATGCGGAATGAGCCGGCGCCACTCGGGGATTCGGTGGTCGTGGTCAGTAAGGGCAGTGAGCCGTGCGAGACCACCTGCCCGCCGAAACCGGACACCGCGGCGAACGGCACCGCGCCGATTCGGCGCACCGCCGCGCCGTCCACGAACGGATCGATCTCCGGCAGCGTTACCGGACCCCCCGCCACCAACGCGGCAGTCATCGAGGCCGCGCCCGCGGGCTCCACGCCGAGGATGGCGGTGCGCGGGGATCGCTCGCGCAGGTAGGTGCCGACACCGGCCAGGCAGCCGCCACCGCCCACCGGGATGATCACCAGGTCTGGCGAGGCGCCGAGCTGCTCCAGGATCTCCGGCGCGATGGTGCCCTGACCGGCGGCGGTGCGCGCGTCGTCGAACGGCGCCACCATGGTCGCGCCGGTGCGGGCCACCTCGTCTGCGGCAGCCGCCGCCGCGGCGTCGTAGGTCTCGCCGACGGCGATGAGCTCGACGAACTCACCGCCGTGCGCCCGGATACGGTCACGTTTCTGCTTCGGCGTGGTGGTCGGCACGTAGATCCGGCCCCTGATCCCCATCGCCTGGCACGCGAACGCGACACCCTGCGCGTGGTTGCCCGCGCTGGCCGCGACCACGCCCGCGGCGCGTTCGTCGGCGGTCAGCTGCATCACCAGGTTGTAGGCGCCGCGCAGTTTGTAGGAGCGGACCGCGGTGAGATCCTCGCGCTTGAGGTAGACGTTCGCCCCGGTCAGCTCGGAGAGCCGCTCGCTGCGCTGCAGCGGGGTCGGGTCGATGATGTCGGAGATTCGCTTGGCGGCAGCATCGATCTCGTCCGCGTTGAGCGCGGGACGAGGACCGGACAGGTCGTCGAGGACATCAAGCGGATTGGACACCCGAAATATGCTGCCACCTGCCGCAGTGGCGTGCTGCGGCGGGTGGCGGTGACACGGCGTTACCGGGGGCTGAGGACGAATACCGGAATCTGTCGATCGGTTTTGGTCTGATAGTTCGCGTAGTCCGGCCACACCTCGACAGCGCGATCCCACCACACCGCCTTCTCGTCGCCGAAGACTTCGCGCGCGGTGTAGTCCTTGTTCACCGCGCCGTCGCGCAGTTCGACGTGCGGTTCCGCCTTCACGTTGTAGTACCAGACCGGGTGCTTGGGCGCGCCGCCCAGCGAGGCGACCACGGCGTACTCCCCGTCGTGTTCCACCCGCATCAGCGGGGTCTTGCGCAGTTTGCCGGTCTTCGCACCCTTGGTGGTGAGCAGGATGACGGGTTTGCCCTGCAACGTCGTGCCCTCGTCGCCGCCGGAGTTCTCGTACTTCTCGGCCTGGTCGCGGGCCCAGTCGGAGGTACTCGGTTCGTATTCACCTTTGAGTGGCATGTCAGCGGTAACACGGCAGGAATCGCCTGTGTTCCCGGCGACAGAAAGTTCGCTGGACCGAACTCAGATCTCCGACTAGCCTGAAGAGATGGCAGTGGTTCACCCTACGGCGCGCGCCGCGACGATCGAGATCGCCGGCAGCGCGTGGCCGGTGTACAAGCTCGAGGCGCTGGTGGCCGGGCTGATGACCTGCCTGGTTCTGCTGCTCATCACCGCATCGCCGCAAATCGCGGTGCTCGCTGCGGCCGCGGTCGGCGCGGCGCGTGGCGTCGTCGGGTTGGTCGGCGCGCGTCGGAGTGCCCGTCGGTTCGACGCGACGTTCTAGCGCTCGGGCGGTCCGCTTCGCCGCCTCCGTCAGCCGGTCGCCGCCGTCGCCACGGTCGTTCGAGAAGATCGGAGTGATGACTGCGGACCTCTAGCGAACCAGCAGCGCGACCGGTAGTCGACCGAACAGCTTCTCCAGCCGTGCTCGCCCCTGGAATGTGTGTCCGGTCAGTCGGTCGGTCCAGTTGCCGGTGGGCAGATCCAGAAAGGTATCGCCCCAGCCGCTCTCGGCCAGGCCCAGACTGTGCCGGGTGGCTGCGACGATCACCTCCGGTGCTTCGCCCGCCCGGCCACGTGCATAGGTCACCACTCGTCCTGCATGCTCGCCGGCGGCGAACAGCGGCTGGTAGGTGCCGCCGACGAAACAGTCCGGACGCTCGCGGCGCAGCCACAGCGCGTAGGCGACGATCCACATCTTCGCCGCACCGGTGGTGTCCAGCGTCGGTGTGCCGGTCAGCGATTGGAGCATGCCCGCGCGGGCGGCGAAGTCCACCGGCCGGCGGTTGTCCGGGTCGACGAGGGAGTCCTCCCACAGTTCGCAGCCCTGGTAGATATCCGGGATGCCCGGGCCGCACAGCTGCAACAGCTTCTGTGACAACGCGTCCGACCAGGCGTGCGGGGCCAGTTCGTGGACCAGGTCGCCGAGTTCGGAGCCGACCGGGCCGTCGATCACCGCGTCCAGCCACCCGTGCACCGCGGTCTCGAACTCGGCGTCCGATTCCTCCCAGGAGGTCTTGGTGTTCGCCTCGCGGATCGCCTTCTCGGCGAACACGTGCAGACGCTCGCGCAGTCCGGGCACCGATGCGGCCGGCCGGCCGTCGGCGGGCCACACGCCGAACATGTTCTGCAGCAAGAACAGTGCGGTCGCCCCGTCCGGGGCCGGCGTGGTCGCCAACCAGGACTCGACGCTGCGCGCCCAGGTCTCCGCGGCCTGGGAGAGCACGCCGATCCTGGCCCGTACGTCCTCGCCGCGCTTGGTGTCATGCGTCGAGAGCGTCGTCATGGTCGCCGGCCAGCGCCGGGCGCGTTCGCTGTTGGATACGTGGAACTCGTTGAGCGAGCGGCCGAACCTGGCCGGGTTACCGCCGACCTCCTGCAGCGAGACCAGCCGAACGGCCTGATAGAACATGGTGTCCTCGACTGCCTTGGCGGTGACCGCGCCACACACCTGGCTGAACCGGACCGCGGCGGCGCCGTCGGTGGCCAAGGCTGCGACCAGCACCGCGAGTGGTGCGGTGAGTTCGTTGTTGCGCTTCTCCACCTCGGCGACCACCGCGCCGATCATCCCGGCCAACGGCGCGTAGTCGGCCCGGTACACCGGCATGAAAGCCAGCACTTCGATGGTGGCGTTGGTCAGTGCCAAGGTGTCGAAGCTCTCGGCGTTCGCATCCTGCTTGATCGCCGTCACCAGTCGCCGGACCTCCGGTGCCAGGATGCTTTCGGCGACCGCCCGCTTGATCCGGTGCTCTGTCTCGCCGATCCACGCGCGGTCGCTGCCATGTGCGGCGAATCGGTGCGACAGTTCGGTGAGCGCCTGTTCGCCCTCCGGATCGATCAGCACACCCCCGACGTCGGCCAGCGCCTCGTAGCCGGTGGTGCCGTCGACCGGCAGCGTCGCGTCGAGCGGCTCACGGTTGGCCAGGATCTTTTCCACCAGAAGCAGCCGGTGCGGGCCGATCAGACGGCGCAGCCGGGTGAGATATTCGGCCGGGTAGGCGAGCCCGTCCGGATGGTCGACTCGCACGCCGTCGATCAGGTCGTGCTCGCACCAGGCGGCGAGTTCGCGGTGGGTGATCTCGAAGAGTTCGGGGTCTTCCTGGCGGATCGCGGCCAGGCTGCTGACCGCGAAGAACCGGCGGTAGCTGCACAGCCCGGCCTTCCAACTCACCAGACGGTAATGCTGTTTGTCGTGAATGCGCAGCGCATTGTCACCGTCGGTGCCCGGGGCGATCGGGAAGCGCAGATCATGCAGTGCCAACATGGGTTCGGCGCCCGAGCGGTCGACAGTCAGCGCGGCCGGGTCGTTCTCGCTCTGCAACACCGGCAGCGCCAGCCTGCCGCCGGTGCCGTTGCCCGGGCTCCAGTCGATGTCGAAGTAGTGCGCGAACCTGGATTCCTGGCCGTTCCGCAGCACATCCCACCACCAGGGGTTCTGCCGCGGGTCGGCGACGCCGACGTGGTTGGGGACCAGGTCGACGATCAGCCCCATACCGCGGCTGCGCACCTCGTCGGCGAGTGCCTTGAGCCCGGTCGGGCCGCCGAGCGCCGCCGACACAGTGGTCGGGTCGGTGACGTCGTAGCCGTGTGTGGAACCGCGTGCCGCGGTCAGCACCGGCGACAGGTAGAGATGTGAAATACCCAGCTGCTGTAGGTATTCCGCGATGGCGGCGGCCGCGGCGAAGGTCAGCACGTCGGGCCGCAGTTGTAGTCGGTAGCTGCTGCGGATCGTCGTCTCGCGTGTCGCTGCGCGGCGCCGGGAGACAGAGTCGGTCGGGTGCGTTTCGGTGGAAGCGGTCGCGGTCATCGGCATTTCGGTCATGCGGCGTGGCGGAGGACGAGGAGACAGCGGGATTCGACGGTGACGGTGGCGGCGGCCGGATAGTGGGCAATCGACTGCCCGGTCGGCGTCGAGCAATCCAGTGCCACCGACCATTCGGCGCCGTACGCGGCTCCCGGCAGCGTGAAGTCGATGGCCGCGTCGTGGGCGTTGAAGCAGAGTAGGAACGAATCGTCGGTGATCCGTTCGCCGCGCGGACCGGGTTCGGGGATGCCCTCGCCGTTGAGGTAGACCGCCAGCGACTTGCCGAACCCGCTGTCCCAATCCGCCGCGGTCATCTCCGCGCCGGAGGGGGTGAGCCAGGCGATATCGCGGGTGTGATCGGACGAGCGCGTCGGTCCGCCCGCGAGGAAACGGCGGCGCCGGAAGACCGGGTGCTCGCTGCGTAACGCGATCGCGGCGCGGGTGAACGCCAGCAAGTCGGCGTTCGTGTCCCGCAGCGACCAGTCCATCCAGGCCAGCGGCGAGTCCTGACAGTAGACATTGTTGTTGCCGTGCTGGGTGCGGCCCATCTCGTCGCCGTGCGCCAGCATCGGCACGCCCTGGCTGAGTACCAGCGTGGCCATCAGGTTGCGGCTCTGTCGGGCGCGCAGCGCGAGAATCTCCTCGTCATCGGTGGGACCTTCGACGCCGAAGTTCCAGGACCGGTTCCAGCTCTCGCCATCGCGGTTGTCTTCGCCATTGTCCTCGTTGTGCTTCTCGTTGTAGGACACCAAGTCTCGCAGAGTGAACCCGTCGTGCGCGGTGACGAAGTTGATGCTCGCGCTCGGCCGCCGCCCGGTGGCCTCGTACAGATCCGAGGAGCCGGTGAGCCGAGAAGCGAACTCGCCCAACGTCGCTGGTTCGCCACGCCAGTAGTCGCGCACGGTGTCGCGGTATTTGCCGTTCCACTCCGTCCATAGTCCGGGGAAGTTGCCGACCTGGTAGCCGCCTTCGCCGACGTCCCAGGGTTCTGCGATGAGCTTCACCTGACTCACCACCGGATCCTGTTGCACCAGATCGAAGAACGTGGACAACCGATCCACATCGTGCAGTTCGCGTGCCAGCGTAGCGGCCAGGTCGAAGCGGAACCCGTCGACGTGCATGTCCAGGATCCAGTAACGCAGTGAGTCCATGATCAGCTGCAGGGTATGTGGATGGCGTACGTTGAGGCTGTTTCCGGTGCCCGTGTAATCCATATAGCGCGAAGGGTCGTCGTCGACCAAGCGGTAGTAGGCGGCGTTGTCGATGCCGCGGAACCCGATGGTCGGCCCCCGGTGGTCGCCCTCGGCGGTGTGGTTGTAGACCACGTCGAGGATCACCTCGATGCCCTCGGCGTGCAGCGCTCGCACCATCGCTTTGAACTCGGTGACGGCCGAGCCGGCGCGGTCCAGCGTCGCGTACTCGTTGTGTGGCGCGAAATATCCGAAGCTGTTGTAGCCCCAGTAGTTTCGCAACCCTTGATCCAGCAGGACCCGGTCGTGTAGGAACTGGTGTACCGGCATCAGCTCGATCGCGGTGACGCCCAAGTTTTTCAGATGATCTATGACCGCCGGGTGGGAGATGCCCGAGTAGGTACCGCGCGATTCCTCGGGTACTTCGGGATGGGTCATCGTCATGCCCTTGACGTGTGCCTCGTAGATCACCGTCTCGTGGTAGGGCCGATTCGGAGCGCGGTCGGTGCTCCAGTCGAAGTAGGGGTTGATCACCACGCTCGTCATTGTGTGGCCGAGCGAGTCGAGCCCGTGGGTGAACAGCGAGGGGTGATCGTCGAACTCGCCGTCGAACGCCTTGCCGTAGGGATCGAGTAGGAATTTGCTGGGGTCGCAGCGCAATCCGTGTTCGGGGTCGTAGTGCCCGTACACCCGGAAGCCGTAGCGCTGGCCGGGGCCGACCGTGGGGAGGTACGCGTGCCAGACGTAACCGTCGACCTCCTCGAGCCCGATTCGCGTCTCGGTGCCGTCCTTGGCGACCAGGCACAGTTCCACCGCGTCGGCGACCTCCGAGAACAGGGAGAAATTGGTACCTACGCCGTCATAGGTCGCACCCAGAGGATAGGCGGTGCCGGGCCAGACACCCAGTGACGTCGCGTCGCTGGACACTTCGTGGGGCTGAGCCATGGCAACGACACTAGTGGCAGCGGCGGGTGTGCTTTCCGTGGTGGTTCCGGCCGGACCGGTCAGGGGAGGTCGGGGCCGTTTTCCAGCCAGCGGCGCTGATAACCGCAGCCGCGTGCGACACGCGCGAGGCTGCCGAGCACGCTCCGTTGCAACCACGCGGGGACGCCCGCGAGGTACCCGTCCTGGTAATCCCACAGCAAGGCGAGGGCAAGCGGATCGCGCGGTACCCGGGCCCGGGTGGTCTTGCCCGCGCGGTCGAGGTTGTGCCAGAGCCGGAACATCTCCCAGTGCCGCAGCGGTGGGCGAATCTCGTGGTCGATCACGGTGTCGGGGGCCTCGTTCCAGAACTCGTGCACGGACCCTGCCGGCGCGTCGACGGTGTCGCCGGCGCTCGCGACGATCTCGACGCCGTCTATTCGATATCGGACCCGGCCGCGGCGGACCGTCCACCGCTCGCCGAGCGCCGGATGCCAATGCGGTCCGGCCAGCCGTTCGGGCCGCAGCAAGATGTGCTCGAGCCGCAGGTAGGGCCCCTGTTCGTCGGTTCCGTTCGCGACGAAGGTGACGCGGTGACCGTTGCGGAAGGTGAGTGTCGGATCGTCGCGCATACCCAAAGATATAAAGGTAACCTTCGCAATATGTCAACGGGTGATCCCACGCTGCTGAAACTGCTCAGTCAGGCCACCACGGCCTGTGAACGCGCGCTGAATCAGGAATTGCGCGCCCGCCTCGACGATCAGTTGCGCCCCGCGCACTACGCGGTGTTCCGGTACCTGGACCCGGCGGGGTCACGGATCGCCGGGCTGGCGGACGCGGCCGGAATGACGCCGCAGTCGATGGGGGAACTGGTAACTCATCTGGAGCGGTGCGACCTGGTGACGCGCGAGGTCGATCCGACCGACCGGAGGGCGCGGGTGGTGACTGTGACGGAGGCGGGCCGTGCCGCGCTGAGTGTGGCGGCCGAACAAATTCGCGACATCGAGCGTGTGCTGGCACGGCGACTGGGGCAGCGCCGTTTCACTGAGCTGCGGACGGCGCTCGTGGAGGTGAATCAGGCCCTGGCCCAAAACATCGCGGATGCGGGGTGATCGGTCGGTCGTGCCGCGTAAATCGCCTGCGGCACAAGATGTTCGGTCGGTCGGTCGGTTTGAGCCGAGCGGGGCGTTACCGGGTTCAGGCTGGCCAGGTCACGGCCAGTTTCGGTGCGGGCTCCCTGGACGACCTCGACTTCAGCGCCGGTAGATCTGCCGAGTCGAGCATGCCGTCGGTCCACAGCGTGATCGCGCGGCCCCCGCCGAAAGGGTCATGCCACCGAATTCGTCCAGGTCGAGTTCGGGAAGCGGGAGTCGTCCGGTGTAGGAATGGCCGAGCCCGTATCAGGTTCTGAGGGCGCTCATTCCTATCCGCCGGATCGACTGGTAACTTGAACGCTGTTCAAGTCGTCCCGGTGCGCCGGGGCGGTCGTTCGACGCCGAGGAATTCTGTGGCACTGACCCCTGACGAGATCACCGCGATCGATACCGAACATGTCTGGCATCCCTACGGCGGTTTCCCCGCGACGACCGAGCCGCTGGTGGTGACCGGCGCCGCGGGCACCAGGCTGACCTTGGCCGACGGACGCGAACTGGTCGACGGCATGAGCTCCTGGTGGGCCGCCATCCACGGCTATCGGCACCCGGTGCTGGACGCCGCGCTGGTCGCACAGTCGCAGCGGATGAGTCACGTGATGTTCGGTGGGCTCACCCATGAGCCCGCGGCTCGGTTGGCCGAACTGCTGGTGGAGTCGACGCCCGCCGGCCTGGACAAGGTATTCCTGTGCGACTCCGGCTCGGTGTCGGTCGAGGTCGCGGTAAAGATGTGTCTGCAGTACTGGCGTTCGCTCGGTAAGCTGGAGAAGCGGCGGCTGCTGACCTGGCGTGGCGGCTACCACGGCGACACGTTCACCCCGATGAGCGTGTGCGACCCGGATGGCGGCATGCACTCGCTGTGGACCGACATCCTGGCGAATCAGCTCTTCGCGCCGGTGCCTCCGCGCGAGTACCGGAGTGAGTATGCCGCGGAACTGGAGCGGTTGATCGCCGCGCACGCCGGCGAACTCGCTGCGGTCATCGTGGAGCCCGTGGTGCAGGGCGCGGGCGGGATGCGCTGGCACCATCCCGGCTATCTCACCGATCTGCGCAGGCTGTGCGACGAGCACGGGGTGCTGCTGGTCTTCGACGAGATCGCGACCGGATTCGGCCGTACCGGAACGCTTTTCGCGGCCGATCAGGCCGGGGTGAGCCCGGATGTCATGTGTGTGGGCAAGGCGTTGACCGGCGGCTATCTCACGCTCGCCGCGACACTGTGCACCGCGCGGATCGCCGAGGCGATCAGCGCGGTGCACGGCGGGCTGATGCACGGGCCGACCTTCATGGGCAACCCGCTTGCCTGCGCGGTCGCGGTCGCCTCGATCGAGTTGTTGCGGTCGCGTGAGTGGCCTGAGGAGGTGGCGCGGATCGAGGCCGAGCTGATGGCGGGACTCGCCCCGGCGCGCGGCCTGTCCGGTGTCGTCGAGGTGCGCGTGCTGGGCGCGATCGGTGTGATCGAACTGGACCGTCCGGTGGACCTGCGTGCCGCCACCGACGCCGCCGTCGCGGCGGGTGTCTGGCTGCGCCCGTTTCGCAATCTGGTGTACGCGATGCCGCCGTTCATCAGCACTTCCGACGACATCGCGACGATCACCGCGGGAATGCGGGCAGCGGTTGCCGCGCGGTCGACCTAGCCGTCGGCGCGGACGCTCATGCGATCCAGGGCGGCACCACTGTGCTGTCGCTGCCCGGCCTGCCCGCCCGCGCGCCCGCCTGCGCGGTGACGATGGCCGCGAACCCCTCGCCGGTGCGCACCTGGCGCAGTGCGTTGGCCGGGAGGATCACCGTATCGCCCTCGGCGGCGGTGATCTCCGATCCTTCGATGGCGATATCGATCCGACCGGACAGCACCGTCCAGATCTGTTCGACGTCGATGAAGTGCAGCGGCCCCGCGGTGTCCGCGGGTACCTCGACCCGCCACAGCGCGAGCGATGCGCCGCCTTGGGTGGGGGAAGCGAGTGTGGTCATGACTCCGCCGGGGGTCTCGGTGCGGCGGGCGTCGGTGTGGGGGATGACGATCATCGGGGGCACCTCTAAGATAGACAATGAAGTTGTCCATATAGTCAACGAGGTTGTCCAATATGTCAAGTGACGCCGGTGGCTACGAGCTGCCGCTGCGAATGCTGCTCGGCTTCCGTGCGGTGATCGATGAGGTGCACGTCGACTTGGCCGAGCATGGCCACGCAGAGCTGCGGCCCATGCATGGGTTCCTCTTCCAGGCGGTCGGTCGAGTGGGCGGACCGCACGGCTGCACGGCCGCCGATCTCGGCCGGGCGCTCGGTGTTTCGAAACAGGCCGCGGGGAAGCATGTCGAGGCGTTGGAGCGGCTCGGCTACCTGCGGCGGGGCCACGACCCCGCCGATGCCCGGCGCAAGGTCTACACGCTGACCGATCGCGCCCTGGACGTGTTGACCCGGTCGGCACACGCGTTCGACCGGATCCACGACCGCTGGGCGGTCCTGCTCGGCGCGGACCGGCTCGCCGCCTTGGAACGGGATCTGCGCACGCTGTCTCCTGGTGAGGTGTTCCGGTTCGATACGCCGAACTGGTTCAACGGTCCGTGACTTCGTCGGGTCGGCTCGGCCGCTGCATACCTGAACGGTGTTCAAGTATGCTGCGTAGCCGTGACTACCGATCCGTTGAGCTGGTTGGATGAACATGCCGCGGCGCGAGTGGGCGCGGGACTGCGTCGGGAGCTGCGCCCCCGTTCCCCGCGGGCGCAGTCGATCGACCTCGCTTCCAACGACTACCTCGGGCTGACCCGCCACCCCCGAGTGACCGACGGCGCGATTGCCGCGGTGCGCCGCTGGGGCGCCGGGGCCACCGGGTCCCGCCTGGTCACCGGCACCACCACCGAGCACGAGCTGCTGGAGGCCGAACTGGCCGAATTCGTCGGTGCCGAAGCGGGGCTCGTGTTCGCCTCCGGGTACGCCGCCAATCTGGGCGCGGTCACCGCGCTGTCGGGTCACGGCTCGCTCGTCGTCTCCGACGCCGGCAGTCACGCGTCTCTGGTCGACGCGTGCCGGCTCTCCCGAGCCCGGGTGGAGGTCGCGCCGCACTGCGATGTGGCGGCGGTGGACCGGCTGCTGTCGGTGCGCAGGGAGGATCGTGCGCTCGTCCTCACCGACTCGGTGTTCAGCGCAGACGGTGATCTCGCGCCACTGGCTGAACTGCACCGGGTGACCAGGGCGAACGGTGCGGTGCTCCTCGTGGACGAGGCGCACGGACTCGGCGTGCGTGGCACGGGCGGGCGCGGTCTGGTCTCCGAACTCGGCCTGGCCGGGGCGCCGGATCTGGTGATCACCGCGACCCTGTCGAAATCCCTTGCCGCCCAGGGTGGTGTCGTGCTGGCCGACGCGCGGGTGCGCGCCCACCTGATCGATTCCGCGCGCACGTTCATCTTCGATACCGGCTTGGCGCCCGCCGCCGTCGGTGCGGCACGGGCGGCGCTGCGCCTGCTGCGGGCCGAACCCGAGCGCGCCGTTCGGGTGCTGGAGCGCGCCGCGGACATCGCCCAGATCGCCGGTGTCCCTGCCCCGGAGTCGGCGGTGGTTTCGGTGGTGCTCGGCGCCGCCCAGGTCGCCGTCGACGCCGCCGAGGCATGTCGGAGCCGTGGGCTCGCCGTGGGCTGTTTCCGTCCGCCGTCGGTTCCGGAGGGCACCTCCCGGTTGCGCCTGACGGCGCGAGCCGATCTCACCGCGGCCGAACTCGACACCATCGCCGCGGTACTCGGCGAGGTTCTGGCCGAGGTACGTGACGCGGATGTGGTGCCCGCATGAATGGCTGCACGCGTCCCCGCGTCCCCACGCCGGGCGCGTCGACCGTGGCGACGCGTGTCGAGGGTCGCCGGGACAGGCCTGCATGAGCATTCTGCTGATCACCGGTACCTCCACCGACGTCGGCAAAACCGTCGTCACCGCCGCGATCGCCGCCGTCGCGCGGGCGCGCGGGCGCTCGGTCGCGGTGTGTAAACCGGGCCAAACCGGTGTCGCCCCTGGCGCACCCGGCGATCTGGCCGAGATCCAGCGACTCAGCGGCGTGGCGCGGGTACTCGAGCTCGCCCGCTACCCCGACCCGCTGGCGCCCGACACCGCCGCTCGCAGGGCTGGTCTGCCGGAACTGACCCTCGCCGAGACCGCCGCCGCTGTCGATTCGCTCGCGGACGCCGACCTCGTCTTGGTCGAAGGCGCGGGCGGATTGCTGGTCCGCCTCGGCGATTTCACCCTTCTCGACCTCGCGCGGAAACTCGGCGCACCTGTGCTGCTGGTTGCCGCAGCCGGCCTCGGCACCCTCAATCACTCCGAATTGACCACCCGCGCGCTGCATTCGGCGGGTGTGCGCTGCGCCGGTCTGGTGATCGGCGCGTGGCCCGCCGAGCCGGACTTGGCGGCCGAATGCAACCGGACCGATCTGCCTCGGGTGACCGGCGTCGAGCTGGTGGGCGCGGTTCCGGAGGGTGCGGGCCGCTGGGACCGCGAGCGGTTCTCCGCCGCGGCCCCGAGCTGGTTCGAGCCCGCCTGGTCACCCTTCGGCTGAACCGCGGTCACCGGCATCCCGAATCGGATGATGCCTCGGCCAGGCCTTCGTACGACTGGCGGAAAGGTGGCGACGAGGTTCGTACCGCCTGCCTGTACTGGATCGCAAGACCGGCCGGCGCCTCGAAGATTGCTTCCGGCGAACCAAGGATCAAGCCGACCTCGATCACCGAGTCGGCGCTAGGACTCCCGCGACCGGTCGTCCGCGCAGCGCGGTGTGCCCGTGCGGGCGATCCGCACCACACCGCTGTCGAGATCGAGATCGAGGCGGGGCCGGTGGCCCTGTCCGTCGCTGTCTTCGCTGCCCTCGTCGGCCAGCTTCTGGCCGGGGAACAGTTCACCGAAAACACCCATGCCTCGAAGGTACCCGCATGGTGCGCGCGGCACGGGTCGCGGCTACCTCGCGTCGGTCTCGTCGAGGCGCGGTGGCCGAACAGCCAGAACCGGAAACCGGCCGGTGCTGCCGGTGCGGCGCATGGCGATGCTCGCCACGTTCTTACGTGCGAGGAACCACCCGCCGACCAGCGCCGGAATCATGATGGCCACTGCCGCGATCACGGCGCCGCGTTGCACGTCATCGTCGCTGAATGCCATGAGAGCGACGACGGCGACGAGGAACAGCAGCGTCGCGACACTCGTGTACGGCGTCCCGATCAGCCGGAAAGCGGGACGCTCGACAAGTCCCCGACGCGACCAGTGCCACAGCCGCAGCTGACACACCACGATCGCCGTCCACGATGCGATGGTGCCGAGCGCCGACATGTTCAACACGATCTCGTAGGCCTTCTCCGGCACCACCGCGTTCAGCCCGACGCCGAGCAAGGCGATCGCCCCGGTGGCGAGAATCCCGACATAAGGTACGCCGCCCTTCGACATTCGGGACGCCGCCGAGGGCGCGCTGCCATTCATCGACATCGAACGCAGGATCCGGCCGGTCGAATACAGGCCGGCGTTGAGACTGGAGAAGGCCGCGGTCAACACCACCATGTTCATGATCGAATCGGCACCGCCGACCCCGAGTTTCGAGAAGAACGTGACGAAGGGACTTTCACCTGCCTTGAACGCCGTATACGGCAGCAGCAGGCTGAGCAATACCAACGAACCCACGTAGAACAGCGCGATCCGGGCGATCACGGAGTTGATCGCCCGCGGCATGATCTTCTCCGGGTTCTCCGCCTCACCGGCCGCCGTGCCGACCAATTCCACCGCGGAATAGGCGAATACGACACCCGTCGTCACGGTCACCAGGGGTAGTAGGCCGACCGGAAACAGGCCGCCGTGCTCGGCGAGCACGCTCACGCCGGTTGGGCTGCCTTGCAGTCTCGACCGGCCGGCCAAGAAGACCGTGCCCACGATCAGGAAAGTGATCAGCGCGACCACCTTGATCAGCGCGGCCCAAAACTCCAGCTCACCGAACCATTTCACCGAAATGAGATTGACGCTCACCACGAGAGCCAGGGCCACCAGAGCAATCGTCCACTGCGGTATGACCTCGAAGGTCCCCCAGTAATGGACATAGGTCGCGATGGCGGTGATATCGACGATCCCGCTCATGCACCAGTGGAAGAAGTACATCCAGCCGACCGCGAAGGCTAGCTTCTCGCCGTAGAACTCACGCGCGTAGGAGACGAACGACCCCGAGGAGGGGCGATGCAGCACCAGCTCGCCGAGCGCCCGCAAGATGAAGAACACGAACACGCCACAGATGGCGTACACGATGAACAGTCCCGGACCCGCGCTGGCCAGCCGCCCGCCCGCACCGAGGAACAATCCGGTGCCGATGGCGCCACCGATCGCGATCATCTGCAGCTGACGCGGGCGCAACGACTTGTGATATCCCGCGTCTTCGGCGTGTAGCGCCTCTGTGGGCGGCGCCGCGAGAGGTTGATCGATTGCCATGGCCGATACCTCTCAGGTGGCTAAAATCATATCGTTATGCAATGTACCGCCCTTTAATGGCACGATCAATGATGGAAAGGTTGTCTCCACCGGGGCGAACGGCCGCCCCGCACGGCTGATCGGGATCTCGCCAGAGTTCGTGGCCACCACCTGGTCGACGCGCGGTGGCGCACGAGACCGGCTTGTGTGAGAAGGGAACGACATCGATTGGCGTGCAACGGCAGTACTCCGGGCACTTCGGTCGCGGCCGCGTCGAGGTGCTCGGGTGCGTTCGAGCGCCTGTTCGGTGTGATCGGCCGCGCGTTGCGCCTGCCGCTGCCCTTTTTCCATGGTCGCGGGAGCTCGAAGTCGTCGGACGGCACCCCGGTGACCGGCTGGGCTCGAGCAGTGCCGCGAACCCCGGACGAACCGGATCCACCTCCCGTACACTGTCGCGATCGGAGACGCCGGCTGGCAATCGGATTGGGGATCGGTGTGGGACCTCGGGTACCAGCGAGCATCCGCAACGGGGGACGGTGGGTGCGACGCTTCGCCGAGACGACGCCCGGCGCGATCGGCGCGATCGCCGTCGTCTCCGCGGTGCTGTGCCTGATTGCCGGACTCACCTGCGCGAACCAATTGAACGGCAAGGTTGTTCGGCGCGACGCGGTGCTCGAGCGCACCGAGCCGGTGGCTTACGCGGCGCAGAGTTTGTATGTCGCGCTGTCGGCGGCCGACGCGCTGGCGGCTGCGGCGTTCCTGTCCGGGGGCATCGAATCAACCGATGTGCGTACCCGATACCAGCAGGCATTGGCCGACGCCGCGGCCGCGCTGTCGGAGGCGACCACAGGCGCCTCGGATGAGCTGACCCGGCAGATCGTCGCCCAGATTTCCGCTGAACTGCCTGCCTACACCGGCCTTGTCGAGGCGGCGCGGGCGAACAACCGCCAGGGGTTTCCGGTCGGTTCGGCGTACTTGCGTGAAGCGTCCAGCCTGATGCAGCGGTCGCTGCTGCCGAGTGCCGAGCGGCTCAGCACGCAGCGCTTGGCGGAAGTCCGTGCCGATCAGCGCGCGATCGGGGCCCTGCCGCTGTCCGGTATCGCGCTGCTGGTGTTGGTTCTGATCGCGTGCGGCGCCGGGTCGTTCGTGCTGCTACGGCTGACCAATCGTCGCCTGAACCTGGGGCTGGCCGCCGCCGTCGCCGCCGCGGCGCTCGCGCTGGTGTGGACGGCCGGGGCGACTTTGATCGCGGCGGCGGAGGTCGAGACCGGCCCGTCCAGTGCGACGAGTCGGTTCGAGGCACTGGCCCAGGCCAGGATTCTGGCTCAACAGGCCAGGACCGACGAGACACTGCAGCTGGTCACGCGCGGCGATATCTCCGCGGGCGAGCACGAATTCGTCGCGCACACCACCGCGCTGCAGGACCGTCTCGCGACCGCGACAGGCCCGGATTCCGCTGCTTCACTGGGATTCTCGAGGTGGGTCACCGGGCATCGCAGGCAGCTCGAGGCATACGAGGCGGCGAACTATCCCGCGGCGGTGACACAGGCGATCGGTACGGGCGCGGATAGTTCGGCCACCAGATTCGCAGATCTCGATCGCGAGGTGCGCGACCAGCTGGCCGTCACGCGCGCCGAGTTACGTGAGGGAGTCGATTCCGCGGGCGACGCGCTGGCCTGGAGTCCCGCGGGAACGTTGGTGCTGCTGGTGGGCGCCGCGGGAGCGGTCGTCGTCGGATTGTGGCCCCGGCTGCAGGAGTTCTTGTGAGTGTGCGGGACACGGAATGAGGCCACCCCCGATGCGAATCCGCGGCTGGACACCAGACCGACCGAGAACCGAAGGTCCTCGGAAGATCGCCAGTGCGGGGATTCCGGTTCGCAGACCACGATGGTTGCCCTTCGGAGCGGCGCTTCTGGTCGGGGTGTCGGCGCTGGTGACCGCGTGCGGTACGAATGCCGCCAATCGTCCGCCGATGGTGTTGGGTCGGGTGAACCCGCTGCCGCCCGGTGCGGCGGAAATCACGAGCGCTCCGCATCAGCGCGGTGACAAAACCTGTGATGCGACAGCGAGTCTGCGGCCCGGCCCACTGCCGGTACCCGGCGCTATGCCACCCGGTTCGACGATGGCGAAGATCGTCGCGAATGGCAGGGTTCGGGTCGGCGTGGAGCAGAACACGTACCTGTTCGGGTTCCGTAATCCACAGACCGGCCAGGTGGAGGGTTTCGATATCGACCTCGCGCGGGAGATCGCCCGTGCGCTGTTCGGCGACCCGGAGCGGATCGAGTTACGCACGGTCCCCTCGGCCGAACGCATCGGCGCATTACGCGACAACGAGGTCGATTTCATCGTGAACACCTTCTCCGCGACCTGTGAACGGGAGAAGGACGTCGACTTCTCCAGCGTGTATTACGTATCGGCGCAACGCATTCTGGTGGCCAAGAACTCCGGTATCCGTTCACCGGATGACCTCGCGGGCAAAAGGGTCTGCGCCGCGCACGGCAGCACCTCGGTGGAACCGCTGTTCGCCCTTCCGGCGCGGCCGACGGTCATCGGCACGACCAGCTGGACCGACTGCCTGGCGGCGATGCAGCAGGGACACGCCGACGCGGTCAGCACCGACGAGACGATCCTGCACGGACTCGCGATGCAGGATGCCAATCTCGAAGTCGTCGGCGATCCGCTGGCGCGCGACAACTATGCGATCGGTCTGCCGAAGGGAAGCTCCGACCTCGTCCGCTTCGTCAACGGTGTTCTCGAACAGATCCGCACCGACGGCACCTGGGATCGGATGTACCGCACTCGGCTCAGCGTGCTCGGCCCGTCACCCGGTCCACCGGCCCCACGGTACCTGGAATGAAATCGACCACCAGGCAGACTCCCGCGTTCGACGCGGATCACGACGTTCTCGCCGCGAATCGGTGCGCGGCGGGCCGGCCTTCGTGGCGACCGGTCGGCTACGCGGGCAGGGACTGTCGGCTATTGATGGCGGCGAAAGCGGGGAAGGGCGCATGATCTGCGGCGAGCCCGGGTGTGGCGGAGTTATCGAGGACCGTTACTGCGTGGTGTGCGGTACGGCGCCGATCGAGGACAGTCTGACCTGGGCGCCGCCGATTCCGGAGGCGGGTGGTATCTGTCCTGAGTCGGGTTGTGCCGGAACAATTGTCGATGGCTACTGCGACGCCTGCGGCACCGCGCCCGAGGCGACGGCCATCGTGGATACCCGCTCGATCGGCCGATCGAGGCGGACCAGTCGGTCCACGTCGACCAGTGTCACGGCGCGAGGCGGGCTCGGCGCCGGTATGGTCGATGTCCCGCGGGTACCGCGAGTTGACCCGTTACGCGCGGTGATGGCGGACCCGCGTGTTGCCGAGAGCAAGCGCTTCTGCGGGAAATGCGAACTGCCGGTGGGCCGTGCCCGCGACGGAAAGCCCGGCCGCACCGAGGGCTTCTGCGCCAACTGCGGCACCAGATTCTCCTTCACTCCCAAGCTGGCCAAAGGTGACCTGATCGGCGGCCAGTACGAGGTGGCCGGATGCCTGGCACACGGCGGCCTCGGGTGGATCTACCTGGCGACCGACCATCGGGTCAGCGATCGCTGGGTGGTGCTGAAGGGGCTGTTGAACTCCGGCGATTCGGACGCAGTGCGGGCCGCTGTGGCCGAGCGCCGCTTTCTGGCGGAGGTCGACCATCCGAATATCGTCAAGATCCACAACTTCACCGAGCACACCGCAGCCGACGGCGCTCAGATCGGCTACATCGTGATGGAGTATGTCGGCGGCACCTCGCTCAAGCAGATCCTGCGCGACCGGCGTGACATGGATGGCTCGTATCTACCGCCCGCACAGGCCATCGCCTACATCTTGGAGATGCTGCCCGCGCTCGGCTACCTGCACTCCCGCGGTCGCGCGTACTGCGATTTCAAACCGGAGAACGTGATGCAGACCGATGAGCAGCTCAAGCTCATCGATCTGGGCGCGGTGATCGAGATGGACGACAGCGAAAGCCCCATCTACGGCACCATCGGCTATCAGGCTCCCGAGATCGCCGATACCGGACCGACGGTCGCCACCGAGGTCTACACCATCGGGCGCACACTCGCAGCGCTGATCATGGCCCTCCCACAGCACGACGGGCACATCGGCGCGCTGCCCGGCCCGGATACCGAGCCGTTGCTGGCCTCCTACGAGTCACTACACCGATTTCTGCTTCGTGCCACCGATCCCGATCCCCGGTCCCGGTTCGCCTCCACGGAGGAGATGTCCGATCAACTCATGGGCGTGCTGCGCGAGGTGCTGTCGGCCGATGACGGCATTCCACGCCAGGGTATGTCGAACTACTTCGGCCCGCCGCGTGCGGTGTTCGGGCTCGGTGGTGCCCCGTTGGATCCGCGGAAAGTGATCGCCGCCCTCCCGGTGCCGCTGGTGGATGCCGCCGACAGCGGCGCCACCCTGTTGGCGACGACGAACGGCACCGATCCCAGCGAACTGGAACTCGCGTTCGCCGCCGGACTGCGGTCGGTGGTCACCGGCGGCGCCGAATCGGTGGAGATTCCGCTGCGCCTGGTGCGGGCCGGCCTGGAAGTGGGTGCGGTCGACTACGCCCACCGGCGGCTGGACGAGCTCGATTCGAGCCTGCCCGGCGATTGGCGGTTGGCCTGGTGGCGTGGTCAGGCCTGGCTGCTGGACGGCGACTTCGACAGGGCGGCAAAGGAATTCGACGCTGTGTATGCGGCGCTGCCCGGCGAGCCCGCCCCGAAGCTGGCCCTTGCCGCGGTCACAGAACTGTCCGGCCGCGATCCGGTCCGCGCGGCACGACACTACGCGACAGTCTGGCACACCGATCACACCTACGTCAGCGCCGTTTTCGGGCTCGCGCGACTGCGAACGGCTGTCGGTCAGTACGCGGGCGCCGTGGCGGTGCTCGATCAGGTCGATCCGACCTCCGCGCTGTACACCGAGGCCAGGATCGCCGCGGTGGAAGCCCTGATCGGTGGTCGGGATACCGCACAGCTGACCGAATGGGTGCTGCGCGAGGCGGGTAGCCGGGTGGACCGGCTGGCCCTGGACTCGAAGCACCGCGTCGCACAGATACGAATGCGGGTGCTGACTGCCGCGCTCGGGTGGTTGCGCGCTGGCAATACGCCGTCGTATCACGCTCCGCTATTGAGTGCCGAGCTGAATCAGGACGGCGTGCGCACCGGCCTCGAACAGTGCTATCGCGAACTGGCTCGCGGGACCGAGGACATCTGGGCGCGCATCGAGTTGGTCGACAAAGCGAACACCATCCGCCCGAGGACGACGCTGTGACAACGACGGTGTGCCCGGACTGCGCCGCGGATGTCGCCGCCGCCGACAAATACTGCGAAGCGTGTGGCCGCGCCCTCGGCGGTCGTCGGGTTATCTTGCCGCACAACGATATTGCCGCGACGGTGTGCGTCGGTTGCGGTGGAGTGCGGTACAACTCGGACCGGTACTGCGTCCAATGCGGCGAACGGTGCGCGGTGCGCGATCGCTTCGAGGCCGATCTCGGAGCGGTGTGTGTGCTGACCGATCGAGGCATCGTGCACGCGCGCAACGAGGACGCGGTCGCTGCTGCGGTGCTCGACGGTGATCTGCCCGGACGTCCCGCGGCCGTGGTGATCGTCGTCTGTGACGGCGTCTCGACTTCGGAAGACCCGCAGGTGGCCTCGAGTGCGGCGGCCCGTGCCGGTGTCGAGGCCACCTTGGCGGCGTTGGTCGGCGAACAGTCCGCCGACACGGCCGTGATGTCGGGGCTCGAAGCGGCCGCACAGGCGGTCCGCGCGACCGCGGCGCACGAAAGGCACTCCCCGTCCTGCACCTATGTCTCGGCGGTCGTGCGCGACTGTGGCGCCGCGGGGGTGGAGATCGCGGTCGCGAATGTGGGGGACAGTCGGGCGTATTGGTTGCGCGCCGAGGCCGCGACGACCGCGCACGACGAGGACAACCCACCCTCACAACGTCTGTCGGTGGACGACTCCTGGGCGCAGGCCCTGGTCGATGCCGGAGCCATGGACGAGGAATCGGCAATGAATGATCCGCGAGCGCATACGCTGCTACGCTGGCTCGGCGCGGACGGCGGGTCGAGGCCCTGGTCGGACAGTTGCGTGCGGACCTTACGCACGACAGGGCCAGGGGTATTGCTGTTGTGCACCGACGGACTGTGGACATACCAGTCTGATGCCACATCACTTGCCCCCATGGCGACCGGCGCCGCCCCACCGTCCGCCGCGCGTGAACTGGCCGAGTTCGCCCTGCGTAGCGGAGGCAGCGACAACATCACTGTCGCGCTCGCCCCCGTTCACCCGTGACCACGGTCCGACCGAGCAGGAGACGTACGTTGGGTTCTACTGGCAGCAAAGGGATTTCGGTCTTCATCGACCAGAACGAGTACTTGGGCGCCGGAGCCGGCACGGTAGACGCCGTGGTTACCGTCGAAGCGAGTAGCGACCTGCTGGTGGCCGCCACGCCACAGGAGCGCGTGGAGATCCTGATCATCGATTGTTCCGGTTCGATGGGCGCGGGCGAGAAGTTCGAGGGCGCGCGCAGCGCGACCTTGGCCGCGTTGGAGGAACTGGCCGATGGCACCCATTTCGCCATCGTCGAGGGGACTCATCTGGCGCGCTCGGTGTTTCCCGCCGACACGCCCTCGGTGCGGGCTGATCGCCGTTCCCGGGCCGCCGCCCGGCGCGCGCTGGACCAGCTGCGTCCGCACGGCGGCACCGCGATGGGCACCTGGCTGGGCCAGGCCAGAAAGCTCGCGATGCTGCACCCTGGCGCGATGGTGCACGCGATTCTGCTGACCGACGGCAAGAACGAGCACGAGGAGCCGGAGACGCTGGCCGAGGAGATCAAGCTGTCGGAGGGGGTGTTCACCTGTGACTGCCGCGGTGTCGGGATCGATTGGCGGGTGGACGAAGTGCGTTCCATCTCATCGGCCTTGCACGGGACCGTGGATATCGTCAAGGATCCGGCGAATCTCGCCGCCGACTTCGCGGCCATGATGCAGAACTCGATGGCGAAGGCGATTCGGGAGCTGACACTGCGGGTGTGGACGCCGGCGGGCGCGCGGGTGCAATTCGTCAAGCAGGTCGCGCCGAGTATCGAAGATTTGACCGGTCGCCGTGCCGAGTTCGGTCCGCAGGTGGGGGAGTACTCGTTGGGCGCGTGGGGCGTGGAGGACCGCGAGTACCACCTCCAGGTCCAGCTGGTGCCCGCGGCGCCGGGGCGGGAGAAGCTGGCGGCCCGGGTCAGCGTGCTCGCGGGCGAGCAGGTACTCGGTCAGGGGCTGATCCGGGCGTTGTGGACCACCGACACCGCATTGTCGACCCGGATCAGCAGACGTGTCGCGCACTACACCGGGCAGGCCGAGTTGGCGCAGGCGGTGCGAGACGGCCTGGCCGCGCGCAAGAACGGTGACATCGCGATCGCGACCGCGAAGCTGCGCCGGGCGGTGCAGTTGGCCGCGGAGTCCGGCAACGAGGGCACGGCGAAGTTGTTGCGTGGCGTGGTCGAGGTCGACGAACACACCGGGACCGTGCGGCTGCGGTCGCACGTGGACGCGGCAGATGAGATGGCGTTGGATGCTCGGTCGACCAAGACGGCGCGGGTACGGGATGAGCTGTCCGCAGGGGCTCGCTCGGCCAGGACCGCGAGGGTATGGAAGGAGATTTAGATGAGACACCGATGTGCAGTCTTGCCCGCCGGAACCGACCGGCTTCGGGTGATAAACGGACGGCAGGAGGGGTGATGGATATCTGTCCGGTCGGTCACCTGTCCCTGGCGCCCTATTACTGCGATGTCTGCGGACTGCCGGTCGGCGCTCCGAAGTCCAGCCCGGACGCAATCGATCCGAGCGCCAAGTGCGCGTCCTGCGGTGCGGTGCGCACCGGTCGATTCTGCGAGGGGTGCGGACGCGAATCGGTACTCAGCCCGTCGGTGCTGCGGCCCGCGCTCGCGGTGGGGGAGCAGGCAATACCCGAGCCGGCGGCTGCGGAGCAGGTGACACCTGAACCGGCGGCCGCGGAGCAGGTGACACCTGAACCGGCGGCCGCGGAGCAGGTGACACCCGACCCAGCGCCCGCGGAGTCGCCACGACGGGTTGCCTGGATCGCGACGATTGTCGCCGACCGGGAGTTCTACGATCGGGTCATCGCCCGTAAGGGGCCCGACGCCGAGCAGGTCGGATTTCCCACCTACTATCCGGAACGTCGAATCGTCCTGCACGGTAGTGAGATTCTGATCGGCAAGCGCAGCGTTTCGCAAGGTATCGCGCCTGGCATCGATCTCGGCATCGCCCCCGCCGACATCGGTGTTTCGCGCGCCCATGCGATCATTCACATCGATGACCGCGGTCTCACCATTACCGACCTCGGATCGACCAACGGCACCAGCGTGAACGGGAGCGAGGAGTTGTTACCACCCAAGGTCGCCGTTGCGCTCCGACACGGCGACCGCGTCCACCTCGGCGGCTGGACCACCATCACGCTGTCCGCCGAACCCGCCTGAACGGCCCACGGCGGTTTCGAGCCCCGAGCGGAGCCGCCGACCAGCACATGGACGTCGCGCTGTCCCGGCCGTCTGGAGTGGCGAAATGACCGCTACCGGCATTCGGTGGCACCTCGACGCTCCTTGGTCGGCCGTCTACCGGCTGCTGCTCGATGCCGAGGCGGTGGCGCGCTGGATGGTGCTCGACAGGATGACCGGTGCGGTGCACGAATTCGGCCCGCGCGTGGGTGGCGCCTTTCGCATCTCGCCCACTGAACCCGTCACCGGTCACGCACATCCGAGGCAGCGCCCAGGGACAGACATGCCGGCGGTCGAACTGCAGATTCTGCCCGCCATCCAGCACTTTCAGCGGCTGTCTCCGGCGGCGATGGCGGCAGCGGCGCCGCGCTGAGGCGAGTTCGAACCATGCTGAGACAAACGGTATTCGTGTCGGGTCCGCGTTGTTTCAATACCCCTATGTACCGACCAAGCACTGACCGGTCCGGCCGCCGCGGCCGCACGGCCGCCGCATTGCTCGCCGTGGCAACCGTTGCGACACTCGGACTGACCGGCTGTGCACACGACGACAAGTCGGTCGGTTCCACCGCTGACGGACCCCTACCGACCGAGGTTCCGGCGGCAACCACCCTCATCGTCGCCGACCAGGCCGAGCGCCTGCAGTCCGTGCTGCGGATCTCCGGCGAACTCGACAAGCTCCCGTTCACGGTGGAGTTCGCCAACTTCGTGGGCGGCCCCGCCATCCTGGAGGCCTTCCGCGCGGGCGCCGCGGATGTCGCGCAGGTCGGTGACGTCCCGCCGATCCACGCGCTGGTGGCCGGGCAGGATGTTCCGATCGTCGCGGCCTACCAGACCAGCACCAGCGCGCTGAAACTCGCGGTGGCGCCGGGCACGTCGGCCCGCACGCTGGCGGATCTGAAGGGCAAGAAGATCGCGTACGCGGAGGGCACCGCGCAGCAGGCCGCCGTGCTGCGCGCGATCGACAAGGCCGGATTGACGACCTCCGATGTGCAGCTGGTCCGCCTGCAGCTGGCGGAGTTCCCGGACGCGGTGCGCACCGGTCAGGTCGACATCGCTCCGCTGATCGAACCGAACGTCACCCGCTTCCTGCGAACGCCGGGTGCGTCGCTGATCCCGGACTCCGAGACCGCGGGCATCTACGGCGGTCTCGGTTACCTGTACGCCCGCCGGGCAACTGTGCGGGACCCGGCCAAGGCAGCCGCCACCCGATCCCTGGTCGGCGCGTTCGTCCGGGCCAATCAGTGGGCCAACACCCACCGGGAGGAATGGGCGCGCAGATATTACGTGGAGAACCAGAAGGTCAGTGCCGACGACGCCGAACGCATCGTGAATTCCCTGGGCACCTTCGTCTTCCCGCACCTCGACCAGCAGCTCGTCGACCGTCAACAGTCCACCATCGATGCCATCGCCAAGGCCGGTGAGTTGCCCGAGAAGGTGCAGGCCGCCAACGGTTTCGACCTGCGTTTCGATGCCGCGATCACCCAGGCGGTCACCGAGGGCGGCGCCGCGTTCGAGCCGGAGGAGCGCTGATGGCCACCGCGGACGTCGGAGTACTGCACCGCATCCGTCCGGGCCGCGCCGCGTCGGAACCGGTCCTGGCCACACGCACACCCGCGCGGCGGCGCCTCGGTCCCGGTCGGCCGATCCCGTTCGGCGTCGCGTGGGGGCCGGTGCTGCTGATCGTCGCGTGGGTGGCCGGGTCGGCCTCGGGGACACTGGATCCGGAAACACTGCCCGCACCGTGGACGGTCGCCGCGACCGCCGGTGATCTGCTCGCCGACGGCAGGTTGCCGTCCAACCTGCTCACCTCGGTGCAGCGGGCCGGGATCGGACTCGTGCTCGGTGTCGCGATCGGCCTGGCGCTCGCATTGCTCGCCGGGCTGAGCCGGATCGGTGAAGCGCTGGTGGACGGGCCGATCCAGATCAAGCGCGCCATTCCGACGCTCGCGCTCATCCCCTTGTTCATCGTGTGGTTCGGCATCGGCGAACAGATGAAGCTGCTGGTCATCACCACGAGCGTGGCGATCCCGATCTATCTGAACACGCACGCGCAGCTGCGCGGTGTCGACGCGAGGTATGTGGAACTCGCCCAGACCGTCGGCTTGTCGCGGTGGGGGTTCGTGCGCCGGATCGCGTTGCCCGGATCGTTGCCCGGTTTCTTCACCGGGCTGCGGCTCGCAGTCACGATTTCGTGGCTGGCCCTGGTCGTCGTGGAACAGGTCAACGCGACAAGCGGCATCGGCTACCTGATGACCCAGGCTCGCACCTACGGCCAGATCGACGTCATCGTCGTCGGTCTGGTGATCTACGGCCTGCTCGGCCTGTTCGGGGATCTCCTCGTGCGCTCGGTGGAAAGGAAGGCGCTCTCATGGCGACAGACACTGGCGGATTGACCGTTGTCCGGGCCCGCGAGCTGCGGCGCGGCTTCGGCGACCGGGTTGTGCTGCGTGACATCGACATCGATATCGCGCGCGGCGAATTCGTCGCACTGCTCGGGCGCAGCGGTTCCGGCAAGAGCACGCTGCTGCGAGCACTGGCCGAATTGGACTACGACGTGCCGGGATCCGGCGACCTGAGTGTGCCCTCCGAGCGCTCGGTGGTCTTCCAGGACTCCCGATTGCTGCCCTGGGCGCGGGTACTCGACAACGTGACGCTCGGCCTGGGCGGGCCGGGCGCGGCCGCACGGGGACGCGCCGCGCTGGCCGAGGTCGGCCTGGCCGGACGGGAAAAGGCGTGGCCCAAGGAGCTTTCCGGCGGTGAGCAGCAGCGTGTCGCGCTCGCGCGTTCGCTGGTACGCGAACCGGAACTGCTGCTCGCGGATGAGCCGTTCGGCGCGCTGGACGCGTTGACCAGGATCAAGATGCACGCGCTGCTGCAGGAATTGTGCGCCGAGCACCGGCCCGCCGTCCTGCTGGTCACCCACGACGTGGACGAGGCGGTGCTGCTCGCCGACCGAGTCCTGGTACTCGAGGACGGGCGGATCACGGTGGACCAGCGCATCGATCTGGGGCGCCCGCGCCACCATGCTGACCCGGCGTTTCTGCGGCACCGATCCCTGTTGCTGGCCAGCCTCGGCGTCGCGGTGACGCCGACCGATGATGAAGAGAAGAAAGCCTCATGACCGCACCACGCCAGCTCAGTCTCAATGCGTTCATCTACCCCTCCGGACACCACGAAGCCGCGTGGCGGCACCCGTCCAGCCGTCCCGAGCGCATCTACGACGTCGCCTACTACCAGGAGATAGGCCGCACCGCGGAGGCGGCGAGGTTCGACGCGGTGTTCTTCGCCGACGGGCCCGCGCTGCGCACCAACGTGAAGCACAACGCGGCATCCGGCTTGGAGCCGATCACCCTGCTCACCGCGATCGCCACGGCGACAACGCATCTGGGTCTCATCGCGACCGCCTCGACGACCTACTACGAGCCGTACAACTTGGCCAGACTGTTCTCCACGCTGGACCATATCTCCGGCGGCCGCGCGGGCTGGAACATCGTCACCACCGGCACCGATCTCGCCGCGGCGAACTTCGGCCTCGCCAAGCACCCCGACCACGCCGAACGCTACGCACGGGCGCGGGAATTCGTCGACGCCGTGGTCGCGTTGTGGGACAGCTGGGAAGACGACGCCATCGTCCTGGACCAGACCGCCGGGGTCTACGCGGACACCGGCAAGATTCACCCGATCGATTTCGCGGGTGAGTACCTGCGGGTGCGAGGCCCGTTCAACGCGCCGCGCACACCGCAGGGATATCCGGTGCTGGTGCAGGCGGGCGCCTCGAACGACGGACGCGCTTTCGCGGGCAAGTACGCCGAGGCGATCTTCACCGCGCACCAGCGCCTGGGCGACGCACAGGCGTTCTACGCCGACATCAAATCGCGGGCACAAGGATTCGGCCGTGCCGGCGAGCAGGTCAAGATCCTGCCCGGGATCAGCCCGTTCATCGCCGACACCGAAGCGGCGGCCAAGCGTCTGGAACGGGAGTTCAACGAACTCACCGTGCCGGAGTACGGCCTGCAGCAGTTGGAGGCCATCGTCGGGACGAGCCTGCGGCATCTGCCGCTGGATGAGCCGATCCCGGTCGAATTGTTCGACACCGCGGGTGATGTCACCGACAATGCACAGAGCAGGTTGCAGGTCGTCGCGGGCATCGTCCAGCGCGAGCGGCCCACGGTGCGCGGACTGCTGCACCGCCTCGCGGGCGCGCGCGGCCACCGGGTGTTCGCCGGAACCCCCGAACAGGTCGCCGATACCATCGAAGAGTGGTTCCGCAACGGCGCCGCCGACGGATTCAACGTGATGCCGCCGTACTACCCGGGCGGGCTGGAGATCTTCACCGAGACGGTGGTCCCGATCCTGCAGGAACGCGGCCTGTTCCGCACCGAATACACCGGTACCACGCTGCGCGACCATTTCGGCCTGCCGCGTCCGGCGAGCCAATTCGCGCGCATGCCCGCCTCGGCGAGGTGAACGGCGCACGCCGACGGGGGGACCCGCTCGGCGCCGATCGTTCCGTCGGCGGGCGACTCAGCGGACGCTCGTGCCGAGCAGGTGGCGCACGCCGGCGATGAACAGCTGCAGGCCGAAGTCGAAACGTGCGGTGGCGTCGGGGGTTTCGGTTACCGGCGAGGCGTCCTCGGTCAGCGCGCCGGCCGAGTCCATCTGTATCCGGGACTGTTCGTCGACCGTCTGGCCGAGCACGTAGTGCAACAGGGTGAATGCGGCGAGTTCGGCTTCCGACTGTGGCATCCCCGCGCGAATTGCGACGCTCGCCAAGCGTTCCCGGCCCTTGCTGGTGGTGAGCCTGGACGCGTATGTCGCCGAGACCAATTCCGCGCCGTCCCGATAGGTCAGCAGACAGTCGCGTAGCCGGTGTGCCAATTCGGCGATCTGTCCGGACCATTCCTCGGCCGCGATCGGGTCGTCCATCGGCGCGAGGATCCGGTCCGCGACCGCGCCCAGCAGCGCTTGTTTGTTGGGGAAGTGCCAGTACAGCGCGCCCGGTTGCACCTGGAGGGAACCGGCCAACCTGCGCATGGTGAGGTCGGCCAGACCGTACTGGTCCAGAATCGCGATGGCGCCGTCGATCACGTCCGCGCGGTGCAGCTGCACTCGAATGGCCTTCCCGTCGTTTTTGACGCTCTGTTACCGCTACCCTAGCCTGAACACCGTTCAAGTTGCACGGCCACCTCGGCCGAACGAAGGGATTCGTGCAGTGACCCAGGCCCCCTTAGACACGACTGACACGACGGCCGCCACGGCGCCGGAACCGACCGACACCCGGACCTCGAGCATCCTGACAATCGCCCGCGAGCAGGTGCTCGAGCGCGGCGAAGGACTGACCCAGGAGCAGACCCTCGAGGTACTCCGGCTCGGCGACGACCGGCTGGAAGAGCTGCTGGCCCTCGCCCACGAGGTGCGGATGAGATGGTGCGGCCCGGAAGTCGAGGTCGAGGGCATCATCAGTCTCAAGACCGGCGGATGCCCGGAGGACTGCCACTTCTGCTCCCAGTCGGGGCTGTTCCAGTCGCCGGTGCGCGCCGCATGGCTGGATATCCCCAGCCTGGTCGAGGCGGCCAAGCAGACCGCGAAGACCGGAGCCACCGAATTCTGCATCGTCGCCGCGGTCCGCGGCCCGGATGAGCGACTGATGGCCCAGGTCGCCGCCGGAGTCGAGGCGATCCGCAACGAGGTCGACATCCAGGTCGCGTGCTCGCTGGGCATGCTCACCCAGCAGCAGGTCGACCAGCTCGCCGCCATGGGTGTGCACCGTTACAACCACAACCTGGAGACTTCCCGCTCGTACTTCCCCAATGTGGTCACCACGCACACTTGGGAAGAGCGCTGGGGCACGCTGAGCATGGTCCGAGCGGCTGGCATGGAGGTGTGCTGCGGCGGAATCCTCGGCATGGGGGAGACCCTGGAGCAGCGCGCGGAATTCGCCGCGAACCTGGCCGAGTTGGCGCCCGACGAAGTGCCGCTGAACTTCCTCAACCCGCGCCCGGGCACTCCGTTCGGCGACCTCGAGGTGCTGCCCGCCGCCGACGCGCTGCGTGCCGTCGCCGCGTTCCGCCTCGCGCTGCCGCGCACGATACTGCGCTTCGCGGGTGGCCGGGAGATCACCCTCGGCGACCTCGGCGCCAAGCAGGGCATCCTCGGCGGTATCAACGCGGTGATCGTCGGAAACTACCTGACCACCCTCGGCCGCCCCGCCGAACAGGACTTGGACCTGCTCGGCGAGCTGAAGATGCCGATCAAGGCGCTCAACGAAACGCTGTGACCGGGCTGGGTTGCCAGGAGAGAGGCTCCGACCATGGGTACTGTCATGGGTATGGACGAGCGCTACAACCCGTTCACCGGCAAGCGAATCGTGCCGGGGCTCGATGATGTGATCCCGGCGGCCGCCGCGTTGGGCTTGGAGCCGCCGCGCTTCTGCGCACAGTGCGGCCGCCGCATGATCGTGCAGGTGAGTCCGGACGGTTGGTGGGCGAAATGCTCCCGGCACGGCGTGCTCGACTCGGCTGTTCTGGAACGCCGCTGATGATGGCAGTGGCAGCACAGGCACAGGGTGGGATACGGCGCGAGGTGCGTGCCGCGGTGGTGGTGGCCGTCTTGGTGGTGGCGGCGAGCGCGATCGGCGGCGTCGGCTGGGGTTGGTCGGCGCCGACCGAGCGGTTGCTCGTGGTCGAGCCGGGCCGTGGTTCCGTGCTGACCGGTGAGAGCATGCACCACTTCGACGCGTTGGCGACATTCGTCCTCGCCGGTGCGGTGCTCGGCGGGCTCTCGGCGATCGCGGCATGGCGGTGGCGGTCCGCGCGCGGACCGCTGCTGCAGATCGGCTTGCTGATCGGTTCCGGTGTGGGCACGGTGGTGATGGCGCAAGTCGGCGAACAGGTCGCCGCGTGGCTGCATCCGCGTCCGCACAACCCGCCGGTCGGACAGATCGTCACACTGCCGATCGAGGTGGGCAGTGTGCTGGCCCTGATCGTGCAGCCGCTGATCGCGTCGTTCGTCATGCTGTTTCTCGCCGCGCTGACCGTTTCGGAAGATCTCGGCACCGGAACCCGTTCCGGTCGGGTCGCCGGCGAATCCTTCGATACCGCAGGCGCATTCACGCCTTACGGTGACGGTGCGCGCGGTGGCGAATCGCCCTACCGTGGCTACGAACCGGCTGGCGATCCGCTGCCCGAGTTCCGCCGCTGACCCTTTGTCCGAACCGTCGCCACAGCGGCGCCGTTTGGGTATCGAGCCACCCTACAGTGGGGATACACACACTGTGGGCGGGAAGGAAGAGGACGTGACTTTCGTTGGGGGTGGGCCGGTTGTCGAGGAACTCGACGCAAAGTTCTGGCGGGTAACCGAGCCGCTGGTGTATCGCGGCGACACTGAGGAATTCGTGATCCCCGCCGGGTTTCGCACCGACTTCGCTTCGGTGCCGCGACCGTTCGTCTGGCTGATTCCGCGCTACGGTCTGTACACCCGCGCCGCCATTCTGCACGATTATCTACGCAGTTCAGATGCTGTGAGTGTCGCCGACGCCGACGGTCTGTTCCGGCGATGCCTGCGCGAACTCGGGGTGTCGGTGCCGCGACGCTGGATGATGTGGTCGGCGGTGCGCGCAGGCAGTCGGTTGCGTGGCGCGAGCGCTCGGGACATCGTCAGGTTCGTCGTCACCGCCGCGCCTTCGGTGTTCTTCCTCGCGGTCCCCGCGGCGGTGGTGACGGTATTCCTCGCGTTGTTCTGGATGGTCGAGTTGGCGTTCTGGGCGGGCGGCCGGTTGGCGCAGCGCACCGATGCTCCGCCGCCCGAGCCGCAGATGAAGGCTGCCTGAGCCGTCACGCGGCCGCCGGGCGCAGGTAGGTAGTCGGGGCATTGGGATCATCTGGAATGTGTTGCGGAAAATGATTCGCGCAGAACCGTCCCGGCGCGCGTGTTCGGCCTCATGAGCTGCGATGCTGTGGCCCGGTCTCACGGTATGGTGCGCGAATGACCCAGGAACGGGATCTGCTGCCTACGCTCGTCGTCGTCAGCGGTCCACCTGGAACCGGCAAGTCGACGCTGGCCCACGCCCTCGCCCGTGCGATCGGCTGCCCGGCCGTCTGCCGGGACGAGATCAAGGAGGGGATGGTCCACGCGACACCGGATTTCCGCCCCCGCCCGGATGACGCACTGAACGTGCGCACTCTGCCGGTGTTCTTCGGGGCGCTGGACCTGCTGCTGCGGGCCGGCGTCACGGTCGTAGCCGAAGCCGCCTTCCAGGACCGATTGTGGCGCCCCGGTCTGACACCCCTACTGGCGCACGCCCGGATACGCATCGTCCACTGCACGGTCGACCCTGCCGTCGCCACGGCGCGAATCCGGCAGCGTCGCATCGACGATCCACGACGCAGCGCCCATTCCGATCCACAACAGCCAGTAGCCACGGCGGTCGCGTTCGACCGAGTCGCACTAGGCGTGCCGTCGCTCGAAGTCGACACGACCTCCGGCTACCAACCGAGCCTTGCTGCGATCACCGAGTTCGTGAACAGCGGAGATCGATGATCGAGGTCTGCGCCGTGTGGCGGAAGCGTCGAAGGCGGAGAGAGGTGCTGAAACACGATGTGGCACCCTCGAATTCGACTCGGTGAGTACAGCGGCGAGGTCCACCAGGCGAACTGTCCACACACCGCTTCACGGTCGAGGAGATGTGGTGAAGGACCCTTCGCAGTGGGGTACCGCTGCTACATGTCGCTGATTATGAAGCGCGCAGGTCATGGTCGGTTCGTTCGGTGCCGCCGAGTCGGTTTACGGCCGACGCACCGACAATACGCAGGTAAGCCCCGCCGACCTCGACACGCCATACCGGCGTCGGGAGGCGGGGCTTCCTGATTCGACGGCTACGGACGGCTGAATTCGCCGTCTGTCACGCCTGCGGTGAAGGCATCCCATTCGCCGGGCGTGAAGACCAGCGCAGGTCCGGTCGGGTTCTTGGAGTCGCGCACCCCGACCTTGCCTCCGTCGAGGAATGCAACCTCTACGCATTCCTTCCCAGCCTGGCTCCGGCTACTTTTGAACCACCTGGCCTCGGATAGATCAACGTTCACGCTGCTCATACTCCCTTGCTACCTGCCGTAGCAGATTCCTGCTGGCTGCTGCATCCCACGCGGCTTGCCGGATGCCTTCATAGGACCGATGGTAACGGTTCACGTCATCGGGTTTTTCCAGGTACATGTCGCCGACCGCGCCTTCGAGATACACGACCGGCGGCTCAACGGCTTGGGCGTAGGCCGCGTTTCCGAACTCGAGGATCACGAAGGGTGGCATCGATATGCCGTCTGGGAACCCTGCCTCGAACGGGAGCACCTGGATCGTGACGTTCGGGCGGGTGGACATGTCGGCGAGATGACGAAGCTGTGTGGCCATCACTTTTCGACTCCCCGCCACTCGTCGCAAGGCAGCCTCGCCAATCACCACGTCGAGGGTTACCGGTTGCGTCTTCCTGGTAACGATATTCTGGCGGTGTGTCTTGATCTGTACTCGCTGTTCGCGCTCGGCATCGGTGGAATCGGCCCATGCCAGCTGGACGAGCGAACGATCATAGTCGGCAGTTTGAAGTAGGCCGGGCACAAGATCGGGCTGGTATGAAACGAGCCGAACCGCAGCAGCTTCCAATCCAACGTAGACGTCGAAGTCCTTGGGGATCACGTCGCCGTATTGATGCCACCAACTCTTCACGTTGGATTGCCGAGCTAGTCCGATCAGCGCGGTGGTCAGATCTTCATGGACGCCGTACAAGTCGCAAATAGCCTGGATGTCGCGCGATTTGATGCGCGAGTTCTGGCCTTTCTCCAGCCTGTTGAGGCTTGTCGCCCCCATCTCCAGCAGCTGCGCGGCCTTGGCTTGGCTCAACCCGGCTCGCGTCCGCCATTCCGTCAGGTAGCGGCCGAGCTGACGGCGCGGCAAAGTCGATCCCGCATCAGGCATCTCTTGTTCCCCTCCGTTTCGACGACGTGGACTCCTCCACATCGGAGGAATTGTTTCACCTCGGCCGGATGGTGTCCTGAGGATTCGGAGAACTTTTCTCGGAGCGCCCGATTCGGAGTCGCTGAGGCGAGGTGACGCTGTCTCATGGAGACGCGCCCGGTAGGGAGGTTGTTCGAGTCGCTCCGACGCTCCCGCACCTGGTTTCCCCTCGCAGCCGATCCGCTGGGGCCGGGCGCACCTATCGGCTACGGACGTGAGCAAGGAGCGCAGATGGAGATTCAACCGTTCGGGGACAATCCGGTGTCCCGCTGTGCCTTCTACCGGCAGGAGTGTGACTTGCCCGCCGTGATCGATCCGCCCGAGTCGGGCCGGATCGTGCTGCGTGCCGGGCGGGTATGGGGCGTGACGATGCCGACCAGGCTCGGGCAAGCGGTCAAGGCGCACATGCAGTGCCGAAGTGTGGGGCTGGGTCCGGTTGTCGGACATCCACGTTCGACCCGGTGGACCTTTCTGATTCAGCCCGATGTGCCGGATGACGACAGGCTGTTCGCGCGGCTGTTCCGGTTGGACGTGTCGGTCTCTCGGGCAGGGGCAACGATCGCGCTGCCCTCGCCGACTGCGTCATCGGGGGCGATCCGGCAGTGGATAGTTCCGCCGCGGAATGGGTTTCGACCCTCCGGTTCCGTAGTGATCGAGGCGGTGCGGGCGTGGGCGGAACAGACTGTGCCTCGGCGTCGGTGTTCGCGCGGGGTGTCGGATGGTGGATGACGAGATCCCTCGACCGGCGGTGTTGCGGTTGTTGCCGGGTGGTCGCCAGGACGGGCCGTCACCGTTGGAACGGCGGTGGCGTCGGCTGGTGCTCGCGGCCCCGCGGCCGTTCTTTCCCGGCTCCGATCACCTCGACATTCGCAGGTCGGATCTGTCGACGGTGTGGTCGGAGTTGGCGCACGACAATCCGGCGTGGGCGGTATCCAGTCGGGAGAACGCGGTACAGGCGCGGCGAATCCACCGCGACTGCGACGCCATGCAGTGCGCCACCCTAGTCGCGGCGATTATCGTGACCCGCAACGATTTCGAGTACTTTCGCGACCGCGAGCCCACGCGCGAGTGCCGCCGGAGGCGATGACATCCGCGCGTCCCAGAGGAACCGGGCCGTTGGAGGACTCGAATCCCGTCGGCCTCTCGGTTCAGCGAGGGAGGCGTCGCGGACTTGGATCCCATCAGCGTCGTGTCTTGGCGATCCGGGGGCGTCGCAACTGGCCGCGCAGGTAATCAGGGTTTACGGAGTCCGGTGAAGGAAGGCCCGACGCGGACCGGCCGGATCTCGATACGCCGCCAGACGTCGCCGGTCATGTACGGCTCGATGGCGAGCCATTCGTCGACTTCGCCGCGCGAATCGAACTCGAGGACGAGCATCGAGCCGATCATCGCACCCGAATCATCGAGAAGGGCTGTGCCATACAGCATCTTGCCTTCAGCGACCAACTTGTCACCGAGAGCGAGATGTTCCGCACGTACAGCCATCCGTCGTGCCTGCGCGTCGGCGTCGGTGCCGTCGAAGCCCAGAAGCATGAACTGCATGGATGCCCTCCTCGATCGACCAGCGTCGCAGCACATCGTTCCTGGGAACGATCCGCACCACAACGTACTGGTCGCCGAACCGCCGAGTTATGCGACGCCTCGCGGTGCGTGCTGCGGTCCACGCAGCCGTCCTGAATCGCCTCGGACTTCTGGCTGAGGCGCTGTCGGCTTTCCTCGGCAGCAGGCCGGAGCCGTTGAATGGATGATCGTTCGTGAACAGCAGCGGTTCGGAAAATCTTCGCAGACGGCGATGAGATCTGGCACTGCGCTTCGTCCTATCTGTTGAACGCGCCACCAACCCGGCGCGACCGACCAAAAGGACCAGAAATGACCACCGCCAACCCCGCCGCCAACTTCTCCGACGACGTCACCAACCGTCCCGGCAAGATCCGCAACCGCGCCCTGTGGACCCTGCAGATTCTGCTCGGCCTGTTCTTCGTCATCGCCTCCGGCGGACCGAAGCTCGTTATGCCGAACGCCCTGACGGACAACGCGCCCGAGAATCTGACCATTCCGCTGGGGCTGCTCATCTTCATCGGAGTTGTGGAGGTCGCGGGTGGTATCGGCCTGATGGTGCCACGGCTCAGCGCCCTGGCTGCCACGGGTCTGTCCGTTCTCACCGTGCTCGCCGCCGGGACGCAGGCTTTCCTCGCCGACAAACCCTTGATGGGAATCTTCCCCCTGGTGCTCGCCGCGATCTTCGCCTGGATCGCCTACGAGCGCCGCGCCACCATCACCGATCTGCGCAACTCGCTCTCGCGCTGACTAATCCATAAGTACGTCCGGCGATCGGTGGCCCACCCATCGATCGCCGGTCGTGCGTTCTCGGATCGATCGCCCGTCGGGTTGGCGGCGATCGATCCAGCGGCCACCTGGTCCGCGGCGCCCCGGCCCGGGCGCCGCACCAGGTGGCCGTTGTCGCGTCCGGGGTGATCGACAGTTCGAGTGGTCCGACCTTGGTCCGGAGCTGTCCTCAGGCGCACGCGGGTTCAGTGTCATGCCTGTTCAGGGTGCTCGCCTGACACTGATGGAATGGCGATCCGGTCGGCCACACCATGACCGCGTTAGACCTTGGCGCCGCGTTGGTCCTCGGCAGAGCCCGTCCGGCGGAGACGTGGTGCCGCGGCTCGTGGCGGCAACTCCGAGGGGAGAGAGCTACCGCGTCAGGCGCCCCAGCAGCGAAGAGGCACAGGCGATTCCAGCGATCCCGGTCAGCGTCAGCACTGCCAGATCCAGCCACAGGTGGTAGGAGCCGCCGATCAACAGGCCACGGAGCGCATCCACTTCGTAACTGAGCGGGTTCACGTGGCTGACGACGCGCAGCCACGGCGGCATCAGATCCAGCGGGTACAGCGCGTTCGAGGCGAAGAACAGCGGCATCGTGATCGCCTGCCCGATTCCCATCAACCGGTCACGTTTCGCCACGACACCTGCGATGGTCATCGACAGGCAAGCGAAGAACGCCGCACCCAGAACCACGACGACCACCGCGCCGAACAATCTGGCCGGGTTCATGGTCACGTGCACGCCCATGACCAAGGCCAGCGCCACGATGATCAGCACCTGCGCCACCGCGCGCACGCCGGCCGCGAAGCACTTTCCGGTGATCAGAGCCGCACGTGGCGTCGGGGTGACCATGAGCTTGTTGAGAATGCCCGCGTCCCGGTCCCAGATCAGCAGGATGCCGTAGAAGATCGAGATGAACAGCGCCGACTGGGCGATGATCCCCGGCGCCAGGAAGTCCAGGTACGGCAGGTCCCCGGTGGGGATGGTGCGCAGTCGGGAGAATGTGGTGCCGAAGATCAGCATCCAGAGCACCGGTTGCACCCCGCGAGTCACCAGTTCGGTGCGATCGTGGCGCAACTTCTGCAACTCGACCAGCACGAAGGTGGTGATTCGTGAGCCGAGTGCGACAAGCCGCGCGGCGCCCCGTGGCGCCAGTCGCACGGGCGGGTAGTCAGCTCGCGCGTTGAGCGGTTCGACGTGTGTTTCGGACACCGCGCAGCCCTCCCTCCGTCGTTGTGCCGTCATCGAGGCCGGCTTCGGCGTGGTGGCGGAATACGTCATCGAGGGTGGCGTCGGGTCGGAGCGCGGCCTTCAGTTCCGCCGGCGTCCCGACTGCCTGCAATCGGCCCTTGTGCAGCAGTGCGATCCGATCGCACAAGGTGTCGGCCTCGGCCATGTAATGGGTGGTCAGCAGCACTGTTGTGCCGAATCGGTGTCGCAGATCGCGCACGCGGTCCCAGACGCTGTCACGCGCGATCGGATCCAGACCGACCGTCGGCTCGTCGAGAATCAGCAGCGCGGGCCGATTGACCAGTGCCTGCGCCAACTCCAGTCGGCGAATCATTCCGCCGGAATAGCCGCCGGCCAGCCGATCGGCCACCTCGAGCAGGTTCATCGCGGCCAACACCTCGTTCACCCGCTCGGCCCGCTCGCGACGCGGCACATCGAACAGCCGCGCGAACCAGGTCACGTTCTGCCGCCCGGTCAGCGTCGCCTCGATGGACAGCTGTTGCGGCACGTAGCCGAGGTTGTAGCGGATGTCCGCGTCGCGGCGGCCGACCTCGAGACCGAGCACCCGGATCGTGCCGTCCTGCACAGGCATCAACGTGTTCAACAGCCGGATCGTCGTGGTCTTCCCGGCGCCGTTGGGACCGAGCAGACCGAACACTTCACCGCGCTCGATGCGCAGATCCAGGCGATCGACCACGATGTGCTCGCCGTAACGGTGCGTCAGGCCCGTGCATTCGACAGCTGGGCAATTCAGTGGTGGATCAACGGATTTCGATGTCATCGTCGCTTACCTTGTTCGTACTCGTGCAGGATGCCGGTCACCTTGTCGACGACCGCCAGCCCGCGAACCAACTGATCTCGCTCATCGGTGCTCAACTCGTCGAGAGCCGCCGCGATCAGGCCGTGCCGGCGCCGGCGGGTCTCGTCGACCGTGCGCTGCACCTGGGCGGGCAGGCTCAGCCGCATCACCCGCCGATCCGCTGGATCCGCCTCCCGTACCAGCAACTCTGCCTGCACCAGCGCCGTGACGAAGGTCGACACACTATTGGGAGCCAAGCCCAGCTCCGCGGCGGCCGCCTTCACCGAGATAGCCGGGTTACGGCCGACCAGGCGCAGAAACTCCGCCTGCGAGGCGCTCACCTCCGGCTGATCGAACGATCGACCCGCCATCCGCGAGACCTGCCGACGGAAGCGCCCGAACGCACTCATCAGTCGCCCGACCAGCTCCGCGTGGGTTGTGACCTCGGATGTTCTCGCCATGTCGCTGAGGATACCTCTTACTCAGAGGTAAATGACAGGGCAACGAGGGATGGGATTTCGCACGATCAGACCCATCGCCATGACGGGCCGTCGCGACCCGGTGGCATCGTCCACCTGATGGCCGCGAAGATCTGCATCGCCCGGCCGCGGCCCGCGGACGTGCGGTGCGATGTAGTGGAGTCGCTGGTGGACGGCTACGAAGTGACGTCATCGTTCGACGAGGAACGACCCGGAATCGGCCACTCCGGCCAGCGGCAGAAAGTAGCTGGAGGCGGAGTAATTTCGCTGATACCGTGATCCGGCCGCAACGAAGGAGTGGCTCGTCGAAGGGAGGTCCGGTGATGAATCGCGCACGGACGGCCGCGCCCTCGGCGTCGACTGGTGAGCGGGCCGATCTGATCGCTTGGCGGCGGCGGGATGCGTTGCGGCGCAGCAATGCCGCGCGCCCGGTGCCGAGTAAACGAGAGTATCGGCGCGGGCGCAAGCACCGCAAAGCGGCAACCGAGTACTGAGCGGGAAGTCGGCGGGGGTGGGAGTGCCGCCGCCGGCTCTGCGAATCGATACCGATACCGGTGTCGAGCCCATCGACTCGGTGATCCTGTGTGGATGCCAACGGGGCAGGATGTGGACGCTGATCTGGATTTTGGTGCGTGACCTCGGTCAACTCGCGTAGCTGTCCGGGCCCGAAGACCCGTGGTTACCGTCCGGGTCGGTGGCTCAGGTCGGCGGGCGCAGCGCCGCGAATTCGTCGGTCACGCGTAAGCCCGAGTCGGTGAAGCGGTAGACCGCTGCCGGTCGCCCGCCCGCGCGGCCGGGAGCGGCGGTGGCGCCGGTGGGCGTGATCACCTTACGGCGGGAGAGGACTCGCTGCAGGTTGGTGGTGTCGACGTCATATCCGAGTGCGGCGCAATAGATTTCGCGCAACGTGGACATGGTGAATCGATCCGGCGCGAGCGCGAAGGCGATGTTGGTGTAGGAGAGTTTCGCGGCCAGGCGGGTGCGGGCGTGGTCGACGACGGTGCGGTGGTCGAAGGACATGGCCGGCAGCGCGGAGACCGGATGCCAGGCGGTGTCGGACGGCAGTTTCGGGTCCGCGGTGAGCGGGACCAGGCCCAGGTAGGCCGAGGCGATGCGGCGGGGGCTCGGTACCCGGTCCGGGGCGCTGAACACCGAGAGTTGTTCGAGGTGGGTCAGCTCGCGCACGTCGACCTTCTCGGCGAGCTGGCGGCGCGCGGAGGTATCGAGGTCCTCGTCGTCGCGTAGCTGCCCGCCGGGCAGTGACCAGGTGCCTTTCTGTGGGTCGAGCGCGCGCTCCCACAGCAGCACGGCCAGTTCGGTCCGCTGGTCGGGCGGGCAACGCCGCAGCATGCTTTCTGTGCTGGCAGTAGGGTCCGTACCTGCGGCGATTGGTGCGGGGAAGCGGCGAACCTGGAACACCGCGGTGAGCGATTCGTGGCTGGTGCTACTATGGGTCACGTTTTCGATTGTAAGTCGAAAACCTGGTTGGGTGCGAATCGGTGGTGAAGCCGATCGCACGAGGAAGGGAGCCATCCATGGCGACGACGGGTGTGAAACTGGCGCCCCCGCTGATGGGGCAGGTGTTCGACGGACCCGCGGGGTTCGCGGGTGTCGAAGCGACGCCGGAATGGGCGCAGGAGGTCAAGCGGCTCGCCGAGGAGCGCAACGCGACCATCCTCGCGCACAACTATCAGCTGCCGGAGATCCAGGACGTGGCCCACCATGTCGGCGATTCGCTGGCGTTGTCCCGGATCGCGGCCGAGGCGCCGGAGGACACCATCGTGTTCTGCGGCGTGCACTTCATGGCCGAGACCGCCAAGATCTTGAGCCCGGCCAAGACGGTCCTCATTCCGGACCAGCGGGCGGGGTGCTCACTCGCGGACTCCATCACCGCCGCCGAGCTGCGCGCCTGGAAGGCCGAACACCCGAATGCGATCGTGGTCTCCTACGTGAACACCACGGCCGAGGTGAAAGCGCTCACCGACATCTGCTGCACGTCGTCCAACGCGGTGGACGTGGTCGCCTCCATCGACCCCGACCGCGAGGTGCTGTTCTTGCCGGACCAGTTCCTCGGCGCGCACGTCAAACGCGTCACCGGCCGGGCGAACGTACACATCTGGGCCGGCGAATGCCATGTGCACGCGGGCATCAACGGTGACGAGTTGACCGAGCAGGCGCGCACCCATCCGGACGCGGAGCTGTTCGTGCACCCCGAATGCGGGTGCGCCACGTCGGCGCTGTACCTCGCGGGCGAGGGCGCCTTCCCGGCCGAGCGGGTGCACATTCTGTCCACCGGCGGCATGATCGACGCGGCGAAGGCGGCGACGTCGAACCAGGTGCTGGTGGCGACTGAGATCGGCATGCTGCACCAGTTGCGCAAGGCCGCGCCGGGCATCGACTTCCAGGCCGTGAACGACCGGGCCTCGTGCAAGTACATGAAGATGATCACTCCGGCGGCACTGCTGCGCTGCCTGGTCGATGGTCGCGACGAAGTCCATGTCGATCCGGAAACCGCTGCGCTCGGTCGCAATTCGGTGCAGCGGATGATCGAGATCGGCAATCCGGGCGGTGGTGAATGACGTCGACCTCTGCCCTGGTGGCAGTGGTCGGGCTCGCGCGGAACGCGGTGGCTTCCGCGCGAGTGCGGACCACCGCGAATCCGGGTGACAACGCCGCGGATTCGGTGGCTGGAGCACGGGCAGGCGTAGGCCGATGACCACCCGGTTCCCGATCGATTGGGAGGCCGAGGCCGATTTCGTCGTGATCGGCGGCGGCGTCGCGGGGCTGACCGCGGCGCGAACCGCGTCGCTGCGCGGCCTTCGGGTGCTGACGCTCAGCAAAGGCGGGCCGACCGACACGTCGACGCAGTACGCGCAAGGCGGCATCGCCGTTGTCGCGCCGGACGGGGATTCGGTCGAATCCCACGTGCACGACACGGTGGAAGCCGGTGTCGGGTTGTGCGACGTGGACGCGGTGCGCTCCATCGTCGAGGGCGGCCAAGCCGCGCTCGACGCGTTGACCGATCTCGGCGCGGTCTTCGATCTGGGCCGCGACGGTCGGATCTCGCGGACCCGCGAGGGCGGGCACAGCACCCGCCGGATCATCCACGCGGGCGGAGACGCCACCGGCGCGGAGGTGCAGCGGGCGCTGAACGAGGCCGATCTGCCGGTGTTGTTCGGCACCACGGTCGGCGAGATCAGCACCGGGCCGAACGGTGTGCAGGGTGTTGTCGCTGTGTCCGATCAAGGATTCGGTGTCGTGCACGCGCCCGCGGTGCTGCTGGCCACCGGCGGGCTCGGCCGACTGTACGCGCTGAGCACAAACCCGCCCGGCGCCACTGCCGACGGCATCGCGCTCGGGCTGTGGGCCGGTGCGGTCGTCGCCGATCTCGAATTCGTACAGTTCCATCCGACCGTGCTGTACACCCCGGGTGGGATCGGGCGCAGGCCGCTGATCAGCGAGGCAGTACGCGGCGAGGGGGCGATACTCGTCGACACCGAGGGCGATTCGGTGACCGACGGGCTGCATCCGCGCGGTGATCTCGCGCCGCGTGACGTGGTGTCCCGCGCCATCGCCGCCCGGATGCGCGCGCTGGGTACCGACCACGTCTACCTCGACGCGCGCGCGATCGACGGCTTCCGGCAACGGTTTCCGACGATCACCGCCTCGTGTCTGGCCGCGGGCATCGATCCGGGCACGGACCTGATTCCGGTGGCGCCGGCCGCGCACTATCAGTGCGGCGGACTCGTGACCGACACCCACGGCCGTACCGGAGTCGCCGGCCTGTATGCGGCGGGCGAGGTCGCGCGCACCGGTCTGCACGGCGCGAACCGGCTTGCCTCCAACAGTCTGCTCGAGGGACTGGTCGTCGGCGAGCGTGCCGGGGCCGCCGCGGTCGAACGGCTGGGTGTGCCCGCGACGGTGACCGCGGTCGGCGCCCGCGTCACCGAGTACGCCGATCGCGACGCGGTACAGCAGTTGATGACCACGCACGCGTCGGTCGTCCGCGACGGCGCCGGTCTCGACGAAGCGCTCAAGCGGCTCGACGACGTGGCGACTACGCGCGAAACATGCTCAGCGCCCGCGACTGCGGTCGCGGCGATCGAGGACGCGGCGCTCACCCTCGCGGCGCGAACCCTGCTGCTCGCCGCGGCCGCTCGCACCGAAAGCCGTGGCTGCCATACCCGATCGGATCATCCGGACCAGGTGACCGCATTGCGGCACAGCCTCCCGATCCGACTGAATTCCGAGGGCGTGCCGGAGCACGCACCAGTAACCCCCTGACCACAGCCGTCGAGTAGGGATCGCGGCGGGATGCCGCCCACTCGGCGAGAGAAAGGAGCGCTTCGATGGCTCTGGATTCCGCACTGGATCGCGACGAGGTGCAGCGGATCATCCGCCTGGCGCTGGACGAGGATCTGCGCTACGGCCCGGACGTCACCACGGTGGCCACCGTGCCCGCCGACGCGGTCGTGCAGGCATCGGTGGTGTCGCGGCAGCCGGGGACCGTCGCCGGCCTCGACGTCGGGCTGCTGGTGCTCGACGAGGTGATCGGCGCGGGTGACTACGAGATCACCGGCCGGGTCGCCGACGGGACCCGGGTGGCGCCCGGGCAGTCCGTACTGACGGTGGTCGCGCCGACCCGCGGGTTACTCACAGCCGAGCGCACCCTGCTCAACCTCGTCTGTCACCTCTCCGGCATCGCGACCACGACAGCTGCCTGGGTCGACGAGGTCGCGGGTACCGGGTGCGGCATCCGCGACAGCCGCAAGACCCTGCCGGGGCTGCGCGCGCTGCAGAAATACGCGGTCCGGGTCGGCGGGGGTGTGAACCACCGCATGGGTCTCGGCGATGCCGCGCTGATCAAGGACAACCACGTCGTCGCGGCCGGGTCGGTGGTGGAAGCATTGCGCGCGGTCCGCGCGGTCGCTCCCGGCATCGCCTGTGAGGTCGAGGTGGACAGCCTGGAACAGCTCGATGCCGTGCTCGCCGAGGATGTGGAACTCGTCCTCTTGGACAACTTCCCGCTCTGGCAGACACAGGCAGCCGTGCAGCGTCGCAACGTCGCGGCGCCCGCGACGAAGCTGGAGTCCTCGGGTGGCCTGAGCCTCGCTGCCGCCGCCGATTACGCCCGTACCGGCGTCGACTACCTCGCCGTCGGGGCCCTCACCCACTCGGTGCGGGTGCTCGACCTCGGGCTGGACATGTAAGCGGACGCGGTCGGCGCGCCCCCCTGCCGGGGCAACGCTGCTTGATCTTCGTGGCCGGGTTCGATTCGCTGATCGGTCGCCTGCGGTCCGACACTCCGGCGGTCGCGGACTGGACCTTGCGCAGGTGAGCCGGGTTAGCGTGGTCGGGATCACCCACCGCGCGGACGAGGGGAGCAGCAGCATGGATCTACATCTGTCGGGCAAGATCGCTGTCGTGACCGGCGCGAGCAAGGGTATCGGTCTCGCGGTAACCCGAGCGCTGGTGGAGGCCGGCGCTCACGTCGTGGCGGGGTCACGCGGCCGTGGACCCGATCTCGGTGTGCTGGAAGAAGCCGGGAAGGTGACGTTCGTGTCCGTCGATTTGTCGCAGCCCGGCGGCGTCGGTGACCTGATAGCGGCGGCGAGGGAGCGCGGCGGCATCGATGTGCTGGTGAACAACGTCGGCGCGCTCAGAATGCAACCGGGCGGTTTCGCCGGCGTCACCGACGACCAGTGGCGGAGTTCCTGGGAGCTCAATGTGATGGGGACGGTGCGGCCGACCCGCGCCGCTCTGCCGCAGATGTACCGACGCGGTGGCGGATCGATCGTCATCGTCGGATCAGTCAACGCGTACCTTCCCGACCCCCGGATCTACGATTACTGTGCCGCCAAGGCCGCTGTCACCAACTTCGGCAAGGCGTTGTCAAAGGAATTGGGGCCGAAGAACATTCGTGTCAACTCCATAAGCCCCGGGCCGGTGACGACCGGAATGTGGCTGGACCGAGGCGGGGTGGCGGACACGCTCGCGGGCGCCAGCGGTCAGACCGCCGACGAGGTCATGTCCGCGGCAGTGGGCGCCACCCCGATGGGCCGGTTCACCACCCCGGAACAGGTTGCCGAGTTGGTCGTGTTCCTGGCCAGCGACCGGTCCGCCAACATCACCGGATCCGACATGAGAATCGACGGCGGCTTGGTCACCACGCTGTGAGACAGCCGACCAGTCGCCCGCGTCGTAATCGTGGCGCTCATGCCCGCGGCTCGGCGCCATCGAATGCATATTGTCGATCAGTAATCGAGGAACGTGACGTTCTCATCGATGGGCTGACGGCCGATCCGGAGATTGTTCGCCGGGAAGGCCGGGTCTGGGTAGCCGACGGCCAGGCCACACAAGACCGAAAACTCCGGTGGGATGGCGAGCTGTGCGTGGACGATCTCGGGGTAACCCGCGATAGAAACCTGAACGCACGTTCCCAGGCCGCGTGCGGTCAAGGCCAAGAGCAATGTCTGCAGAAACATCCCCACGCCGATGGCATCGACACAACCGAGGTCGCGATGCATACACACGATCCCGGCCAACGGCGCGCGGAAGAACTCCCAGTTGCGCAGAACTGCTGTTCGCCTGGCGTCGGTATCTTCGCGCGCGATTCCCATCGACCCATAGACCTGGGCGCCCAGGTGCCGGCGCAGATGAGCGAACGAGGGGGGTAGCACAGGGACTCGCGGCGGCCGTCCGTGAGCCTCGCGCAGCAAAGCGACCACGAGACGGTCCCGGGCAGCTCCGGACGCGAACACCAGGTGCCATGGCTGGATGTTGGAACTCGACGGCGCACGGATCGCCAGCGCCAGCGCCTCGTCCACCAATCTCCGCGGCACCGGTCGATCAGGCAGGAACATCCGCGTCGAACGGCGTTCCTTGATCACTTCCTCGAGGTCGAACACGAACTCCTCCAACCCGGGCACGGACAGTGGTCGGTTCATCGTCGGACCCCGGCGCGGCGAAGCAGCTAGCGACCGACCTGCTCGTCGCGGTGCCGGCGGCCTGAATTCAGGCCAGAGCTTCGAATCGTCAGACTACCCGTCCGGAATCCGAGACCGAGCACTCCGACGAGCCGCGATCTCGCCACCCGCGCCGGAGCCGGATTCGGCTCTCGGCGACCTTCGGTCGGTTCGGCAGCCGCTATCGTTGCGGAGCGAATTGTTCGGCGAACGGAAAGTAGTGGGAACTCGGAATGGACACCTACCAGGGGGGTTGGTCGAGCCCGCCGCCCGTGCCACGGGACAGCAACAACAGCAAACTCAGCCTGATGGTGGCGGCCGGCTTGCTGGTGGCGCTGGTCGTGACGATCGGCACTGGAGTCGCGGTGCGGTCGGTGCGTTCGAATGTGGTCGGTGGCATCGCGACGGCTGCGGGAAGCGACGGTCGGGCCCCCGCGGGCGTCGCCGCGAACGGTGCGATCCGGATCGGCGAGCCTGCAGCCAAGGTTGTTGTCCGCGTGGTCGCGGATCTGCAGTGCCCCGCGTGCCGGTCGTTCGAGCGAGCGAACGGCAAGGTGCTGGAGGACGCGGCGAAAAGTGGCGCCGCCGTGGTGGAGTACAACGTCATCTCCTTTCTGGACCGGGCGTCCACCGACAAGTACTCGTCGCGGGCGGGTAACGCGTCGTACTGTGTGGCCCGGTTCGATCCGTCGAAGTACCAGGGATGGTTGGCGACGATGTTCGACAAGCAGCCCAAGGAGGGCGGCGCCGGTCTCTCCGACGGAAAGTTGATCGAGATCGCCAAGCAGGCCGGTTACACCGATCCTGCTGTGGCCACATGCATTACCGATCGCAAGTACGACGCGTACCTCAGGCAGAAGACCACCGAGGTGCTCGACAGCGGCGTCAACAGCACCCCATCTGTCTTCGTCAACGGTGTGCAGGTCACCGATCCCGGACAGCTCATGACCCGGGGCGGGCTCGGTCCGGTGATCGTCGCCGCACGGTAGGTGCCGTGGTCCGACGCGCCGGCGGGTGCGTCGGGAGATCGCGGTGGTGCTCGGCGTTCAGGCGGTGAGTTCGCGTTCCAGTGGCGTCCGGAATCGCGGAATGGCGCGAACATCGCCGAACCACTCGGTGCTTCGCTGCGCCTCTGTCGCGATCAGCGCCTCCGCGTCGGCCCCCACGTCCTCGAGCAAGCGCCAGACGATCTCGCCGTCCTTGCGCTGTGCCCAGCCGCCGACGATCCGCCCATCCCACCAGACAGTGGGGCCGATATTGCCGTTGCGGTCGAACAGGCGCGGTGCGTGCGGTCCGAGAAACCAATCCCGCGACTGCCACCCCATCGGCGTCGGATCCAGGGCGGGCAACAGCGCCGCCCAGGGTTGCGGTGCCGGCACGGGCTCGAGGTCGTCGGCCAACAGCACGCCGACCGTGCCGTCCAGATCGACCTCGACCAGATCGAGAGCGCCGAGCGTCGAGCGCACGTCGCGGAGAGTCCAGCCGGTCCACCACGTGATATCGGCGACCGGCGCCGGCCCGAACGCGCGCAGCCAGCGACGGACCAGTTCGACTCGGGCCTGCGCGGCGGTGACGGTCGCGATGCCGTCCGGCAGCCAGGATTCGACCGGCGCCCAGGTGTACTGGCTGCTCGCCCAGCTGCCGTTCGGCCTGCCCCGCACGATGCGGCCCTCGCAGCCCAGCGTGACCAGCACCCAGGTGGTGATGTTCGTCGGTTTCGAATAGGCCTTGTCCGGAGCGGTATTCACCTGGGTGCGCAGGCGCGCGACGTCCTTGCTCAGCTGTATGCCGGTTGCGGCGCCCCTGGTCGACAGCGCCTGGTGGGTCTCGGCTTCGACCTGGCGGAGCCAGCCCAGCGCATCACCGTCGCCGATGCCTGCCTGGTGCAGGTACCTGCTGTAGGTGCGCCGCTGCTTGTGCGCCAACGCATCCGCGCACGAAGCCTGCAGGATCGCCACGAGGTCGACCGGCACGACGAACATGGTTCGCCGCATAGCCAGCATGCGCAGCAGCGTGCGGTCTTCGTAGAGGGCCTGTTCGACCTCGGCCGGCGTGATATCGCGGCCGCGGGCCGCGACCGCGAGGAATACGGTGGCCGGATCGGTCGCGTGCAGGGCAACCAGCGACTCGGCGATCTCGGCGGCCCGGTCGGACCGCTCCGTCGTCGCCAGCCGGTGCCGCACGGCCAGCCGAGCGCGGCGCTGGGCGGCATCGATCGAACGCATAGGCGAATCCTAGCGTGCGATTCGGTGACTCGTGTTTCGCAGTCAGGTGGCGACGTTCGACACTCGGGATCACGCGATTCACCGGCCATGCCACCGGCCCATGTCATGCGCCCGGTTCCTCGGCCAGGCCGCCACAGGCGATCTATAACTAACCGAGTTGAGTGTGTAGTCGGGTGCTTTCTCTGGCGTGCCGGCTCGGATCGAGCGAGGTTCGCTGGCCTCGCGGGTGGGTTCGATACAGCCGGAGGATCGTGCGTGATTGGTTGCGCAGCGAGTCAGCCGACGGGGTAGTTGCTGCGGAATATGCCCTGCGGGTCCAGGCGCTGTTTGATGGTGCGCAGTCGGCGCAGGGTGTCGGGTGCGACGGCGTCCGCGGCTGTTTGTCCCGGTGCCAGGAAGGTGAATGGTGTTCGACCGCTGCGTGTTTCACCTAGGGATTCGAGACGCGTACGGATGCTTGTGTCGATGTTCGCGGCGGTTTGTGGTGTTGTGTGCGGTGCGACGAAGGTGATTTGATACGGCTCGGTCATCGGTCCGGGCGCGGTGGTGGTCTGCCGTGCGAGGGCGCCGCCGAGGTGGCGGATTCGAATGGTGATCAGCGGCGGAATCGGTGTGGTCAGTATGTTGTCCACGGCGGTGGGGTCGAGGTGGGTCAGCAGTTCGGTGCGTGATCGGGCGGCGGTGGGGGCGGCCGGCTCATTGCCGATGGTGCCGAGGTCGGTGAGCGGTAGGACCCTGCGGGTGTCGGCGACGGGGCCAGTGATGTGTTCGAGTGGCCGCAGCAGGGCGCGGGCCTGGTCGGTGTCACCGAGATGCAGCACGTCGATGCCGACTTGCGCCGGGCGAAACGGGATCTGTGTCAGGCTCCACCACAGTGTCAGCGCCTGCGGCGCCGCCGCGGTGATCTCCTGGAACGCGGCCATGACCTGCGGGGCGCGCTCGGCGGGCCAGCGCAGCCCGCCGCCGTAGAGCGCCGGGACCGGACGTACGTCGAGTTCGACCGCGGTGACCAGTGTGTAGTCGCCGCCTCCACCGCGCAGGGCCCAGAAGAGGTCCGGTTCGCAGGATGCTGTCACGTGGAGCGCGCGGCCCTGAGCGTCTACCACGTCGAAGGCCGTAACGCTGTCGGCGGCCCAACCGGCTGCGCGGGAGAACCAGCTCAGTCCGCCTCCGAGAACGTATCCGGTGACGCTGACCGCCGGGGAACTGCCGACCATTCCGGTCAGCCCGTGCGGGCTCGCGGCGTCCTGGAGTCGGCCCCACGACACGCCAGCGCCGACGCGTGCGGTCCGGCGGCCCGGGTCGACGCGGATTTCGCCGAGGCGGTTGGTGCGCACCAGGATTGCGCCGCCGGTGGCTCCGGAGGCGCCGTGACCGTTCGGTTGGATCGTCAGTCTGCGGCCGGCGTCGCGGGCGTATCGGACCAAGGCGGCGGCATCGGCGACTTCGACTACGGCGTCGACCGGTTGCTCGACAGCCAGATTCCAGGGCTTGCGGGCGTGGTCGAAACCGGCGTCGCCGGGTAGCAGTACGCGGCCGCGGACCATAGAGCGGAGTTTCTCGTTATCGGAGGCCGAGGCGTGGGCGCCGGAGTTCGCGCAGGCGGCGACCACGGCGGCGCTCCCGGCTGCGAGAAGGGTGCGTCGGCTCACCTCGAACGGTCGACGCTTTTGCGGTGTGCCGGAATTCGATTCGGTCATCTCAATCCTCGCTGATCGCGGGACAGCAGTGCATCGGACCCGACGGTGTGCAGGTCATGGGATCAGGACGGTCTTGCCGGCGAGCCGTCCGGCGACGGCGTCGTCGTGGACGGCGGCCAGATCGGTCAACGGTCGTCGCTGGGCCACATCGATCCGCAGTTCTCCGACGTCCACCCGAGCGGCGAGTTCGGCGAGCTGGGCGGCGTCGCTGCGCACGAAGACCTGCCTCACCCGCAGTCCGCGTCCGGAATGGGTCGGGCCGGGAGTGGCCGTGCTGACGAAGATTCCGCCGTCCGTGACCAGATTTGCCAGTCGCGCGCTCTGCTCGGGGGTGTCGCGCACGAGCTGCAGAACCGCGTCGAATCGCTGGTCCTCGACCGCCCGCAAGATCGGCGTGGTGGTGTAGTCGATGATCCGGGCGACGCCGTGGGCGGTGGTTCGGTCGCGGCTGCGTGGGCTCACGGTGGCAGTCACGATCGCACCGGTCCGGACCGCGAGTTGGACGGCGTATCCCCCCACGCCGCCGCCCGCGCCATTGATCAAGAGGGTGTGGCCGGAGCCCAATTCGGCGTATTCGAACAGCGCCTGCCATGCGGTGAGTCCGGCCAGCGGCAGTGCCGCGGCGTCGGCGAGGTCCACGGCCGCGGGGGCAGGGGCCAGAGCCTCGCTGGGCGCGACGACGTAGTCCGCGGCGGCACCCGGGGCGTCGGGTGGCAGCAGCGCGATCACCGGATCCCCGGCGTGCCATCCGGCGACGCCGTCCCCGACCTCGACGACGACACCTGACACGTCGCAGTTGGGGGTGTGCGGGAACGTCAGCGGAATCGCCTCGCGCAGTACGCCCGCGCGCAGCGCGACATCCAGCATGTTGAACGAGGTTCCGGCCACGCGGAGCACCACCTGCCCGGGGCCGGCCGTCGGCCGCTTCACTTCCTCGTCGACCAGGACGTCACTGTCGCCGTAGGAGTGGTAACGCACTGCCTTCATGGTTTCTCCCTGTCGCTATGTCTCGAACGTCGAGACACCAAGAACGTAAGGTGACCTGACTATAATTGTCAAGCGACCTGATAAGATGGCCTGACGAACGTGAGGTGGGAGGCCGGAGTGGTCGAGCGGATATTCGGTCAACGGCAGCGCCCGCTCCCTGCCCTGCTCGATCAGGTGAAGGTCATGACCCTGACCGAGTTGCATCGCCGGCTGGCCGAGGAGGGCTTTTCCGCGATACAACCCCGGCATGGCGTCGTCTTCCGGTTCATCGACGACGCCGGCGCCCGGCTCACCGACCTCGCGGAGCGGTCCGGGATCACCAAGCAGTCGGTCGGTGAAGCGGTCGCCGAACTCGAAGAGCTGGGCTTCGTCGAACGCGCGGCCGATGCGGTGGACCGGCGGGTGAAAATCATCCGCCTGACCACGCAGGGGCGTGCGGCACGCGCGGCCTCGGAGCGAATCCTCGCCGAGATCGACGCCCGGCGAGCGCGCCTCGTCGGGCCCGAAAACCTTGCGGCCCTGCGGCATACCCTGGAACGGATCATCACGGCGGAACACGGCTGATCTGCCGCTCCCGATAGCAAGAGGGGCCGGCCGGCGGCCTCGACTTCGGCCGGTCGCGACGTAGGGCGAGCGACCGCACACGTCACCAGGCGTGCGAACGTTCCGGCAGGAACTTCACCCGAAATCGGCGGACGATACCAGCCGCTGAGTGGGCAACGTCCATCGAACACCCGTTCGTCACGATCCGCGAAAGTCGAGTCGGTGATCCGGATCCCGACCGGGTCCCGGATCGGTGACCAATCGCTGAAACGCCATGCCGAAGGGCGAACGTTCGGGACGGTCGCCCATGACATCATGCGAGCATGAGGCGCGGATATCCGGTACTGGCCGTGTGCGGTGCACTTGTGCTCCTATTCGCGTCGACAAGCGTTGTCGCGCCGATGGTTTGGGCGCAGCAGTAGGGGTGTGCGATCCGGGTGACGGTGCGACCGGTGACAGTGCCAGTCGACGGCGAGGACGCGACCGGCCGGGTCTATGAGCCCTACCGCTGCGCCGAGGGCGACCTGACTCCACAGGGGCTCGTGGTCGCCGTGCACGGGCACGACGGGTCGTCCGCGGACTTCGCCGACTACCTCACATCGATCTCGCGACGGACCGGAACTCCGATCCTGGCGATGGACCTGCGTTCGACGACCAGTGTCTGGCGTACCGGCCAGTGGAACCTGACAGCAGGCTCGCGCGACATCGTCGTCGCGACTCGGTGGTACAAGGACACCCACCGCGACATCACTCGCACCGTGCTGTGGGGCTGGAGTCAGGGCGGTATCACCAGCGGCCTCGCCGCGGCGCACGGCCCACGTGGACTGTTCGACTATTGGGTCGACAACTACGGTCCCGCAGACGATTTCACGATGTGGCTGGGTGCCGCGATAGTCGATCCCGCGTTGCCCCGCCCAGATCGAGCGCGACGCGGGCGGCTGCTCGCCCGCTGTCTGTCCGCAGGCGTACGCGCAGCGTTCTCCTGCGCTGCTGGCGAACCGGATGGACGTGCGCCGAACCGTCCTCGTACACGGCACCGGCGACGACGTGGTGCCGTACGCGACCAGCGTGCAGATGCGCGCCGGACTGGCCGCTGCGGGCAAGCCCACCTCGATGTACACCGTTGTCACCGGTCGTGACCTGAGCGGGAACCCGACCGCGTCGTGACGCGGTTGCCCGAAGCGAGACCGGCAACGAAGTGAGGGGACGATGAGCAAGCCGACGGATCCGGCGTACCACTGGAACGGCACGGATCTCGACCTGGACGACTACCTGGCTCGGATCGGATTCGACGGCGGCCGGGTACCCTCCGTGGCCATCCTGCGGGCGTTGGTGCGTGCGCACACCACCTCGATCCCGTTCGAGAATCTGGAGATCATTCTCGGTCGGTCGATCGACCTGGACCTGGCGACATTGCAGGACAAGATGGTTCGGCGGCGCCGTGGCGGCTACTGCTACGAGAACGTCGAGCTGTTCGCGGCGGCGCTGGAGCGGATCGGTTTCGGTGTCACCGGTCTCAGCGGCCGGGTGAGTATGGGCGCGGGCGCCGGGTTGCGACCCGCCACGCACGCCTTGCTCCGTGTGACGACCGCCGACGACGACCGGGTCTGGCTGTGTGACGTGGGGTTCGGCGCCGGCCCGCTGGAGCCGTACGAACTGTCCGCGACGACCGGCGAGTTCGCGGCCGGTGCGTGGAAGTTCCGATTGGACAACACGGTTGGCGAACTGGACAGTGACCTGTGGGTGCTGCACCAGTTCGGTAGCGCGGGCTGGATCGACCGCTACACCTTCACCCTGAACCCGCAGTACCGCATCGACTACGCCGTCGGCAGCCACTTCGTGTCCACCTCGCCCCGCTCGCCGTTCACGACACGTCCGTACGCGCAGCGTTTCCGCCCGGATGTGCACTACGTGCTGGATGGCACCACTCTCACCGCCGAACGCCCGGACGGCACCGGCGATTCACGCCACCTGGATCCGGCCGACCTGCCCCAGATCCTCGCCGAAGTTTTCGACATCGAACTCGCCCCGCCGGACGCGGCGGCATGGGTGGCGACGCCGTGGCCGCGGACCTGACACCGTGGCCCGACCTACCCGGGTCGGTCGTAGCGGCCGGATAGGGTCGACGGTGTGCGTACCTACCGGAAGTACCTCGTCCTGTTCGCCGCACCAGCGCTCGTCCTGGCCGCCTGCTCGTCCGGACCGGAGCAGCCGGACACCGTGGCCGGAGAGTTCGTCGACGCGCTGAACCGTGACGACATCGCCGCGGCCGCCCAGCTCACCGACAATCCGACCCTGGCTGCCGAGACGCTCGGCAAGCTCTACGACGGGCTCGGCAAGGTTGTGCATTTCGAGGTCCGCTCGATCGATGAGAACGGTTTCGCACTGGCCGCGACCTGGAAATTGGGTACCAGCGGCAGGTCGGAGTGGGCCTACACCACCAACGGCGCCGCCAGCGACACCGGCGCGGGGTGGAAGGTGAAATGGGATCCGGCCACCGTCGCCCCCGGGCTGGCCACGGGGCCGTTGAGCTACAGCCTGAACTATCCGAAACCGGCCCGTGTTCTCGATTCCGGCGGTGGTGAGTTGATGACCGAGCAGGTCGTCACACTGGTGAATGTCGCACCCGATGCGGACCTTGCCGCGGTGGCGAAGCTGCTCGGCCCGCTCGCCCCGGACATCACCGTGCGATCGGTGCAAGCGGAGTTGGCTGCCGCGCAGGGGCAACCGATCACCGCGATCACCCTGCGTGACACCGACATCGCGCCGATCCGGGACCGGCTCGCCGCGGTGCCCGGGGTCACCCTCGCCCCACAGACCCGGCTACTGGCCACGGACAAGGCGCTCGCCTCCCCGACCCTGTCCGGGCTGGCCGAACTATGGCAGAAGTCCGCGGAGGCGAACGCGGGCTGGGCGGTGCGGGCCCAGACGCCGGACGGCACTCAGCGCGTCGCGGGTACCGATCCGACGCCGACCGCCGACATCGCGACCACCCTCGACGTCGGCCTGCAGCGCGCGGCGGAGGCCGCGCTCGCGCCGATCGACCAGCCCGCCGCGATCGTTGCCCTGCGGCCGTCCACCGGTGGCGTGGTCGCGGTGGCGCAGAACACTGCCGCCGACGCGCAGGGCCCGATCGCGCTGACCGGCCTGTACCCGCCGGGCTCGACCTTCAAGACGGTCACCGTTTCGGCCGCGCTACAGGCGGGCACGGTCACTCCCGATACCGTGCTGCCTTGTCCGGGAACCGCGAATATCGAGGGCCGCCGCATTCCCAACGACAACAATTTCGATCTGGGCGAGGTCGCGCTGCATACCGCGTTCGCACGTTCCTGCAACACCACGATGGGCGCGCTCGCGGTGCGACTGCCCGCCGACGCGCTGACGAAAGCGGCGGCGCAACTCGGACTCGGGATCGACTACGTCACACCGGGCCTGACCACCGTCACTGGGAAGGTTCCGCCCGCCGACACGTCCGCCCTGCGGGTGGAATCCGCGATCGGTCAAGGGCAGGTGACAGCATCTCCCTTCGGGATGGCGCTGGTCGCGGCGGCCATCGCCCACGGCGCGGTGCCGGCGCCTACCCTCGTCGCCGGTCAGTCCGGTACCCCGGACCAGACCCCGGCCGCACTCCCGCCCACCGTCGCCGACCAGCTGAAATCCATGATGCGCGAGACGATTACGGGCGGCACCGCCACCCAGCTGAGCGATATTCCCGGTCTGCTCGGCAAAACCGGAACCGCGGAATACATCGACGACACCCACGCGCACGGCTGGTTCGTCGGCATCGACGGTGACCTGGCATTTGCCGTGTTCGTCAGCGATGCGAGCAGTTCGGGTCCCGCGGTGGACGCGGCGGGCCGGATGCTGCGGGCCGCACGATAGGTCCGTTCCGGGCGATTCGGGCGCAGAACAAGCCCGGCTGGCGCGTGCGGTATTCCAGAGCCCGCTACACTCATTCCCGGACCGCGTGAGTAATCAATATGCGGGATGTCACGATTTCGAGAAGGTTCGGAGTAGGCGCCATCGATACCGGTCAGTTGATCGCGGAGCATTACCGCCTGGTCGAGCGGATTGGTAGCGGCGGCACGGGCGTGGTTTGGCGTGCCGTCGACGAACGCCTCCAGCGCTCCGTTGCCGTCAAGCAGATCCATATCCAGCCGAGCTTGCCGGAGGCCGAGCGGGACGTGGTGCGCCAGCGCGCGATCCGGGAGGCACGCAACGCCGCCCGCTTCCAGCATCCGAACGCGATCGTCGTGTTCGATATCACCGAGCACGAAGGCGACCCGTGCCTGGTGATGGAGTACCTGAAGTCCAAGAGCCTCGCCGCGGTGATCGCGGCGCAGGGCACTCTGCCGTTGACTCAGGTCGCACGCATCGGCGAGCAGGTCGCCTCGGCGCTGATCGTCGCGCACCAGGCGGGCATCGTGCACCGCGACGTGAAGCCGGGCAACATTCTGCTCGACGACCACGGCACCGTGAAGATCACCGACTTCGGCATCTCCCGCGCGACCGGCGATGTCACGCTCACCGAGACCGGGTTGATCTGCGGCACCGCCGCCTATCTCGCCCCGGAGATGGCCCGTGGTTCCGATCCCAGCCCCGCGTCCGATGTATTCGCGCTGGGCGCCACGCTGTTCCACGCGCTCGAGGGCGAACCGCCCTATGGCGCAGGGTCCAATCCGCTCGCCGTGCTCTATGCCGCTGCCAACGGCCAGTTGAGCGAGCCGCGCAACGCCGGTCCCGCAACGGATTTCCTGCTCGACCTCCTGAGTCCCGAGCCGTCCGAGCGCCCGAGCATGCGGGTGGCGCGTGAGCAGCTCGCCGCGTTCGCCGATGCCGGCCCGGCGCCGGTGGCCGCCGGGTTCGTCCCGGCCAGTGAGGCCTTCGCCCGGCCGAGGGCGGGTGAGCCCGAATCGGCGACTCGCGCGCTGCGACCGTCGGCGATGGCCTCGGCGGCGTACAACCCGACCGAGCGACAGCCGCGTCCGCGTCCACGACCCGCACCGGCACGACCCGTCGCTCAGTCGGACACCGAGACGCATCCACGCACCATGGCACATCCGCGCCCGGTGCCCGAACAACGGTCGGGGGGCATGCGGCGTGGGGTGCTGATCGGCGTGCTGGTCGGCGCGGTCGCGGTCGGCGGGGTCATCGTGGTGAACATGATGAGCTCATCGGGCTCGAGCAGCAACGCATCCCAGGGTGGTTCCTCGTCGGTGACCGCATCGGCGTACCCCGGCGGCAACACGCCGTCATCGGTCCCCTCGGTGGGGGAGACGAAGAGCGTGGGCCGGGCCGACCAGCGACAATCCATTGATCAAGTGGTGGACTTCTACAACAACCTCACCTATCTGCGACTCGTCTCCGCATGGAAACAGCTGACTCCAGCGGCACAGCAGGTCTACGGCAGCCAGCAAGCCTTCCAGGATTACTGGACGCAGAATCAGGTCACGGGCTTCAACACTGTCGATTCCTCCGGCGACCCCACGGGCAACGCGGACGGTTCGGTGGACATCAATGTGGCCAGCGTGACCTCGGCGGGCCAGAACAAGTCGGTGACGCTTCGGTTGATCAACCCCGGCAGCGGGTCTCCGCTGATCGACAGCGACACCCGGTGACGCTACTTCCGATGCGACAGCCGCGAGCGTGGCCGGCGGGCACCCGAACGCGGCACCTCTGCGGCCGATAGCCCGCTGTGAGCCGTCCCGCACACTCTGCGCAATATCGCCGCATAATTCCCTCCGACAATGACTGCCGTCAGCGGGTAATGACTGCCGTCAGCGGGCTCACCTGCGCTCGGTGCCGCAGCGGCTGTGGAAGAACCGCGTCCGGCGGCGTCCATTAGGCTGGTAGCGGCAACTTTCCTGTTGCGGATCTTCTGGAGACAAGGATCGAATCCACATGACAACCCGCATCGAGCTCGCCCGCGTCGATCTGCGCGGTCGTACTCCCTCCGTTGCCGAGCTGCGCGCCGCGCTGCCGCGCGGGGGAGTCGACGTCGACTCGGTGCTGCATCAGGTGCGGCCGGTGGTCGAGGCGATCCGCGATCGCGGCGTGTCCGCGGCGTTGGAGTTCAGCGAACGCTTCGACGGCGTGATCCCCGCGACTGTGCGGGTGCCCGCCGCCGAGCTGGAAGCAGCGCTGGACCAGCTGGATCCCTCGGTCCGCGCGGCACTGGAGGAGTCCATCGCCAGGGCACGCACGGTGCACGCCGATCAGCGGCGCCCCGACAAGACCACGGAGGTGGTGCCGGGCGGTACCGTCACCGAACGGTGGGTGCCCGTCGAGCGGGTCGGCCTGTATGTGCCCGGCGGGAATGCCGTCTACCCGTCCAGCGTCGTGATGAATGTGGTGCCCGCGCAGACCGCGGGCGTCGGCTCGCTGGTGGTGGCCTCGCCGCCGCAGGCGCAGTTCGGCGGGCTGCCGCACCCCACCGTTCTGGCCGCGGCGCACCTGCTCGGCGTCGAGGAGGTGTGGGCGGTCGGGGGCGCCCAGGCCGTCGCGCTGCTGTCGTATGGCGGCCTCGACACCGATGGCGTCACGCTGGAGCCGGTCGACCTGATCACCGGCCCCGGCAACATCTTCGTCACCGCGGCCAAGCGGCTGTGCCGCGGCCTGGTCGGTATCGACGCCGAAGCGGGCCCGACCGAAATCGCGATCCTCGCCGATGCCACGGCGGATCCGGCACACGTCGCCGCCGATCTGATCAGCCAGGCCGAGCACGACGTGCTGGCCGCCAGCGTCCTGGTCACCGACAGCCCGCAGTTGGCCGACGCGGTGGACGCGGCGCTCAATACCCAGCTCACCGTGGTCAAGCACGCGCACCGGGTGAGTGAGGCGCTGCATGGCAAGCAGTCCGGGACCGTCCTCGTCGACGACATCGACCAGGGTCTGCGTGTGGTGAACGCCTACGCCGCCGAGCACCTGGAGATCCAGACCTCCGACGCGTCCGCGGTCGCCGCCCGCGTCCGTAGTGCGGGGGCGGTGTTCGTCGGGGCGTACGCGCCGGTCAGCCTCGGCGACTACTGCGCGGGCTCCAACCACGTCCTGCCCACGGCAGGCTGCGCACGCCACTCGTCGGGCCTGAGCGTGCAGACCTTCCTGCGCGGCATTCACGTGGTGGAATACACCGAGGCGGCGCTGAAGGACGTCGCCGGCCACGTGGTCACGCTGGCGAACGCCGAGGACCTGCCCGCGCATGGTCAGGCCGTGCAGGCGCGTTTCGAGGCGTTGTCATGACCCGTGCGGTGAGCGCGCCCGGCGCGAACGTGAGCCTGGACGATCTACCGCTGCGGGACAGTCTGCGCGGCAAGAAGCCCTATGGCGCACCGCAATTGACCGTCCCCGTGCAGCTCAACACGAACGAGAACCCGCACCCGCCGAGCGCGGCGCTGATCGACGACGTGGCCGAGTCGATCCGCGTCGCGGCCGCCGATCTGCATCGCTATCCGGACCGGGACGCGGTGGGTCTGCGTTCCGACCTGGCCGCGTACCTGACCGGACAGACCGGCGTCGCGGTGACCACCGACAACGTCTGGGCGGCAAACGGATCCAACGAGATCCTGCAGCAACTGCTGCAGGCATTCGGGGGAACCGGCCGCAGTGCACTGGGTTTCGTGCCCTCGTACTCGATGCACCCGATCATCTCCACGAGCATCGACACCGAGTGGATCGAAGCCCTGCGCAACGACGACTTCTCCCTCGATATCGACTACGCGCTGGCGGTGATCGCCGAGCGATCCCCGGATGTGGTGTTCGTCACCAGCCCGAACAACCCCACCGGGCACAGCATTCCGCAGGAGGACTTGGCCCGCGTCCTCGCGGCCGCACCCGGCATCGTGGTGGTCGACGAGGCGTACGGCGAGTTCTCGGCGCAGCCGAGTGCCATCGGGCTGATCGACCGGTTCCCGACCAAGCTCGTCGTGACCAGAACGATGAGCAAGGCGTTCGCGTTCGCGGGCGGGCGCCTCGGCTACCTGGTCGCCGCGCCTGCGGTGATCGACGCGATGCTGCTGGTACGGCTGCCCTACCATCTGTCGGTGGTCACTCAGGCCGCCGCGCGCGCGGCCTTGCGACACGCCGAGGAGACCCTCGGCAGTGTCGCCGAACTGGCCACGCAGCGCGACCGGGTCGCGGCGGCGTTGCGGAACATGGGGTTCGACGTGATTCCCAGCACCGCCAACTTCCTGCTGTTCGGCCGCTTCGCCGACGCGGGCCGCACCTGGCAGCGGTATCTGGACCGCGGCGTGTTGATCCGTGACGTCGGTATCCCCGGCTACCTCCGGACCACCATCGGCCTGGCCGCCGAGAACGATGAACTGCTGAAGGTCAGCGGCGCGTTGGTCGGCACCGACCTCGCGCCGCGATGACCCTTGCTTCGGTACGCCTTCGGCGACAACGTGATTGGGAGTGAGCATGACTAGGACCGCCCGGGTGGAGCGGGTCACCAAGGAATCCGGCATCGTCGTCGAACTGGATCTGGACGGCACCGGCCGGACCGAGATCTCCACCGGCGTCCCGTTCTACGATCACATGCTGACGGCGCTCGGCGCGCACGCCGGCTTCGATCTGACCGTGCGCGCCGAGGGCGACATCGAGATCGAGGCGCACCACACGGTGGAGGACACCGCGATCGTATTCGGTCAGGCCCTCGGGCAAGCGCTCGGCGACAAGGCGGGCATCCGCCGGTTCGGTGACGCGTACATCCCGATGGACGAGACGTTGGCGCACGCCGCGGTCGACCTGTCCGGTCGCCCGTACTGCGTGCACACCGGCGAGCCGGAGCATCTGCTGCATGCCGTAATTCCGGGGTCCGGTCCCGGCGCACCGTATTCCACCGTGTTGAACCGGCACGTGTTCGAGTCGATCGCACTGAACGCGCGCATCGCCCTGCATGTGCGGGTGCTCTACGGCCGCGACCAGCACCATGTCACCGAGGCCGAATTCAAGGCGGTCGCACGGGCATTGCGCGCCGCGGTGGAACTGGACGCGAGGGTCAGCGGAGTTCCGTCGACGAAGGGAACGCTGTGAACGAGCGAACCATCGACGCGGCCACCAGTGCGGTCGGGTGGGCGCGCGGCGTCGACGAGGTGCGGGGATGAGCCCGAAATCGGTCGCCTTGCTCGACTACGGCTCCGGCAATCTGCACTCGGCAGAACGGGCGCTGGCCCGTGCGGGCGCACAGGTCGAGGTGACCGCCGACCCGCAGGTCGCGCTGGGCGCCGATGGTCTGGTCGTGCCCGGCGTCGGCGCCTTCGCCGCCTGTATGGCGGGGCTGCGGGCAGTGCGGGGGGAGCGGATGATCGGCCAGCGGCTGGCCGGTGGTCGTCCCGTGCTCGGTATCTGCGTCGGAATGCAGATCCTCTTCGAGCGCGGTGTCGAGTTCGGTGTGGAAACCGACGGCTGCGCCGAATGGCCGGGCACCGTCGAGCGCCTGTCCGCTCCGGTGTTGCCGCATATGGGTTGGAATACCGTCGCTGCCCCGGCCGACAGCGTCCTGTTCGCGGGCCTCGATATCGACACCCGGTTCTACTTCGTGCACTCCTATGCGGCCCAGACGTGGGATCTACCGCACAGTGAGCATTTCGCTCCGCCGAAGCTGACCTGGGCCGAGCACGGTGTGCCGTTCCTCGCGGCGGTGGAGAACGGAGCGTTGTCGGCGACGCAGTTCCACCCGGAGAAGTCCGGTGACGCGGGCGCCCACCTGCTGCGCAACTGGGTGCGATCGCTGTAACCCGGGTGATCCCGCGCGCGTCCGGCGCGCGGGATTCCGGCGTCCTCAGTGCGACTGCACCTTGCTGACCAACCAACGTCCGTCCACATTGTCCACGGTGACAGTCATCGATACGCGGCCCGTCTCGGGCAGACCTTCGGTTTCGTCGCTCGTCACCGTCCGCACCACGTCGACGGTCACCTCGGCCCGGTTGTCGTCGCCGGAGACGATGCGGCAGTCCGCCGAGTTCGCCTCGGCCCGCGCGTGCACGGCCTCGGCGCTTGTCTGGATATTGGTCCGGAAGTTCTGGAACTCGGTCCGGAAGTCGCCGGTGCTCAGTTCGAGCATTCTGCGGGCGTGGTCATCGAACCGCGCGTAGTCGTATGTCGCTGCCGCGGTGCCGAATTCGCATCCGGCCAGGCGTGCCTCTTCGGGCGGCGCCGCGACAGCAGCGGGTGCGGTAGCGAGTGCCGCGGCGCAGGTGGCTGCCGAAATCATCAGTGTGGCAAAGAAAGTCGATCGTGACATGCACATCCTCAATGCGAGGTGGAGATGGCGACCGGGGGTGATCGCCGAGCCGAGACATTACCGGCCGGGCCACCCGATCCGCGGTGGTCGTACCTCAGCTGTGCGGTATCCGTCGGCCGTCGACGATGGGGACGGCCGGTGGCCGTGCCGACTGCTCTCGCGCACGTACGCTCGCCGTGCGAGTCACGGCCGGGTGCCGGTGGACCAGAGTGGAGTGGTCTGCACCCGGGACAGTCGCCAGCCCTGCGCGGTGCGGACCGCGTCGAAACGGTAGATCTCGCCAAGGGTGAACTGCGGCGCTGCGATCGCCCCGGCCGGCGCCGCAGGAGCGAAGGTGGCAACGAGATTGGCCCGAACGTCCGCGGCATCGCCACGGATGTCGACCATCACATTGCTGATCAAGTGCTGAATCCGCTGGTCGGCGGAATGGTTCCGGCGAGCCTGCGTGATCAGTGCGTCGCGGCCCTCGGCAATGCCGCCGGGCGTCTGTGCGGTCGCGTCAGCGGTGTAGATCGCACGGAGTTCGTCGAAGCGGCCCTCGTCGAGGGCGCGACCGAGTCGGTCGATCAGCGCGGTGATCTGGTGATGGTCGAGCGCCTCGCGCAGCTCGCCGGCGGAGTCGTGTTGTCCGGCAGGGGTGCATGCGGTGCCGAGGACGGCCAGCGGAAGGGTCCACAGCGACAGGGCGCGGCGAAACGTGTTCATCGGTACTGCCTTTCGACCCAAACATTGGGGTTTCCAATGTTGGTGTTCCCAACATATCAGAGGTGGGTGTCACCAACAAGCGGGTAGATTGGCCGGAATGGAGATCGCACACGAGCACGCCCCCAGCAGGCTGCGGGCGCTGCCGACCCGGCTGGTCAACCAAGTTGCGCTCGTGGCGAATCGGGCGACCGAGCGGGCGCTGGAGTCCACCGGCTCCCGCCGCCACCACTACGCACTGCTTGCCACGCTGGGCGAGTTCGGTGCGTCCAGCCAGGCCGATCTGGGCAGACGTACCCACATCGACCGCAGCGACATCGTCGCCGCGGTGAACGACCTCGCCGACCGTGGTTTCGTCGACCGCCGTCCCGACCCGGTCGACCGCCGCCGCAACGTCGTCGCTCTCACCGCCGCCGGCACCCGCCATCTCGACGATCTGGATGCGCGTCTGGCCGGCGCCCAGGACGAGTTGCTGGCCGGATTCTCCAGCACGGATCGCCGTACGCTGGTCACATTGCTGACCCGCATCCTGGACACCCACGCCGGCGCGCCGTCTGACCGGTGATCGAGGTCCCATCAGCGCAAGCCCGAGGCTCGAACGCAGGTGGCCAACCACTACGCTGCTCTCGTGAGTCTTGTGCTGCTACCGGCTGTCGATGTTGCCAATGGAGAGGCCGTGCGCCTCGTGCAAGGGGAGGCCGGTAGCGAAACCAGCTACGGCTCGCCCCGAGAGGCGGCGCTGGCCTGGCAGGAAGCAGGCGCCGAGTGGGTGCATCTGGTCGATCTGGACGCGGCCTTCGGACGCGGCTCGAATCGGGAACTGCTCGCCGACGTCGTGGGCGAACTCGACGTCAAAGTGGAACTGTCCGGCGGGATCCGCGACGACGCGAGCCTGGCGGCGGCACTGGCCACCGGCTGCGCCCGGGTGAACCTCGGTACCGCCGCGCTGGAGGACCCGGTCTGGTGCGCCACGGCGATCGCACGCCACGGTGAGCGCATCGCCGTCGGCCTGGATGTGCGCGTGATCGACGGCGAACACCGCTTGCGCGGTCGTGGCTGGGTCAGTGACGGCGGCGACCTGTGGGAGGTGCTCGAACGCCTCGAGCGGGACGGCTGCTCGCGCTACGTCGTCACCGACGTGACCAAAGACGGCACGCTCACCGGTCCCAACCTGGACTTGCTGCGCGAGGTCTGCGGGGCCACCGACGCGCCCGTGATCGCCTCCGGCGGCGTCTCCACCATCGAAGACTTGGTCGCGATCGCCGGGTTGGTGCCGGAGGGGGTCGAGGGCTCGATCGTCGGCAAGGCGCTCTACGCGGGCCGGTTCACACTGCCCGAGGCGCTGGCCGCGGTGAGATGAGCCGCGATCTGTCGACACTGTTCGCCGTGGCGAGCGAGATCTTGGATTCGGTGAGCCCGCGGTTCGTCGAGGGGGTCGGCGCGCCGAGCGCGGTCACCAAGGGGCGCAACGATTTCGCTACCGAGCTCGACCTGGAGCTGGAGCGGACCGTATCCGGTGAACTGGAGCGACGCACCGGGATCGAGGTGCACGGCGAGGAGTTCGGCGGTCCGCAACTCGGCTCGGGCACCGCCTGGGTGCTCGACCCGATCGACGGCACGTTCAACTACTCGTCGGGACACCCGCTCTCGGGCATGCTGCTCGCGCTGGTACGCGACGGCGAACCGGTGCTCGGCCTGACCTGGTTGCCGCTGCTGGGCCGCCGCTACGCGGCCATGGCCGGAGGCCCGGTGCTGGTGAACGGCGCGGCACAGCCGCCGCTGCCCCGCGGCAAGCTGGCCGAGGCGATGATCGGTTTCGGTGCCTTCAACGTGGATTCGCACGGCCGCATCCCCGGACAGTTCCGCTTCGACCTGCTCGGTCCGCTGAGCAGGCTGTCCTCGCGAGTGCGCATGCACGGCTCCACCGGTATCGACCTGGCGTTCACCGCCTCCGGCGTGCTCGGCGGCGCGATCGTCTTCGGGCACCATCCGTGGGACAACGCGGCCGGTGTCGCGTTGGTGCGCGCCGCGGGCGGCGTGGTCACCGACCTGGCGGGCGCGCCGTGGACCATCACCTCCGGTTCGGTGCTCGCGGCGGCGCCCGGAGTGCATGAAGAACTGCTCGACATGATCTGCACGGTCGCCGACCCGACGACCACGGCGGAAGGGTGAGGCAATGACGTTGGCGGTACGTGTGATTCCGTGTCTGGACGTCGACGCGGGCCGAGTGGTCAAGGGCGTGCGGTTCGACAACCTGCGCGACGCGGGTGATCCCGTCGAGCTGGCGGCTCGCTACGACGCGCAGGGCGCCGACGAGCTGACCTTCCTCGACGTCACCGCCTCCACCGGCGACCGCGGCACCATGATCGACGTGGTGACCCGCACCGCGGAGCAGATATTCATTCCGCTCACCGTCGGCGGCGGTGTGCGCACCGTCGATGACGTGGACCGGTTGCTGCGCGCGGGCGCCGACAAGGTATCGGTGAACACCGCCGCGATCGCGCGACCCGAGGTATTGCGCGAAATGTCCGAGCGATTCGGCTCGCAGTGCATCGTGCTGTCGGTGGACGCGCGCACCGTGCCGGCCGGTCGGCCGGAGACTGCTTCCGGCTGGGAGGTGACCACGCACGGCGGCAAGCGCGGCACCGGGATCGACGCGGTCGAATGGGCAGTACGCGGCGCCGAACTCGGTGTCGGTGAGATCCTGCTCAACTCGATGGACGCGGATGGCACCAAAGCTGGTTTCGACCTGCCGATGATCGGTGCGGTCCGGGCGGCGGTCACGGTGCCGGTGATCGCCAGCGGGGGAGCAGGCGCGGTCGAGGACTTCGCTCCGGCCGTGCACGCCGGCGCCGATGCGGTGCTCGCTGCCAGCGTGTTCCATTTCGGCGACCTGACCATCGGTCAGGTCAAGGATTCGATGCGGGCGGAGCAGATCATTGTGCGGTAGCAGCGGCGAGCTTCAGCGGTCGCGCACGATCTGCGCGAGAACCTCTGGGCGGGTGGTGCATCGCGCGCCTGTTATAACGGTCTCATGAGTCTCGATCCCGCCATCGCGGCCCGCCTGAAACGCAACGACGCCGGGTTGGTGTCCGCCGTCGCGCAGGAACGCGCCACCGGTGACGTCTTGATGGTCGCGTGGATGGACGACGAAGCGCTGGCACGGACGCTGCAGACGCGCAAGGCGACCTACTACTCGCGCTCGCGGCGCCAGTACTGGGTCAAAGGAGAGACTTCCGGTCACACTCAGCATGTGCACGAAGTGCGGCTCGACTGTGACGGCGACACGATCCTGCTCGTCGTCGATCAGCAGGGCGCTGCCTGCCACACCGGCACGCACACATGCTTCGACGCGGATGTGCTGCTCGCCGCGCAGCCCGGAACAGACCTATGAGCCGGGTGTGTGGTCGTCGGCTGGCGTCGACGCGGCGAGCCCGCCGGATTCGGATCGGCTCAGCGCGTCGGTGAGGTGCTCGGCCAGCCGTTCGCCGAGTTCGGCCAGCTGGGCCTTCTGTCCGTCGTCCAAGCCGTCGAACGCGAACTGTCGAATGGTGTCCAGGTATCCCGGCGCGGCCTCGACCACTTTCCGGTAGCCGCTGTCGGTGAGCACGGCCTGGACGCCGCGTCGACCGGCGGTCGCCGACCGTTGCGCCCAGCCCATCCGCTCCAGCTTGGACACCACATGGGACAGTCGCGATAGCGATGCGTTTGCCTTGTGTGCAAGATCACTCATCTGCAGTCGGTGTCCCGGTTCTTCGGACAGCAGCGTCAGTACCCAGTACTCGAAGTGCGTCACTCCGGAATCACGCTGCAGCTGGGTGTCCAGAGCTCCGGGTAGGCGGGTGATCAACGCGACGATTGCGCGCCAAGCTCGCTGTTCGACGGGGTCGAGCCACTTCGTCACTGGGTGCCTTCTTTCAAGCCAAGTGACGCGTCGTTGGTGGGAAGCCTAGTGATTATTGAGAAGTATGTTCACAGTCACTCGCATCTTCGAGTTTGCCATGACTTCGCTCGGGTCGTCACAAAGATGTCGAGGGACGTGAGTTCGCTCACAGGCCGTCGGGGTGGGCGGAGTTCGGGCTCGCCGTGGGACCCGGCTGATCGGCCGACTCCTTCGGGTGTGTGCGCCGCCACCTGCGCAGCATCATCAAGCCGACGACCGCCACGAGGGCCAGTATCGCCACGATCGCGCCGACCAGGGAGGCGCCCCGGAACGCGGGGGCGTCCACGTCCAGGATTCGCTCGCCCGCGTGCGCGGCATTGCCGTTGCCCAGCACGATGGTCAAGGTCATCAGGTTGGGGATCGCGACAAGGATCGCGATGACGGCAGCGGCGCCCGCCAAGAATCTGCCCGCTCTGCGGCGCCAGACCAGCACGGCGAACAGCAGGAGGAAAAGTGGTACGGCGGTACACAATACGCCGTAGGTCAGCCCCAAGCCGATGCCCTTGGCGAAGCTGCCGCCCACCATCTCCGCAATCCGCTGCGCCCACCAGCGCGGGATGAATGCGGACAGGATGAAATAAGCGATGACAAGGACCGCGAGGACTGCGAGTCCAGCGATGATCCGCGTGCGCCAGACGGCCACCGTGGATTTCTGTCCGCCCGGCTGAACCTCGGTCGAAGTCATGAACTCAGCGTAAGCCGGGTTACCGGCGCGACCCCGACTTCGCGAACGCGGCGAGTCGTACGGCGCCCTACCTGGTGCGCAGGAACTCCAAGGCTTCGTCGGCGTGCACGGCGGCGCGCAGTTCGCCGCTGATGATCTTGCGGATCCTACGATCGGTGTCGATGACGAACGTCTTCCGCTTCACCGGCGCCAGTGCGCCGAGCAGTCCGCGTTTGACGCCGACCTGCGCCGCGACAGCGCCGTCGGCATCGGAGAGCAGTGGGTAGCCGAGCCGCTGCTTGTCGGCGAACCCGGCCTGGGTGTCGACCCGGTCGGTGCTGATGCCCACGCACGTGGCGCCGACGGCGGCGAATTCGGCCGCCAGGTCGCGGAAGTGACACGCTTCGGCCGTGCACACCGGGCTATTGGCCGCTGGGTAGAAGAACAGGACCACTACGCCGTCCCCGAGCAGTGTGTCGAGCGAGCGGGTGGCGCCGGATTGATCGGGAAGCTCGAAGTCGGGTGCGAGCTGTCCTGGCTGCATGAGGGGGGACATTACCGGGCAGGTGCGCAGTGCGGTATTCGCCTGGGCCGCGCCGGTCTGGATCGTGTCGATTCCTATTGCTCGTGCCCGCCGACCTGGCGCCTGCGAGGCGATCGCCGGCGTCGGTGGCCGGGCACGAGCCGAGGGGTGCGCGGCGCGAGCGCCGCAGTGCGGCTATGCGCCGATGAGTGCGGCCACCTCGGGGTTCTTGATCGCCATCACGTCGAGGATGCCGTGCGCGCGCAGGAACGGCTTCAGTTGCTTGATGCGGTCGCGATACGTGGCGTACTCGTCCGGGAATCGGTTCTTGTCCAGGGACTCGAGTGCTTTGACATAGGTGACGAAGGACGCGAGGGCGTTGATGGAACCGGCGCCGTGCTGATGGCCGGTCGGATTCGGACGTGCCATCTGCCGAGCGTGGGTCGGCGGAACGCCGTGACCCGGGACGTGCCGAGTGCCCCCGGGCGCTGCCGGTTGCGAGGGGTACATCAGTAGTTTCCTCTCGGGGGTGGATACCGCGTGCGACGTGGAACGCAGCGAGTGTAGTGACGGCGGACACAGGTGATGCAGCCGCGTAGGAACCGGTCGGTCGACTCTCTGATTTGTCGTGCGTACCAACCGTTCTGTCGCGGTCGCCGACACCGCTGGCCGGCGTGTCGACCCGGCCTGGGATGATGAGGACATGCCAGGCGCGTCCACTCCCACCACCACGACCCGCGAACAGTTCCATCAGCTGGCCGCGGAGCACCGGGTAGTCCCGGTGATCCGAAAGGTACTGGCGGACTCCGAAACCCCGCTGTCGACCTACCGCAAGCTGGCCGACGACCGGGCCGGAACCTTCCTGTTCGAGTCCGCGGAGAACGGACGGTCCTGGTCGCGCTGGTCGTTCATCGGGGCAGGCAGCCCGTCGGCGCTGACCGTCGTCGACGGCGAGGCCGCCTGGCTCGGCGCCATTCCGGTCGACGCGCCCTCCGGTGGCGATCCACTGCTCGCGTTGCGCGAGACGCTGGAACTGCTGCGGACCGAGCGGCTGCCCGGACTGCCGCCGCTGACCGGCGGCATGGTCGGATATCTCGGCTACGACGCGGTGCGCCGGATAGAACGGTTGCCCAACCTGGCGGTGGACGACCTGCACCTACCGGAGATGGTGCTGCTGCTGGCCACCGATTTGGCCGCTTTCGACCACCACGAGGGCGCCATCACGCTGATCGCCAACGCGGTGAACTGGAATGGCACCGCCGAGCGGGTCGACGAGGCCTACGACGACGCGGTGGCCCGGTTGGACCGGATGACGGCGGCGCTGGGCGCGCCCGCCGATTCCACGGTGTCGGTGTTCGATCGGCCCGAGCCGCGGTACCGGCGCCGACGGACCACCGAGGAGTTCGGCGCCGGGGTGCGTCGCCTGGTCAAGGAGATCGAGGCGGGCGAGGCGTTCCAGGTGGTGCTGTCGCAGCGCTTCGAGATGGACTACGACGGCGCGCCGGTGGATTTGTACCGGATGTTGCGCGCGTCGAACCCGAGTCCGTACATGTACCTGTTGCACGTGCCGGATGGTGACGGCGGCACCGCGTTCTCCATCGTCGGCTCCAGCCCGGAATCGCTGGTGACGGTGAAAGACGGTGTCGCGACGACCCATCCGATCGCGGGCACCCGATGGCGCGGCGCCACCGAGGAGGACGACCTGCTGCTGGAGAAGGGGTTGCTCGCGGACGAGAAGGAAAACGCCGAGCATCTCATGCTGGTCGATCTCGGCCGCAACGATCTGGGTCGGGTATGCCGGCCGGGCACCGTGCGGGTCACCGAGTATCGGCACATCGAGCGCTACAGTCACGTGATGCACCTGGTGTCGACCGTATCGGGCGAACTGGCACCCGGCCGGATCGCGTTGGACGCGGTGCGGGCCTGCTTTCCGGCGGGCACGCTGTCCGGCGCGCCCAAGGTGCGGGCGATGGAACTGATCGAGGAGCTGGAAACGACTCGGCGCGGTGTCTACGGCGGCGTCGTCGGCTACCTGGACTTCGCCGGCGACGCGGATACCGCGATCGCCATCCGCACCGCGCTGCTTAAGGACGGCACGGCCTACGTCCAGGCCGGCGCGGGCATCGTCGCTGATTCGGACCCGGACTACGAAGACGTGGAATCGCGGAACAAGGCGATGGCGGTGTTGAAAGCGATCGCGGCGGCCGAGACGGTTCGGGCCTACGGCGCGCAACCCCGTGCGGCGAACGGCGGATCTCGATGACCGAATCCACCGACGAGTCGGGTCCGGTTCGGGCGACCGAGGCGATCGGCGAAGCCGGGCGGGCAGCCATCCTGTCGTCGGCGGACGATTCCCGAGCGGCGACAGCCGCCCCGGGCGGACGCTCGCACCGTGAATACCCGGTCGGTCCCGTCGTATTGCTCGCCCTGTCCGCTGCCGCCCTCTGGGGTTCGGCTCGGATGACCTGGGTGACGGTCACCTCCTCCGACGGCCTCACCCAGCCGCGCACCGACCACCTGAACGGCGGCGTGTGGTTCGGCGCGCTGACTCCGTTGGCGCTGGTGCTGCTCGCCTCGATCGCGGCCGTGCTGGCCACCAAGGGGTGGTTGCGCCGGGTGGTCGGCGTACTCATCGCCTTGGTCGCCGCGGTGGCCGCGGTGCCGTCGTTCGCGCTGCTGACCGACTCCGGAGCAATCGCGGCGCGGGCCGCGAAACTCGCCGAACTCCCGGCAAGGGCACAGGTCGGTGCGGCGACCACGTCGGCGTTCCCGGCCGTGCTCGCGTTGCTCGGTGCGGTGGCCGCGTTCGCGGCGGGCGTGGTGTCGGCGCGCATGCCCGCCGAAGCGGCGCGGCTGTCCGGCAAGTACGACAACCCGGTGTTCCGGCGCGCCGCGGCCACCGCGCAGGTCAGGCAGCGCCGTGCGCCGGGTGCGGGCGACGAGCCGTCACCACAGCTGTCCGAGCGTGTGCTGTGGGACGCGCTGGACGCGGGCACCGATCCGACCGAGGAGTCCGCGCGGCCGGGCGATCCGGATCGTGGTGAGGTAGGCCGATATGGCGGGTGAGCGGTCCTCGCGCGGCGGCTGTGGCGGGTATTACCTTGTGCCGGATCCTTCCGCGTGGTCCAAGACAAACCCCGGCGCAAACGCGGCCGGTACGTCCATTTATTCTTTGACAGCATCGGTGAGACAGCGCCTGGGGGGATTCTCAGGTAGCAAGTCCGTCTCCCCAGAAAGGATTCGAGCCAGATGACGGTACTCGACTCGATTCTCGACGGGGTCCGCGCGGATGTGGCCGCTCGGGAAACCCTTCTCGACTTCCAGGCGGTCAAGGCCGCCGCCGCGGCGGCGGTCGCGCCGCTGGACGCCCGCGCCGCGCTCCTCGAAGACGGCATCGGCGTGATCGCCGAGGTCAAGCGTGCCAGTCCGTCCAAGGGTGATCTCGCGGACATCCCGGACCCGGCGAGCCTGGCCAAGGCCTACGAGGACGGCGGGGCCCGGATCATCAGTGTGCTCACCGAAGGCCGCCGCTTCAATGGATCGCTCGATGATCTGGACGCGGTCCGCGCCACGGTGAACATTCCGATCCTGCGCAAGGACTTCGTCGTCGGCCCGTATCAGATCCACGAGGCGCGTGCGCACGGCGCGGACGTCATCCTGCTGATCGTCGCGGCGCTGGAGCAGGATGTGCTGTCCGCGCTGATCGACCGCACCGAGTCGCTGGGCATGACCGCGCTGGTCGAGGTGCACACCGAGGAGGAGGCCGATCGCGCGCTCGAGGCCGGCGCCTCGGTGATCGGCGTGAACGCCCGCAACCTCAAGACGCTCGAGGTCGACCGGGACGTGTTCGCTCGTATCGCGCCCGGGTTGCCCACCGAAGTCATCCGGATCGCGGAGTCCGGCATCCGCGGCACCGCCGACCTGCTGGCTTACGCGGGCGCGGGCGCGGACGCTGTCCTCGTCGGCGAGGGCTTGGTGACCAGCGGCGATCCGCGCGCGGCGGTATCCGAGCTGGTGACCGCGGGCACCCATCCGTCTTGCCCGAAGCCGGCGCGGCGGGGCCGGTGAAGGCTGTGGCCACCCTTCCCCGAGCGAGCGAGGGCGTTGCCCAGCGCAGCGGCCATGAGCCGGATGCGGGCGGGCACTTCGGCGTCTACGGCGGCAGGCACGTCCCCGAGGCGCTGATGGCGGTGATCGAGGAGGTCACCGCCGAGTACGAGAAGTCCCGCCTCGACGACTCCTTCCTCAACGAACTCGACCGGTTGCAGCGCGACTACACCGGCCGTCCCTCGCCGGTGTTCGAGTGCCGACGCCTTGCCGAGCACGCGGGTGGCGCACGCATCCTGCTCAAGCGTGAGGACTTGAACCACACCGGTTCGCACAAGATCAACAATGTGCTCGGGCAAGCCCTGCTCGCCAAGCGAATGCGCAAGACCCGGGTGATCGCCGAGACCGGTGCGGGCCAGCACGGCGTGGCCACGGCGACCGCCTGCGCGTTGCTGGGTTTGGACTGCGTCGTCTACATGGGCGCTGTCGACACCGCACGCCAGGCGCTGAATGTCGCGCGCATGCGGCTGCTCGGCGCCGAGGTGATCTCGGTGACCACCGGCTCGCAGACCCTCAAGGACGCCATCAACGAGGCATTGCGCGACTGGGTGACCAATGCCGACAACACCTATTACTGTTTCGGCACCGCCGCGGGCCCGCACCCATTCCCCATGCTGGTGCGTGATTTCCAGCGGATCGTCGGCATGGAGGCCCGAGCCCAGGTGTTGGCATCGACCGGGCGGCTGCCCGACGCGGTCACCGCCTGTGTCGGCGGCGGTTCCAACGCCATCGGTATCTTCCACGCCTTCCTCGACGACCCTCAGGTCCGTCTGATCGGCTACGAGGCTGCCGGTGACGGCGTCGACACCGGGCGGCACGCCGCCACCTTCACCGGTGGCACGCCGGGCGCGTTCCAGGGCGCGTACTCCTACCTGCTGCAGGACGAGGACGGCCAGACCATCGAGTCGCACTCGATCTCGGCGGGCCTGGACTACCCGGGTGTCGGCCCCGAGCACGCGTACCTCAAGGACATCGGACGCGCCGAGTACCGGCCGATCACCGACAACGAGGCGATGGACGCGCTGTTGTTGCTCAGCCGCAGCGAGGGCATCATCCCGGCGATCGAGTCGGCGCACGCGGTGGCGGGCGCGCTGCGCCTCGGCAAGGAACTCGGCCCCGGCGCGATCATCCTGGTGAACCTGTCCGGCCGAGGCGACAAGGACATGGACACAGCAGCACGATGGTTCGGGCTGTTCGAAGATACCGAGCCGGAGGAAGCACAGTGAGCGAGCGAACCACGCCGACGGCGCCGAGCGCGGGCAAGGCCGAATCGTGAGTCAGCAGTCGCGTCTGGCCGACACCTTCGCGTCCTGCCGCGCCGACGGACGTGCCGCGCTGATCGGCTATCTGCCCGCGGGCTTCCCCGACCTGGCCGGTTCGATCGAGGTCGTGCGGGCGATGGTCGAATCCGGTTGCGACGTCGTCGAAGTCGGCGTCGCCTACTCCGACCCCGTGATGGACGGCCCGACCATCCAGGCCGCCGCCGAGCAGGCGCTGCGCGGTGGCGTCCGGGTACGTGACGTATTTTCCGTGGTCGAGGCCATCGCCGGCGCCGGAGGCAAAGCGGTGGTGATGAGCTACTGGAACCCGGTGCTCCAGTACGGCGTGGATCGATTCGCCCGGGATCTGGCTGCCGCGGGCGGCGCGGGAATCATCACCCCGAACCTGATCCCGGAGGAGGCCGACGACTGGTTCGTCGCCTCGGCCACCCACAATCTGGACCGCATCTTCCTGGTCGCGCCGTCGTCCACGGAGGAACGACTGGTGAAAACGCTCGAAGCCAGCAGCGGCTTCGTGTACGCGGCTTCGACGATGGGTGTGACCGGTGCCCGCGACGCGGTATCCTCGGCCGCGCCCACCCTCTGCGCGCGCATCCGCGCCCACTCCGACATCCCGATCGGTGTCGGGCTCGGCGTGCGATCGGGGGCGCAAGCCGCCGAGATCGCCTCGTACGCGGATGGAGTCATCGTCGGCTCGGCACTGGTGAGCGCCGTGGGTGAGGGGCTGGACGCGGTCCGCGCGCTCACCGCGGAACTGGCCCAGGGCGTGCGCTCGGCAACCGTCGCACCGTAGCCGACACGCGAGGCGATGAACCATATCGCCGTCGCCGTCGTATGACCGGTTGTGCCTCGAGCAGCAGCAGAAGCTCCCGCCGCGACCCTCGTCGTACTCTTCGCAGTGGCGTCCGTGGTCGCTCCCGCCACCAGCGATCAACGCGCCCGTGCCGCGCTCGGTGTCGCAGTGCTGAGCGTTGCCGCGGCAACCGCGGTGCGGTGGTCGCAGCGCGGTCGCGGATCTCCGCTACGGTGGCCCCGTGACCTTACGAGTCCTGGCAGACAGTGTCCTGGCCGACGGTAGCGTAAGCGGCGCCGTGCTGGCCTACATCCCCAGCCCCTCGCAGGGTGTCTGGCATCTCGGGCCGTTCCCGTTGCGGGCCTACGCCCTCTGCATCATCGTCGGCATCATCGTCGCGATCTGGTGGGGCGAGCGGCGCTGGCGTGAACGCGGCGGGAAGCCCGGCGCGATCCTGGATGTCGCGATGTTCGCGGTACCGTTCGGCCTTGTCGGCGGCCGGCTCTACCACGTGGCCACCGACTGGCAGAAGTACTTCGGCGCGAGCGGGCATCCGATCGACGCGCTGAAGATCTATCAGGGTGGGCTCGGCATCTGGGGTGCGGTGCTACTCGGCGGCGTCGGCGCGTGGATCGGCTGCCGAATGTACCGAATCCCGTTGCCCGCGTTGGGTGATGCGGTCGCGCCGCCGATTCTGCTCGCCCAGGCCATCGGCAGGCTCGGCAACTACTTCAACCAGGAGCTGTACGGCCGCGAAACCGACCTGCCGTGGGGGCTGCAGATCTTCCGCCGGGTCGACGCCGACGGTCGACTCGACCTGATGAACGGCGTCTCGACCGGCGTCGTCGACAAGATCGTGCACCCCACCTTCCTCTACGAACTGGTCTGGAACCTGCTCGTAGTCGCGCTTCTGGTATTCGTGGACAAGCGCTTCCAGATCGGGCACGGCCGGCTGTTCGCGCTGTACGTCGCCGGCTACTGCTTCGGGCGCTTCTTCGTCGAGCTGATGCGTGACGACGAGGCGACCAAGATCGCCGGTATCCGGATCAATTCCTTCACCTCCGCGGTGGTGTTCCTGGCCGCCATCGCCTACTTCGTTTTCGCGACGAAGGGTCGCGAGACCGCCGAGCAGTTGCAGCCGAGCGCGGGCCCGCGCCCGTGGCCATGGCAGATCGGTGCGCTGGGGGCCGCGGGCGCCGCGGCACCGCCGGAGGAGCCATCGTCGGGCACCGGCGTATCGGACGACGACGCGGGTGCCGCCGCGGTCGAGGACGATAGCGAATCCGAGACCGGGGCCGCCACGGCCGAGTCGAGCGAGCAGACCGATGGCGCGTCGACGGTGAGCGGATCCGCCGACACCGGGGTGGTCCAGTCCGGCGACGTCACCGACTCCGAGAAGTCCGTCGAATCCGTTGCAGGCAAGGCGGAGTCCGACGCGGCTGGGTCCGGCAAAGGCGCGTCCGACCGAGAAAAGTCCGGACATGCGGAGTCCGACAACGCGAATACGGACAACGGCTGATCTCGCGTGCGGTGCGAGCCGCGCGTCGGTGGGAACCAGCTGACACGCGGACCCGCCACCGCCGATGCCGAGATTTCGCTGTGGCAACGAACCTGAGATACGCCGCGATTACCCTTCGTGGCGGGTTGGCCGGCGGCGACAAACCGGTCGACCCGGCAACAATGACTCATGATCCGTCGCGAGCAGCAATTCGGCGGTTCATCAAGACCGGGGGCCGAGAAGAGGGTGCCCGCATTATGAGGAGGACATGAGTGACCGACCCTTACCAGCAGAACCCAGGAGCAGGTGGGCCGCAGTACGGCCCACCCGGTACGGGTCCGGATCTGAGCAAGCCGCAGGATACGCCGAGTCAGCCGCAGTACACCCCGCCGTCCGGCCCGGATGGCCCGCCGCAGTACAGCCCCTCGCCGGGTGCCCACGGCCAGCCGCAGTACACCCCGGCGCCGGGCCCGTACGGCCAGCCGCAGTACGGTCAGCCGCCCGGCCCCTACGGTCAGCCGCAATACGGTCAGCCGCCGGGCCCCTACGGTCAGCAGCCGGGTGGCTACCCGCCGGCGCCGTACTTCGGTGGTCCGCAGGGGTACAACCCGAATGACCCGGAAGCGCCATGGGGCCGCGATCCCTACGGTGTGCCACTGTCGGACAAGCAGAAGTTGATCGCGGGTCTGCTGCAGATCTTCCTCGGTGGTTTCGGCGTCGGCCGGTTCTACCTCGGCTACAACGGCCTCGGCGTCGCCCAGCTGTTGGTCACCATCGTGACCTGCGGTCTCGGCAGCATCTGGGGCCTGATCGACGGCATCATGATCCTCGTGGGGAAGGTGCCCGACAGCAACGGGCTCCCGCTGCGCGATTGATCACAGCGGCGGCGGGACGAACCGGAGGGCGGGCGCACGATGGGCCCGCCCTTTCTGATGCCAGCCGTGAGCCGACTCTGTACGCCCGATGAGAACCCTGTCCGCCCCACAGGTTCGGGCGTAGCATGAGCCGGATTTGCTTTGTGTGGAGTTCCACGCACCGAAGATAGGAATCCCTATGCGCCGCAAGCTGTTCGCTGTCGCAATGCTCGCCGTGGTCGCCGCCGGCGGACTCACCGGTTGCGCGGGCAGCGACCCGAACGTACTGAAGGTCGGCACCGAGGGAGTCTACGCACCTTTCACCTTTCAGGGCGCCGACGGCAAACTCAGCGGTTACGACGTCGACGTGGCCCAGGCGGTCGGGGACAGGCTCGGCAAGAAGGTCGAGTTCGTGCAGACGCCGTGGGAAGCCATCTTCGCCGGTCTGGAGTCCAAGCGTTTCGACCTGGTCGCCAACCAGGTGACGGTGAACGAGGAGCGCGCGGCCAAGTACGCGCTGTCCATGCCGTACACCACCTCGGCGGGCGTGATCGTCACTCGCGCCGACAACACCGCCATCTCCACCCTCGCCGATCTCAAAGGCAAGACCTGCGCGCAGGTGGCCGTCAGCAACTGGACCACGGTCTCCGCGGAAGCTGGCGCGAGGATCGAGGCCGTGGAGGGCTTCGTGCAGGCCATCCAGCTGCTCAAGGCCGGCCGCGTCGACGCCACCGTCAACGACAATCTCGTCGTCGCCGAATACACGAAGAAGACCGGCGACACCAGCGTGAAGATCGCGGGCAGGCCCGGAGCCGTGACCAGGCAGGCGTTCGTGGCTCGGAAGGGCGACGCGGTGGTCACCGAGGTGGACAAGGCCTTGGACCAGTTGCGTGCCGACGGCACCCTGGCGAAGATCTCCGAGAAGTATTTCGGTACCGACGTCAGCCAGTAGCGGACCCAGAGATGCACCCCACCACCAGAGATCTCATCTGGCACAACCTCTGGCCGATGCTGCAGGCCACCATCACCAAGACGATTCCGCTGACGGCGATCAGCTTCGCCATCGGCGTCGCGATCGCGCTGTTCGTCGCGCTCGCCAGGATGTCGCCGGTGTGGCCGCTGTCGGCGGCCGCCCGGTTCTATATCTCGATCATTCGTGGCACGCCGCTGCTGGTCCAGCTGTTCATCGTGTTCTATGCGTTGCCGCAGTTCCACATTGTGATCGATCCATTCCCCGCCGCGGTGATCGCGTTCAGCCTCAATGTCGGCGGCTACGCCGCCGAGGTGGTGCGTGCCGCCATTCTCAGCGTCGCGCGCGGGCAATGGGAGGCGGCCAAGGCGCTCGGGATGTCGTATCCGATGATGATGCGGTTGATCATCCTCCCGCAGGCATCGCGGATCGCGGTGCCGCCGCTGTCCAACACGCTCATCTCGTTGGTGAAAGAGACCTCGTTGGCCTCGACCATCCTGGTGACCGAGTTGTTGCGGGTCGCGCAGCTGGCGGCCGCGCCGACCTTCGATTTCTTCGCGCTCTACGGGGTCGCGGCGCTGTACTACTGGGTGATCTGCCTGATCCTCGGATTCGGACAGACCCGGCTGGAAACGCGCCTGGCCCGCCATGTCGCGCGTTGAGTGCCGGTTGCTGGCGTCCGCGGAACGTCCGGTACATAGATTTCATCGAGGTTTCACCCCGGCCAGGGCAGGACCCGGGCACCGGGCGGGACTAGGCTCTACCCGTGATGCGACGGACGAAGATTGTGTGCACGCTCGGCCCGGCTACTGCCACCGAGGACCGTATCCGCGAACTCGTCGAGAGCGGCATGGACGTGGCTCGGCTGAACTTCAGCCACGGCGAACACGCGGATCACGCTGAAAACTACAAAAAGGTGCGGCAGGCCTCCGACCACCTCGGCAGGGCGGTCGGCATTCTGGCCGACCTCCAGGGGCCGAAGATTCGCCTGGGCCGCTTCCTGGAGGGCAAGACCGTCTGGGCGACGGGTGAAGAGGTCCGCATCACCGTCGACGATATCGACGGGACCCACGACCGGGTGTCCACCACCTACAAGGAACTGGCCGCCGACGCCAAGTCCGGTGACCGTCTGCTGGTCGACGACGGCAAGGTCGGCCTGACCGTGATCCGTGTCGACGGCAACGACGTCGTCTGCCGGGTCACCGAAGGCGGCCCGGTCTCCAACAACAAGGGCGTCTCGCTGCCCGGCATGGATGTGTCGGTGCCGGCGCTGTCGGACAAGGACATCGAGGACCTGGAATTCGCGCTGAAGCTCGGCGTCGATTTCATCGCGCTGTCGTTTGTGCGGTCCCCGTCCGACGTCGAGTTGGTCCACGACGTGATGGACCGGCTGGGCCGCCGGGTGCCGGTGATCGGCAAGCTGGAGAAGCCGGAGGCGATCGACAACCTGGAGGCCATCGTGCTGGCTTTCGACGCGGTCATGGTCGCCCGTGGCGACCTGGGCGTCGAGCTGCCGCTGGAGCAGGTGCCGATCGTACAGAAGCGCGCCATCCAGATGGCTCGGGAGAATGCCAAGCCGGTCATCGTGGCGACCCAGATGCTGGAGTCGATGATCGAGAACTCCCGCCCCACCCGCGCCGAGGCCTCGGACGTGGCGAACGCGGTGCTCGACGGCGCGGACGCGGTGATGCTGTCGGGAGAGACGTCGGTAGGCAAGTATCCGATCGAGACGGTGCGCACGATGGCGCGCATCGTGCACGCGGTGGAGACCGAGTCCACCAGGGTTCCTCCGCTGACCCACGTACCGCGGACCAAGCGCGGCGTCATCTCCTACGCCGCCCGCGACATCGGGGAGCGCCTCAACGCCAAAGCCCTGGTAGCGTTCACCCAGTCCGGTGACACGGTGCGTCGTTTGGCGCGGTTGCACACTCCACTACCGCTGCTGGCGTTCACGCCGCTGCCGGATGTGCGCAGTCAGCTGGCCCTGACCTGGGGCACGGAGACCTTCATCGTGCCCACCGTGGACAGCACCGATGCGATGATCCACCAGGTCGATGTAGCACTTCTGTCGATGGAGCGATACCAGAAGGGTGACCTCGTGGTCATCGTGGCCGGGTCGCCGCCGGGTACCGTCGGCTCCACCAACCTGATCCACGTGCACCGTATCGGTGAGGAGGACCATTAGTGAGTGCTTCCCTGAGCAGTCCCGTCGGCATCCAGGAGCCGCCCGCACAGCGCTCCGACCTGGACGTGCTGCTCGGCTTGCTGGATCTGGAGCAGATGGACGAGGACGTGTTCGTCGGTCAGCACCCGGAGAAGGTGTGGAGCCGCACGTTCGGCGGCCAGCTCGTGTCGCAGGCGATCATCGCGGCGGGCCGGACGGTCGGTGACCGTCCGGTGCACGCGGTGAACGCGCATTTCGTGCGTGGCGGCGACGTGAAGAAGCCGATCGAGTACCGGGTGGACCGGCACCGTGACGGCCGCGCGTTCGCCAACCGCACGGTGACCGCCAGCCAGGACGGCCAGGAGCTGTTCGTGATGCTCGCCGCGTTCCAGGACTGGGGTAAGGGACTGGAGCACGCGCACGCGCGGCCCGAGGTGCCCGATCCGGAGTCGCTGCTGCGGGTGGAGGAGAGCTTCGAAGGCTTGGAGGACAAGCTGGAGATGTTCATCAAGGCGCCGCACCCGATCGACATGCGCTACACCAACGACCCGGCCTGGATCCTGAAGGGGACGGGGGAGCGGCTCAACCACAATCGGGTATGGATGCGCGCGGATGGCAGACTGCCCGACGATCCGCTGATTCACGTGGCGACGCTCGGCTATTCCTCCGACACCACAGTGCTGGACTCGATCATCACCACGCACGGACTGTCGTGGGGGCTGGATCGGATCGTGGCGGCGACGGTCAATCACTCGATCTGGTTCCACCGTCCTTTCCGCTTCGACGAGTGGGTGCTGTATGCCACCGAGTCCCCGGTGGCGGCGGGTTCCCGCGGGTTGGCGACCGGACGGTTCTACTCCCGCTGTGGCGAACTGCTCGCTACCACGGTGCAGGAGGGACTGATCCGCCACTTCCCGTCGCGCTAGCGGAAATCGGGGGAGCGGGGAGTCGCTACAGCAGTTCGAGATCGATGTCGATGTCGACGTCGGTGCGTTGCGAGGCACGGATCGAGACCGGGATTTCCTGGCCCGGCTCGGTCTGTGCGACGGCGTAGATCCCGTGCAGTAGTTGCCGTTCCAGGGTGGCGACGTCGTTGTCGGTCAACTGATCCGGTGCACCGACCAGGCTGAGCGCAATCTCGTAGGTGACCCGGTTCTGTGGCTCCGGGCCGAGATGGTCTGTGCGCCAGCGGGTTTCGAGGGCGATATGCGTCGGGTCGTCGGTGTCGACCGGCAGGGTGAAGCGCCAGGCGAACACGTCGCGGTCGGCGAGGTGTTCGTCCACCACCTCGCGCACGGTCTCGACGACGCGTTCCAGGGACTCCGGTGGCACATAAACATGGAGCGAAACATCCGAAATTCGTTTCGGCATGTCTGATTCCTGTCGTGTGTCGAAGCATCAACGGTGGAAGTTGCTGTCCGCGGGGAGTGTAAACCTTTCGGGCCCGAATTAAACACAATCTCGTGGTGATATGGGCTGCACCCGATGAATTCGATAACGTCGAAGCGGGTCAGTGTGTGCGCTGCGCGGCAAGGAAGACTGCCAGTGGCGCGGGCCCCGCGTCGGGGCGGAGCGCCAACCCGGCCCGGTCGTCCTCGTGCGTTCGCGGCTGCTCCTGGGGGGCGAGCGCCAGGAGCAGCGGGATGAGCGCCCCGGCGATGCGGTCACCGACCTCGCAGAACGCTGGGGCCGACAATCCGACGGGGTCAGCGATATTCTCCCGCCCGACCAGCGTCAGATTATTGCGCGCCCGGTGTAGTTCGCCGACCGTCCGGGCGCCGGTGACGTGTGCGATCCGGTGCGCTTCCACCAGCGTGAAGGTGCGCCGCTGCGCACCGAAGCCCAGGCCGACTATCTGGTCGCGGATTTTCTCGGTCATCGCGAGGATCAGGTCGGCATCGTCGATCATCGCGGGCGTCAGGCGGCGGGCTCGGAAATCGCCAGGGTCGGCGCCGAGCCCGATGATGGCCTGCGCGGCGAGCGGCTCGACCGGGAAGCCCACCAGCGCGCGGGTGCCCGCGCTCTCAGCGGTGAGGTGGGGCAGGCCGTGTTCGACCGCGAGGGCGCGCGTGAGACGCTCGGCGATCACCGAACGGCAGACGTTGCCGTTGCAGACGAACAGGACGTGCATACCGGACACGATAAACGGCGCGGAACATACCAGAACCCCTTGAAGCGCCTGATCCCAGTAGTGGGAATACATATTCATCTGCTGGTTGCCCGCCGTACACTAGACGTACTGATTTCGGGCCGCGGCCTGCGACGTCCGTCACTGCGCGACGTCGCTGTCCGAACGCCCAGATGGCGAATTCGTACTATTCCGCCTGGGTGGGCTCCGACTCGGATTCGATGCCGTACAACGCGGATTCGGTTACCACGGGTGCGATGGTGGCCGGTTTGTTCTCGACGCGTCCCCGGGTGGAGAACATCCGTCCGCGGGAGCCGATTACGGGCGCGAACCTCGCGAGCCCGGTCGAGGCGTCCATGTCGTCGTACATGGCGTCGATTCCGCCGCGCGCGAAGTATGCCTCGTGCCAGAACCCGGTGCCGCCGGAGTCGTGCAGGAACCGTTGCCACCAGTCCCGGTGCGGTGCGGTGCGGGTCCATGCCTCGAGGCTGTCGAGGTCGCGCCAATACTGTCGCGCACCCCAGTGCGGTGGGAGCAACGCCCAGATGATGTCTTCGTGCAGGAGCAGCCCATCCGGCCGATCCTGGTGCGAGCGATAGAGTTTCGGCCCGAGTCCCAGCAGCCGCAGTACACCTCGGGGTCGTCTGACGCGCATTCCCAGATAGATGACAACCAGGTCCGGATAGTCGGACAGATCGACGGTAGTCCGGTTCACCCGCATCGCAAACCTCCGCTGAACGCGCATCTACCGCCCACTCTACGCAGAACAACGATCCTGCGGCCGAATTGGTTCGATAGAAGTAACTTTCGTTCGAATCGGCCCTCCGGACCGAGGAATCCCGCGCGCAAGCACCTGGGTCGAGCCTGGCCGGCCCGACACGGCAGCTCCGCGAGTGCCGTTCGGTCAGGCCTGGCCGACTCCGAACTCGATGGCCACGCGAAATCGTATTCAGCCGGACGCGACAGCCGGATACGCCGAATGGATATTCTCGCCGATCGTCGCCGGTTCTACGTCGCCCGACGCTCGAAATTCAGCAATGGCGCTCAGGTAACCGGATTCACCCGCGCGTGATCAGGGTATGTCGAGGTGAGGTAGCAGGTTATCGGAAGAATTCGTCGGCTATCCACGGCGGAGCGCTAGGGTTGATTCGATCCGGACGAAGATGGTGGCTATGTCGGCCAGGATAGAGGTCCGCTTACGGCATTGTCGGCAGGGTACGGGGAACGCCGCGTCGAAAATCGCCGATTTCAGCGAGTTACGCGTCGGCCTCGACCATGTCGGTTTCGGCTGTGCGAACCGCGCCGATTTGGGCAGGTGGGTCACACGGCTCGATGAGCTGGGCATCGAGCATGATGGCATCGTGGACGCGCGCTACGGCTCGGCACTGAGCTTCCGCGACCCGGACGGCATCGCCCTCGAGTTCTTCGCGCCGCCGGAGTGACGTCGGACGCGGCGAGATCGCTTCTATCCGCAGACCGCTGCCTATCGGGTACTCAGCCGAGCTCTGAAGTTCGCAATCGAGGCCGAGCGGCTTCGGGTGCATTCCGGTCGAAGATATCGATCTGCCGTCGATGTTGCCGGGGGAGCGGCGCTATCTCACACCCGGAGGTCACGCGGCTGGTTATGGCTGCTGGTCCGTTCCTGTCGTTCATGTTCACGCTGGGCTCCACCGGACTCAGGTTCGGTGCGGCCATCGCCTTGCGCACAGCCAGTGTCGACTCCGAGTCACATGGGAGGCCAACTCACCCGACTGAGTTCCGGTGGGTTGGTTCGGTCTGGCGGCGAATGAGGTCGGACCGGCCGGCACCGCATGGACTGCGCACACACTGCCGCGTCGCTGGCGATCTGCGCGGGCCTGAACATCGAGGTCATTCAGCGGATGCTCGGACACAAGAACGCGACCTGACCTGGGACCGCTACAGACATCTCTTCCCGGGCGATCTCGACACCGTGGCCGACACCAGGATGCGAGAGCTGTCGCGCAGCTGCGGACTGTGTGACTGGGTGAGCGGAGTGGCACTCACACTGCGTTTCACCTTGGTGCCGAGTGTGGGACTCGAACCCACACGTCCTTTCGGACAACGGTTTTTGAGACCGTCGCGTCTGCCAGTTCCGCCAACTCGGCGCACCGGTTGGAAACTATAGCGGGTACTGCGGGTCGGAAGCGAATGTGCTGTTCTTCGCGGTGTGAGCGCAGGGTATATGCGGTCCAGGCCCGAGTGAAAGGTACTCTTTACATCACTCGACAGCCCCGGACGGTTGGCCGCGCTGGCATCGCCGCCGCCTTACAGTGGGTCGGGACAGGCATCGAAACCAGAGGGGTCTATCTATGAGCACAGCAGCCGGGGGCGCCGGCACGAAGCGAGACGCCGGGACGAAGCGGGTCGTCGTCGCCGAGGACGAGGCGCTCATCCGCATGGATCTGGTCGAGATGCTGACCGAAGAGGGTTATCAGGTGGTCGGCGAGGCGGGCGATGGCCAGCAGGCGGTCGATCTCGCGGTGGAGCACCGGCCGGATCTGGTCATCATGGACGTGAAGATGCCGCGCCGGGACGGTATCGATGCGGCGGCGGAGATAGCGTCGAAACGTGTTGCGCCGGTAGTTATTTTGACCGCGTTCAGTCAGCGCGATCTGGTGGAGCGGGCGCGTGACGCGGGCGCGATGGCCTATTTGGTGAAACCGTTCACGAAGTCGGATCTGGTGCCCGCCATCGAATTGGCGGCGAGCCGATTCCATGAGATCACCGCGTTGGAAAGCGAGGTGGCGAATCTTGCCGAGCGTCTGGAGACGCGCAAACTGGTGGAGCGCGCCAAAGGTGTTCTGATGCAGACGCAAGGTTTGACGGAGCCACAGGCTTTCAAGTGGATTCAGCGCACGGCAATGGATCGGCGGACCACGATGAAGGCGGTCGCGGAGGTCGTGTTGGAGAACTTGGCTCCGCAGTGACATCGGCTTCGGCCGACCCGGATTTAACATCCACGAAACATGAACTTAAAGAAGAATTCGCGGTGAAGTCACAGGCATGATCCCGATGTGATGCGGAAATAACGCACCAACGCTATGTTCTGACCGGGCTGACAGTGGTCGGCCTCCTCGGTGATCCCGGGGGAGCACAGAACGTAGAGGTGAAACGTGCGTAGTTCGACATGCCGGAGTCGTACGATGCGAGGTTTTCTGGTCGTCGGCGCTGCCGCCGCACTGGTGCTGACAGGTTGTAGTGACAAATCCACGAGCAGCGGTTCGGAGTCTTCGGGCACCAGCGGCGCGGGTGGTCTGTCCATCCAGCCGGTCTTGCAGGTCGATCAGCAGGGCAAGGAGGTGCCGAAGACCGATTCGGCCAAGGCGGCCGATCCCGCCGGGGATGGCAAGGCGGCCTGCGCCCCTGGCTCCGCCATCGCCATGGCGGGTGCACTGACCGGCCCGGACGCGGCACTGGGCATCAACATCGTGAATGGTGTCAAGCTCGCGCTGGACCAGCACAACAAGGCGAACCCCGGCTGCAAGATCGAGCTCAGGCAGTTCGACACCGAGGGCGACCCGCAGAAGGCCACCCAGGTGATTCCGCAGATCGTGAACGACAAGTCGATCATCGGCCTGGTCGGCCCCGCATTTTCCGGGGAGACGAAGGCGACCGGCAAGATCCTCAGCGACGCGGGCCTGGTGTCGGTGACCTCGTCGGCAACCAATGCGACGCTGACCCAGAACGGCTGGACCAGCTTCTTCCGCGGTCTGGCCAATGACGACGTGCAGGGCCCGTCGGTGGCGAAGTACCTGGTCAACACGGCAGGTTACAAGAAGGTCTGCGTCATCCAGGACAACACCGATTACGGCACCGGCTTGGCGAAGTCGATCACCGAGGGGCTGGGCGCGGCCGCCGATCCGGCGTGCGCCGCCAGCATCAAGAAAGGTGACAAGGACTTCTCCGCGACGGTCACCAAGGTGGCCGGCGCGAATCCGGACGCCATCTTCTACTCCGGGTACTACTCCGAGGCAGCTCCACTCGCCCAGCAGTTGAAGTCCGGCGGTGTGAAGGCGGTCTTCGTCTCCGCCGACGGCACCAACGACCCTCAGTTCGTCGCTCAGGCCGGTAGCGCTGCCAAGGGCGCCAAGTTGTCGTGCCCGTGTGGTCCGGCGCCGGAGAAGTTCGCCAAGGAGTACCAGGCGCTCTACGGCCAGGCGCCGGGCGTCTACTCGGTCGAGGCATACGACCTGGCCACGGTACTGGCCAAGGGCATCGACAGCGGCAAGGCGACCCGCCCCGACCTGCTCGAATATGTGCGGACGTATGAAGGTGCCGGCCTCGCGCGTCAGTACAAGTGGGACCCCAACGGCGAACTGTCGAACGCGCTGATCTGGGTGTACGAGGTCAAGTAGCCCGGATTCCCGGACCACAGCACGTACCGGAGTGCATCCCGGTACGTGCTGTGGTCCGGTGGGCGATCGGATGAGGGCTGAACAAAATGAAAACAATGGCATCGGCCGGCGTGATACAACTCGCCGGCGGCTCGATCGACTTCAACTATCACGGGTTGATCGATAGTTTCTGGCGACTGACCGTCGACGGAGCGACCTATGGCGCGATCTATGCCTTGGTCGCCGTGGGTTATACCTTGGTCTACGGCGTATTGCGGTTGATCAATTTCGCCCATTCGGAGATATTCATGCTCGGCTTGTTCGGGCAACTGATCGGCTTGATGATCTTCGGATTCGTCGCGAGCCCAGATGTCTACACCCAGGGCGTCGTGTTGACCGTCGTCTATCTCGGGTTGGCAATGGTCGTGGGCATGCTGGTATCGGGTGGCGCGGCCGTCGGATTGGAACGGGTGGCCTATCGCCCGTTGCGCAGACGCGGCGCCAAACCGCTGAGCTTTCTGATCACCGCGATCGGCATGTCGTTCGTGCTGCAGGAGCTGCTGCACTTCGTCTTGCCGAAGATCCGCCCCGATCTCGGCGGCACCAATGCACAGCAAGCGATTCGACTGGTCGAGCCCACCGTGCAGTTCAGCTTCGGCGGCGCGGACGTCACCAACATCATGCTTCTCATCGTGATCGCCGCGGTGGTGCTGGCGATCGTCACCGAGATCCTGATCAACCGGACCAAGTTCGGTCGTGGCATCCGTGCGGTCGCCCAGGACCCCGACACCGCGACGCTGATGGGCGTGTCGCGGGAGCGGGTCATCATGCTGACCTTTTTGATCGGCGGCGTGCTCGCGGGCGCGGCGGCGATGCTGTACACGCTCAAGATCCCGAACGGGATCATCTACTCCGGCGGGTTCATTCTCGGCATCAAGGCGTTCAGCGCCGCGGTGCTCGGCGGAATCGGCAACCTGCGGGGCGCGCTGCTGGGTGGCTTGATACTCGGCGTCGTCGAGCAGTACGGCCAGATCCTGTTCGGCACCGAGTGGCGTGACGTGGTCGCGTTCGCGGTGCTCGTCCTGGTGCTGATGGTTCGCCCGACCGGCATCCTCGGCGAAAGTCTCGGAAGGGCACGCGCATGACCGCAACGACTACGACGGCGTCCGCGCCGGAAACCGCGCGCCGCGGCCTCGGTGACGCGCTGCGCACCTGGTGGGAGGGCCTGAGCAGGCCCGCGCAGTGGGGTGTCGGCGTCCCGTTCCTGCTGCTGCTGGCGCTGTTGCCGGTGTTCCCCCCTCCGCTGTTGAACACCCCGTCCTACAACTTCGGCCTGGTGATGGCGCAGGTGGCGATGTACGCGCTGCTGGCCATCGGTCTCAATGTGGTGGTCGGGCAGGCAGGTCTGCTCGACCTCGGCTACGTCGGCTTCTACGCGGTCGGCGCCTACACCGTCGGCTTGCTCACCAGCCCCAACAGTCCGTGGAACCAGACCGACGGCGGTTGGCTGGATTCGAAGTGGGCCTGGCTGGCGTGCCTGCCGATCGCGGTAGTGGTGACCGCGGTTTCCGGCCTGGTCCTAGGTTCGCCGACGCTACGGCTGCGCGGGGACTATCTGGCGATCGTGACGCTCGGCTTCGGTGAGATCGTCCGACTGCTCGCCGAGAACCTCACCGAGGTCACCAACGGCAGCCTCGGCCTGTCCGGGGTGGCCTATCCGCACATCGGCGCGTCCGAGAGCAGGCCGGACGGCGTGTTCTCCGGCGGCAACAGCGGGAACTCCGACAGCGCGAACATTCTGGAGCGCGCCAGTTACGGCACGTACTGGTTCTGGTTCGGCATGGTGCTCGTGATCATCGTGCTGGTGCTGGTCGGCAACCTGGAACGCAGCCGGGTCGGCCGCGCGTGGGTCGCCATCCGCGAGGACGAGGACGCGGCGGAGATCATGGGGGTGCCGACGTTCAAGTTCAAGCTGTGGGCCTTCATGATCGGCGCCGCGGTCGGTGGCATGTCCGGCGCGATCTACGCGGGACAGGTGCAGTTCATCAACCCGACCGGCTTCAACATCATCAACTCGATGTTGTTCCTGTGCGCGGTGGTCATCGGCGGCCAGGGCAACAAACTCGGGGTGATTTTCGGCGCGTTCGTGGTCGCCTATCTGCCCGCGCGGCTGCAGTCGGTGAACCTGGTGAGCAACGAGTCGACCGGATATCTGCTACTGGTGCTCGATGTCGCGCTGTTCGTCGTGCTGTTCGTCGGATGGAAGCTGCGTGGTGATCGGCTCGTCGGGTGGCCGCGACGCGGGGTGATCACCGGCATGGTGGTCACCGGTGTGCTGGCGTTGCTGCTGCTCGGTAGCGTGCTGCTGTTCCGCAAGGGCGGCGCGCAGACGCTGGGCGACCTCAAGTATCTGTACTTCGGTATCGCGTTGGTGGTGATGATGATTCTGCGTCCGCAGGGTCTGTTCCCGGTGCGGCAGAAGCTGCTTACCTATGGCAGGCAGGTATATCAGGCGGTCCGCAGACCGGCCGTGAGCGAGCCGATCGGAGCGGGACGATGACCGGGCCGGGCGCGGGCGACGCGCTTTTCGACAACGAGGACATGGCGGCGGGTTACGCGCCCGAGCCGGAGGTGCGCAGCGCGGGCACGGTCGACCTGACCGCGGTGGTCCCCGATCTCGCCGATGCCGAGACGGTCGCGGATGTCGTCGCACCGCATCGGGAGATCGACACTGCCGTGGGCTCTCCGCTGCTGCGCACCGACGGCCTCACCGTGCAGTTCGGCGGCCTCACCGCACTGGACGATGTGAGTTTCGAGATCCGCCGCGGCGAGATCCTCGGCTTGATCGGTCCCAACGGCGCGGGAAAGACCACCTGCTTCAACGCCATCACCGGGGTCTACCAGCCGGCGGCGGGCCTGGTGTATTTCGACGGGAAGCCGCTGACCAAGACCAAGCGCAACGCGATCACCCGGCTCGGGATCGCGCGCACGTTCCAGAATGTGCGGCTCTTCGGCGAGATGACGGCGCTGGAGAACGTTGTGGTCGGCACCGACGCCAGACACAAGACGTCGGTGCCCGGCGCGGTGTTGCGCACTCCGCGGCATCGCCGCGAGGAACGCGACGCGATCGAGCGGGGCATGGCGTTGCTGGAGTTCGTCGGTATCGCGCCGCGGGCGGTGGAGAAGGCGCGCAATCTGTCCTACGGCGACCAGCGCAGGCTGGAGATCGCTCGTGCACTGGCCACCGAGCCGAAGCTGCTGTGCCTGGACGAGCCTGCGGCGGGGTTCAATCCGAGCGAGAAATCCGCGCTCATGGATCTGATCCGCAAGATTCGGGACGACGGGTTCACCGTGCTGCTGATCGAGCACGACATGCGGTTGGTCATGGGCGTGACCGATCGGATCGTGGTGCTGGAGTTCGGCCGAAAGATCGCCGACGGGTTGCCCGCGGACATCCGCGACGACCCGGCCGTGATCGCGGCTTACCTCGGTGTGCCGGATAGCGACGTGATCGGATCCGCCGGGGATTCGACCGCGAGCGAGCCGGCCGAGGACGACGCGGAGTCCGGTTCTGCCGAGCACCGGTCGCAGCGGAGTGCCTCCGCTCGGCCGACGGCGGCGCAGCCACGCTCGCGGGCCGATCGCCTCCGCACACCGGGCCGGCGCGCTGCCGGTTCGGCCGACGCGCTGCTCGAGGTCGAGGACATGGTCGTCAACTACGGCAGAATCCAGGCGCTGCACGGGATCTCGCTGCGGGTGGCGGAGGGTGAACTGGTGACGCTGCTCGGTGCCAACGGCGCGGGCAAGACCACGACCATGCGTGCGATGTCCGGTCTGCTGCCGCTGACCCGCGGGCGAATCCTGTTCGAGGGCCGCGACATCACCCAGATGAAAGCGCACGAACGGGTGACCCACGGATTGATCCAGGCGCCGGAGGGTCGCGGGGTCTTCCCCGGCATGACGGTCCAGGAGAACCTCGATATGGGGTGCTACGGAAGGGGCTTCAAGCAGAAGGCGGAGTACGACCGGACGCTGGAGTGGGTGTTCGAGTTGTTCCCCCGGCTGCTGGAGCGACGCAAACAGGTCGGTGGCACGCTCTCCGGAGGCGAGCAGCAGATGCTGGCCATCGGTCGCGCGCTGATGGCCCAGCCGCGGCTGCTGCTGCTCGACGAGCCGTCGATGGGTTTGGCGCCCATGGTGATCCAGCAGATCTTCCGGATCATCAGCGAGATCAATCAGCAGGGCACCACCGTCCTACTGGTCGAGCAGAACGCCCAGCAGGCACTCGCCCGCAGCCACCGCGCCTACATCATGGAGACCGGCGAGGTCACCAAGACCGGTGGTGGCGGCGAACTGCTCACCGATCCCGCGGTGAAGTCGGCCTATCTCGGGGTGGGATAGGGCCGACGACGGCGGTGCCGCTCGGCCGGGCTCGAGGCATGATCGTGATCATGAATGGTCACGACGAGCTGACGAGCCTGGCCGAGCGGTACTGGGACAGCGTGCTTGCGGCGGCGCCGAGCGACGCGACGCTGCTCGGCGACCGCCGATTCGACGACCGGATCGAGGATCTGTCCGTCGACGCCGAGCAGCGGCTGTTGTCGACCTGGCGCGATCTGCTGCGCGCGGTCGACGCGCTCGGCGCCGATCGGCTGAACCCGACCGACCGCATCACCCGTAGCCTGCTGCGCACCGAGTTGAGCGGCGCCATCGAGCACCTGGAATGGCGGCCGGTGGAAATGGCCTCCGACCAGATGAACGGTGTGCACTCCGCGGTGCTGATGGTGGCGCCGCAGATCAACGCGCCGCAGGCGGAGAATGCGCTGGCGCTGGTGCGACGTTATCGGCAATTCGGCGACATGCTCGGCCAGGCCGTGGAGCGGTTCCGGTCGGGTCTGGCCGCGGGACGTCCGCCCGCGCGGATCACCATCGAGCGCTCGCTCAATCAGCTCGACGGCTACCTGGCCTCCGACCACACCGCCGACCCGTTCGTCACCTTCGCCGGACCCGACGGCTGGGATGGTGAGCCGGCCTGGCGCGCCGAATTGGCCGAAGTGGCACGGGATGTCATCCGGCCGGCGTTCCAGCGCTATCGGGATGCGCTGCACGACGAACTGTTGCCGGTGAGCCGGCCCGACGACAAGCCCGGCCTGTGTTGGCTGGGCGACGATGGCGAGGACATCTACGGACGGCTGCTGCGCCATCACACAACGCTGTCCGATCTCGGCGCCGAGGAGATCCACGAACTCGGCCTCAGCGAGCTGGCGAAGCTGCGCGAGGAGTACGCCACGGTGGGCGCACGGCTTTTCGGCACCGAGGACCTCGCCGAGGTGTTCAGCCGGCTGCGCGACGATCCCGCATTGCGCTACGACGACGCCGAGCAGATCATGTTCGACGCGCGCCGGGCGCTGTCACTGGCCGAGGCCGAGATGGGAAACTGGTTCGGACGGCTGCCGAAGCAATCCTGCGACATCCTGCCGGTCCCGGAGTTCCTCGCCGCGGATGCGCCTGCGGCGTACTACTTCTCGCCCGCCGCCGACGGGTCGCGGCCGGGCGCCTACTTCGTCAACCAGCACCATCCCACCGGTCGCGGGCGCTTCGAGACCGTGTCGGTGGCCTATCACGAGGCGATTCCCGGTCACCACCTTCAGTTCGCCATCGCCAACGAACTCGACCACCTCCCTCGCTTCCAGCGGCAGTCCTTCGCCAACACCGCGTTCGTCGAAGGCTGGGCGCTCTACACCGAGCGGCTGGCCGACGAGATGGGTTTGTACGAGGACGATCTCGGCCGCCTCGGCATGTTGGCGGGTGACTCCTGGCGCAGCTGCCGTCTGGTGGTGGATACCGGGTTGCACGCGAAGGGCTGGAGCAGACAGCAGGCGGTGGACTTCATGGTGGCCAACGCGCCGGTCGGGCTGGCCGAGATCACCGTCGAGGTGGACCGCTACATCGCCATGCCGGGGCAGGCGGTCGGCTACAAGGTCGGCCAGCTGGAGATCCGGCGTCAGCGGGTGGCGGCGACCGAGCGACTCGGTGCGGACTTCGACATCAAGGCCTTCCACGACGTGGTGCTCGGTTCGGGTTCGGTCAGTCTGCCGGTTCTGCGCGAGTTGGTCGCGACGCTGTGAGCGCGGTGGCGCGCTGATCGTCCGCGGCGCGCCAGGACACGGACGCGTCAGCGCTGCGGGCGTGGGCGGGTGTGGCGTATCACCGTGTCGGTGCCGGTCCCTAGACTCTGGGGCGTGAGTTCATCCACGACCTCCCCGCGTCCCGCCACCGTACCCGGCTCCAGCGATCCCGCGTCGGGAGATCGGCCGACGCTGCTGTTGCTGGATGGGCATTCGATCGCCTACCGCGCGTTCTTCGCGCTACCTGCGGAGAACTTCAAAACGGTCACCGGGCAGACCACGAACGCGGTGTACGGCTTCACCGCGATGCTGATCAACCTGCTGCGCGATGAGAAGCCGACACATGTCGCCGCGGCGTTCGACGTGTCCCGCCAGACCTTCCGCACCGAGGCGTACCCGGAGTACAAGGCCAATCGCAGTGCTACGCCGGACGAGTTCCGCGGGCAGGTCGAGCTCACCAAGGACGTGCTCGGCGCACTGGGCATTCCGGTGATGTCGATCGACGGCTTCGAGGCCGACGACATCATCGCCACGCTCACCACCCGAGCGGTGGCCGAGGGTTTTCGCGTGCTGATCGTCACCGGTGATCGGGACTCCATCCAGCTGGTGAACGACAGTGTCACCGTGCTGTACCCGCGCAAAGGCGTTTCCGACCTGACCAGGTTCACCCCGGAGGAGGTATTGGCCAAGTACGGCCTCACCCCGAGTCAGTATCCGGACTATGCGGCACTGCGCGGCGACCCGAGCGACAACCTGCCCGGCATTCCCGGCGTGGGCGAGAAGACCGCCGCCAAGTGGATCCGCGAATACGGCGACTTGAACACCCTGGTCGACAAGGTCGACGAGGTCAAGGGCAAGGTCGGTGACGCGCTGCGGGCCAATCTGAGCAGCGTGGTGCTCAACCGGCAGCTCACCGAGATGGTGCGTGACGTGGCGCTGCCCTACACCCCCGACCAGCTGGCGCAGGCGCCATGGGATCGAGACAAGATCCATCAGCTGTTCGACGATCTCGAGTTCCGCGTGCTGCGTGATCGTCTGTTCGAAACGCTGGCTCCGCCGGAGCCCGAAGCCGAGGCGGGCTTCGAGATCAGCGGCGGTGCGCTGGAGATCGGCGCGGTCGCGGACTGGCTCGCCGAGCACGCGAAAGCCGGTGTGCGCCATGGCCTCTCGGTCGTCGGTACGGGCGCCCCGGCGCACGGCGACGTGCGGGCGCTGGCGATCGCGGCGGGGGATGGCGAGAGCGGCTACATCGATGTCACCGTGCTCACCCCCGAGGACGAGACCGCGCTGGGCGCTTGGTTGGCCGACCCGGCCGTGCCGAAGGCACTGCACGAAGCCAAGGCCGCCGTGCACGCGCTGCGCGGGCGCGGCTGGACCCTCGGCGGGATGAGTACCGACACGGCGTTGGCCGCCTACCTGGTACGGCCCGGACAGCGCACCTTCAACCTCGACGATCTTTCGCTGCGCTATCTGCATCGGGAGCTGCGCGCCGAAACCGATGAGACTCCGCAGTTGTCGCTGCTCGACGACGAGGACACCGTCGATGCGGAGCTGGCGCGGTCACAGATGCTGCGTGCCCGCGCCGTCGCCGATCTCGCCGACGCGCTCGACGCGGAACTGCGCGCGATCGAATCCACCCCGCTGCTCGCCGAGATGGAACTGCCGCTGCTCGGTGTGCTGTCCACACTGGAGGACGCGGGCATCGCGGTGGACACCGACCAACTCCAGACGTTGCAGCGCCGGTTCGCCGATCGGGTCAACGCGGCGGCCGACGCGGCCTATGCGGTGATCGGCAAGCAGATCAACCTCGGCTCGCCCAAGCAGTTGCAGGTGGTGTTGTTCGACGAGCTGGACATGCCGAAGACCAAGCGCACCAAGACCGGGTACACCACCGACGCGGACGCGCTGGAGTCGCTGTTCGAGAAAACCGAGCACCCCTTCCTGGAACATTTGCTCGCGCACCGCGACGCCACCCGGCTGAAGGTCACCGTCGACGGCCTACTCAAGTGTGTGGCCGACGACGGCCGTATCCACACCACGTTCAACCAGACGATCGCCGCCACCGGCCGGCTGTCGTCCACCGAGCCGAATTTGCAGAACATTCCGATCCGCACCGACACCGGCAGGCAGATCCGCGACACCTTCGTGGTCGGCTCCGGCTACCAGTCGCTGATGACCGCCGACTACAGCCAGATCGAGATGCGCATCATGGCGCACCTGTCGGGTGACGAGGGCCTGATCGAGGCGTTCAATTCGGGCGAGGACCTGCACAGCTTCGTCGCGTCGAAGGCGTTCGACATCCCGATCAGCGAGGTGACCCCCGAGGTGCGCCGCCGGATCAAGGCGATGTCCTACGGCCTTGCCTACGGCCTGAGCTCCTACGGCCTCTCCGCACAGCTGAAGATCAGCACCGCCGAGGCAAAAGAGCAGATGGAGGTCTATTTCGCCCGCTTCGGACGGATCCGCGACTACTTGTACGAGGTGGTCGAGCAGGCACGCAAGGTCGGCTATACCGAGACGTTGTTCGGCCGTCGCCGTTATCTGCCGGATCTGGACTCCAGCAACCGGCAGCGCCGCGAGGCGGCCGAGCGAATGGCGCTCAACGCGCCGATCCAGGGCACCGCGGCCGACATCATCAAGGTCGCGATGATCAACGTGCACAACGCGATCCAGGCGACCGATCTGCGGTCCAGGATGCTGTTGCAGATCCATGACGAGTTGTTGTTCGAGGTCGCCGACGGGGAGCGAGACACGCTGGAGACGCTGGCGCGCGAGCAGATGTCGTCGGCGATCAGTTTGTCGGTGCCGCTCGAGGTTTCCGTCGGCGTGGGCCGCAGCTGGGACGCGGCAGCGCACTGAACACGCCGAACGACGACAGGCAGGCCGGCTTCGGGGCGGCCGCCGGTCCGCCTGCCGTCGATCGAACACCCGCACAACACGCCACACCAGTAAACGAATCACGGTGAACGGAAGCCGTGTCCCGCTACGCTCGGCACCCTACTGTCAGGCACACGACAACAAGGGATGCACGCATACCGAGCGTAGGGGATCACCCATGACCGTCACCGATGAGTACCTGCAGAACAACGTGGCATATGCGAGTACCTTCCAGGGCCCGTTACCGCTGCCGCCCTCGAAAGGTGTCGCCGTCGTCGCGTGTATGGACGCACGGCTCAACGTCTACGGCGCGCTCGGTCTCGGCGAGGGCGAGGCGCACGTCATCCGGAATGCGGGCGGAGTGATCACCGCTGACGAGATCCGCTCACTGGCCATCAGTCAGCGGCTGCTCGGTACCAGGGAGATCATTCTGATCCATCACACCGACTGCGGCATGCTGACCTTCACCGACGACGACTTCACCGCGACCATCTACCAGGAGACCGGGATCAAGCCGGAATGGTCGGCTGAGGCGTTCTCGGATCTGGATACCGATGTGCGCCAGTCGATCGCGCGCATCGTCGCCAGCCCATTCGTGCCGCACAAGGACTCGATCCGCGGCTTCGTCTTCGATGTCGCCACGGGCACGTTGAACGAAGTGGTCACCAGCTGATCGACCGAACGTCACATTGCGACAGTGGGATCCGGGCGACTGTCCCCGGATCCCACTGCTCTGTACAGTCTTACTCCGATGGCCGCCATCCACCCGGTCGGCGCCTACTCGGTCTCCTCTGAATAACGACGGTAATCCTGGAATTCCCATTTACCGACACGGCTGATTTCCGTGGCCAACTCTTGCCAGGTGGGGCGTTCGAGGTCCCGAAGGAAGTCATTGACGTATCGGCGAACCAAAGCAATATCAATACGGTCGAGAACCAATGTGTGTTCGTTCGTCTCGGGTCGGCGCGAGTCGCTGGTCCGCACGTTCCACTCGGGCGTGCAGACGAGGACATCGAACGACTCTTCTCCCGGTGCGTTCTCCGGTCCGATCATCAACTGCACCAACAGGGTATCGGTCGGGAGCTCGGCACTGCTGTCGGCGAGATCGGTATCCGGGCTGTAGATTCCTTTCAGTTCGGCTTTCATCACCGCTCCTCTATCGCCAAATGCGCATTGCTTTCCCAGTGTCTGTCGGAATCGGGCCGCCACTCGTAATTGGCTTCCACTCCTCGGCCGGACGGCTTCTGCTGGGGCGGACGATATTGCCACAACCCGTCCTTGCTGACCAACCGATAGGTTTCCCCATACGGCATTGTTCGTGCATCGACACCAACCCAGGCGAGGCCGGCGGCATCCGCTTCGGCTCGGTCGGCTCGGCCGATGCCGAAATTGCCGCGGCGTGCGCCAGCGCGGCGCACAATATCCGCGACTTTTTGTCGATCGGGAAAAATCGGATGCTTCCCACTTGGCAATTTTGGTGCGAACGCATCAGTGTCAGCATCCCGATGCGGCACGGCTCCGATATCGCGGGCCGCCCCATTGTTGCCCAGCGCGGCGTGCCGGACCTGCTCAGCGCCCGCCGCGTCAACCTCCAGCAACTTCCGCGGCGTTGTCCGTAACCCGGAATCGATCAGGTGTCCCGCCTCGGCGCGGACGTCCTGAACGTACCTCTGCAGGTACGCGGACAAACGACCGGCTAGTGCGACGAACTGGGCTGCGACGTCCGACACCGCTGGCCTTTACGGGTTCGTGCTGTGCGATAGGTCGTGCGGTTTTCGTCCGCGGCCACCGTCTGTATGGCGCGGGGAATCGGCAGCGAAGCGCTGAGGTCGCAGACCGGAGCGTCGAGCGGCGCAGCGGGCCGGCGGAACGCGACGGCAGGGGCCGGCCTCACGAGGACCCGGCGGATCATCGAGTCCATCGTCGACTCCTCTGCGATCTCGGCGCCGCCGCGGGTGGATTCCAAGATCGTCCACTGCCACCGGCTGCGTGTGACGGTTGAGTGTAGTAAACATTTGGTTATCGCTATCTTCTGGGTAAGTGTGCAGTTACCCACACAAGTGAAGAAACGCTTATAACTACGCGAGAGAAGCGGTCGTCAGAAGAATGGTGCCGCTATCCGCAAACTCCTAGGTCGGCTGTGCTCAGGCCTTTCCGGTGATAGTTCGCGGCCTGACCGGATGGCTCTTCGGAACTCCCAAGGCGATTGGCCCCGCTGCACTGGTCGGAGGTCTCAGCGGGACTTTTCGCGGGACACAGGCAGCGGCTTGCGGCTGTGAAACCGAAAGCCCCCGAAAGCCCCCGAAAGCCCCCGAAAGCCTCTGTAGTACATCGGATGTCGGTAATTCCCTACGGGGTCGGCGACGACGTGAACGACGCGACGCCGGTGACACGCCACGCGGCGGAGCCAGGTGGCGCGGAATCCGCCGGGAGTGCGGGGCCGACGAGCACCCGCGTCGGCGGCGCCGGTAGCGGCCTGAACTGCGCGGTTGATACTCACCGGTAGACAAATCGGGCGTGGAATGTGGTTGCTATTGCGCCGTGATGTCCTTATCCTCGATCGCGTGCCGAAACCCGCCGACCGCCGCGCAGCGCTCCACGTCGCAGACCGCGACCGCGCTGGGTCGATGGCGTCGTTAATCGGGCCCACCGTGGTTACGCCGGCTACCGCCGGCGGACCTGAGGGTCGCGGCGGGTTAGTTCCGCTTACCGCGATAGTGGCGCAGCGGCGACCGCTCGTAGTAGCCCGCCGTAGCGGGGTCTGATCCGGGCTGGCTCCCTCGCTGCGGGCTGTTCGACTTGTTAGTGCTGGTCCCCTCTGTCAACTGAGCCGCGACATTCTTCGGGAAGACCTACTTTCGATGACCATCCTCACTCTTGATACCGACATGTTCCATACCATCGCGCCCAAGGGCCTGCGCGCCGAAAGCGCGGACCTGACGGCGGCGGAGTTCCGCAGCCGCTACTGCGAGCACAACGGCCCGATCCGACTGGACGACTGGTCGCCCGCGGGCAGTCGCACCGCCGAGTTCACCGCGACGGTGGAATTCGCCGACCACCTCCGGACCGTCACCGCCGCAGGTAGTCCGGTCGCGGCGATGACCTCGGCCCTTTACGAAGAGGGCTACCCGGTGGAGATTCTGCAGTTCCACCAGCGGCGTACCCCTGACGGCACCGTCACCTTCGTGCAGTGCGAATGCGACGGCAGGCGCGGCTGGGGTGCGGGGCTCGCCGATGACGGCGCCGAATCGACGGTCCGCGCCATGATCGCGGGCGTCAACCTGCTCGGCGTTTCGTGACACCGGGCGCGCCACGCGTGCGAGTGCGGACATGAGTCGGGCCCGGAAACGGAGCACGCCGGTTGTACGGCATCCGGTTCCGGGCCCGAGTCGGGTTCGGTTGCGGCGCAGTATGTTACCGCGCCGCCGAGACGTTACTTCTCGGCCTCCTGCTCGGCCTGTTGCTCCGCCAGCTGCTTACGTACGTCGTCCATGTCCAGTGCCTTGACCTGGGTGACGAGGTCCTCGAGTGCCGCGGGCGGCAGCGCGCCGGGCTGTGCGAACACCAGCACACCCTCCCGGAAGGCCATGATGGTCGGAATGGAGCGGATGTTGGCCGCCGCCGCGAGACCCTGTTCGGACTCGGTGTCGACCTTTCCGTGCACCACGTCGGGGTGCTTGTCGGCGGATGCCTCGAAGGTCGGCGCGAAGCTCTTGCACGGACCGCACCACTCGGCCCAGAAATCGACGAGTACCACGTCGTTTCCGGTGACGATGTCATCGAAGTTCTGCTGGGTCAGCGTCTGGGTGGCCATGACGTCCTCTCGTGTTCGGTATGCCAGCTGTAACGCGGGCTGGTTTCGTTATCTTCCATAACGGTCCCGGCCGACCCGCCACTCACGCCGCTGATCGCCGTCCCACCGACGGATACCCAGCACAGTCGCCGGAAAATCGCGGTCGCGTGCGACCGCGTGGATCGCCTCGCCGATCTGGTGTGCGGGAACTCGCCTGGCCAGCGTGATATGCGGGGTCCACGCGTCCGGATGGACGTTGGCCGGAATGCCCGGGCAGGGCGAGATCGCGTGGAAGATCCGACGGTGCAGCGCAAGCAGCGTTTCGGACGGCACCACCAGCCGCACCAGGATCGGGTGACGCGCGCCGAACACCACCAACCCGCCGAGCCGGACCGGAATCGGCGCGACGGACTGCTCGTCCAGCGCTCGCTCGATGCGCGGCCAGATCTGTTTGGCCACCGCGGCGGTGATGTGCGGGCGATTCGATGCAGCGGTCTGCGCGGCGAGGCTCGGCACGCCGGCCTCCGCGAGCAACTGCCATTGCCGGCGGATCTCCGCGTCGGCGGCCTCGTCCAGGAGTAGTTCGACCGACTGCACCATGGTCTCCAGAAGGTAGCCGTATCCCGCGTGTCCGCGGGCCGATTCGTGCGCGATGGGCGCCGCGGCGGGAGGATGTGGTGATGAGCGACGCGGACAGTCGGCGAGCAGCACGCCCGCTGCGGCTCGGTCTGATCGACGGTGACGGCATCGGCCCCGAGGTGGTCGGGGCCGCGCGGCAGGTGGTCGACGAGGCGATGTCCGCCGTGGGGGCCCCGCCGGTCGAATGGGTGCCACTGTCGATGGGATTGCGGGCCATCGCCGAGTTCGGCGACCCGCTGCCGAAGCAGACGCTGGACGCGCTCGCCGAGGTGGACGCCTGGATTCTCGGCCCGCACGACAACGCCTCCTATCCGCCCGAATATCGCGCGGTGGTCCCGCCCGGCGGCGCCATCCGCAAGCGATTCGATCTCTACGCGAATATCCGTCCGGCGCGGGCGTTCGCCGGCGTGCGCGCGACCGCGCGCGATATCGATATGGTGATCGTGCGGGAGAACAGTGAAGGGTTCTACGCCGACCGCAATATGTATGCCGGGGCGGGGGAGTTCCGGCCGACCCCTGATCTCGCGATGTCGGTCGCGGTGGTGTCCCGCGCAGCGTCCGAGCGAATCGCGCACCAGGCATTTCGTCTGGCCGCGACGCGGCGCAAGCGGGTCACCATCGTCCACAAGGCGAATGTGCTGCCGATGACCATGGGCCTGTTCCGCGACGTCTGCTACGAGATCGCCACGGAATATCCCGACATCGAGGTCGATGACGAGCACGTCGACGCGGCAGCCGCGCACCTGGTGCGCGCCGCGGCCGACTACGACGTATTGGTCACCGAGAACCTGTTCGGTGACATCCTGTCCGATCTGGCGGGCGAGCTGAGTGGTTCACTCGGCTCCGCCGCCGCACTCAACTGCTCGGCGACCAGGGCCATGGCGCAGGCCGTGCACGGCGCCGCGCCGTCGCTGGCGGGCCGAAATCGCGCCAACCCGGTCGCGTTGCAGCTGTCGGCAGGGATGCTTTTGCGGTGGCTGGCAACCCGTGACGCGGAGCCATCGTGGCTGCGGGCGAGTGCGCGGATCGAGCAGGCCGTCGCCGGGACTTTCGAGGCGGGAATCGCCACGGCCGACCTCGGTGGACTGGCTTCTACCAGCGAATTCACCGAGCAGATTGGTGCGAGGGTGCACCGCCGGTAGTTGCGGTGACGGTACGGAGCGGATAAATCTGCGTTACCGGTCCAGCGCGAAATGTGTGGGTCGGTTAATCTCCAGCACTAAGTGTCTGGGTCGGCTAGATTGCCAACGGCCGGTAAAGCCCAGGTTGCGTCTGTCGGAAATGTGGAGGACTACTGTGTCTGATCGATCGTTGCGTGGCAGGCACGCCCTACGTGTGCTGGGCGTGCTTGCTGCGGGTGCACTCGTGTTGACGGGCTGTACGACCAACAGCGAGGAGTCCGGGCCCGCGGTCCCCAAGGTGCAGGTGGACAAGGTCGCCGAGATCGCTGCGCAGCTTCCCGACAAGATCAAGCAGTCCGGCAAACTCGTGGTCGGTGTGAACGTCCCCTACCAGCCCAACGAGTACAAGGATGCCGGCGGACGGATCGTCGGGTTCGACGTAGACCTGATGGACGCTGTCGCCGCCGTGCTCGGCGTCGAAGCCGATTATGTCGAGTCGGCGTTCGAGAAGATCATCCCGGCGATCCAGGCGGGCACCTACGACGTCGGAATGTCATCGATCACCGATTCGAAGGAACGCGAAGAGCAGGTCGACTTCACCACCTACTTCAACGCGGGCGTCCAGTGGGCGCAGCAGAAGGGCAAGGCGATCGATCCGGACAATGCCTGCGGTAAGAAGGTCGCCGTCCAGGCCACCACTGTCGAGCACACCGACGAGGTGCCGGCCAAGAGCGCCAAGTGCGTCGCGGACGGTAAGCCCGCCATCGACATCAAACCGTTCGACGAGCAGAGCGCCGCGACCAACGCACTGATGCTCGGCCAGGTCGACGCGATGTCGGCCGACTCGCCGGTGACCGCGTACGCGATCAAGCAGAGCGAAGGCAAGATCGAGGACGCGGGCCCGGTGTTCGACTCCGCGCCCTACGGCTGGGCGGTCGCCAAAGGCGCTCCGCTGGCCCCGGTGCTGCAGAAGGCAGTCCAGCACCTGATGGACAACGGTCGATATCTCGAGATCACGAAGAACTGGGGTGTCCAGGAAGGCGCGATCACGCGGTCCGCTGTCAACGGCGCCGTGAGCTGATCGATGCCGACGAACGACAATCGGCGGGCGCCCGGTGATCTCGGGTCCGTCGGGGCGGAGCCGACGCGGGAGCCGGAGCCGATCAAAGCGGTTCCGTTGCGCAGACCGGGCCGCTGGATAGCAGCGGTGGTCGTCCTGGTCCTGGTCGGGCTGTTCGGCTACGGCGCGGCGACGAACCCGGCCTACCGCTGGGATACCTACGGGAAATACCTGTTCGACAGCCGGATCACCGCCGGTGCCATCGTCACGCTGGAGTTGACCGTGCTCGCGATGGCCATTGCGGTCGCGCTCGGCACGGTGCTCGCCGTGATGCGCCTTTCGCCGAACCCGGTGCTGCGGTCCTCGGCCTGGGTCTACCTCTGGATCTTCCGCGGCACGCCGGTTTTCGTGCAGTTGGTGTTCTGGGGACTGTTTCCCTCGCTGTATCGCCAGATCGATCTCGGTGTTCCGTTCGGCCCACAGTTCTTCCAGTTGGATGTGCAGGGACTGCAGGCCGCGTTCACCTTCGCCGTCATCGGACTCGGCCTGAACGAGGCCGCCTATATGGCCGAAATCGTCCGCGCCGGAATCAATTCCGTCGGTGAGGGACAGCGTGAAGCGTCCATCGCGCTCGGCATGTCCTGGGGCCAAACCATGCGCAGGACCGTGTTGCCGCAAGCCATGCGCGTAATCATTCCGCCGACCGGCAACGAGCTGATCGGTATGTTGAAGACCACCTCGTTGGTCACCGCCATCCCGCTGTCCACCGACCTCTACGGTCGGGCGCGCGACATCTACGGCGTCAATTTCCAGCCCATTCCGTTGCTGCTGGTCACCGCCACCTGGTACCTGGCGATCACCAGCGTGCTGATGGTCGGGCAGTTCTACCTGGAGCGTTATTACTCGCGTGGCGTCTCGCGGCAGTTGACCGCCAAGCAGCTCAAGCGGCTCGCCGATGCCCAGCAGATTGTGAAGGCGAAATGAGCGTCGATGTGCAGAACACCACACGCCCCGCGATGATCGTCGCGGACCGGGTCTGCAAGAACTTCGGGGCGCTGCAGGTGCTCAAGGGCATCTCGCTCGAGGTGGGGCGCGGCGAAGTGCTGTGTGTGATCGGGCCTTCCGGCTCCGGCAAGTCCACTTTCCTACGCTGCATCAACCACCTGGAACAGGTGAACGCCGGCCGGTTGTATGTCGACGGCGAGATCGTCGGATACCGGGAGAAGAACGGCAAGCTCTTCGAACTGCATCCGCGTGACGCCGCCAGGCAGCGCCGCGAGATCGGCATGGTGTTCCAGCACTTCAACCTGTTCCCACACCGGACCGTGTTGGAGAACCTGATCGAGGCGCCCACCCAGGTCAAGAAGATCCGCAAGGCGGACGCGGCGACCAGGGCGCGGGAATTGCTGGACCGAGTCGGCTTGGCGGACAAGGCGAATGCCTATCCGGCGCAGCTGTCCGGCGGCCAGCAACAACGCGTGGCCATCGCCCGCGCGCTGGCCATGGACCCGAAGCTGATGCTCTTCGACGAGCCCACCTCCGCGCTGGACCCTGAGCTGGTCGGCGAGGTGCTCACCGTCATGCGCGAACTCGCGCGATCGGGAATGACGATGGTCGTGGTCACGCACGAGATGGGATTCGCCCGCGAGGTCGCCGACCAGCTGGTGTTCATGGATGACGGCGTGGTGGTCGAAGCGGGCCCACCGCGCGATCTGCTGACCAACCCGCGGCAGGACCGTACCAAGGCATTTCTGTCCCGCCTGTTGTGACCGTGGACGAACGCGGCGGGATGGCGGCGCCCGCAGCATCGGTGCCGCCATTCGACTACCCGGGTGTCAAAGCCTCGACGGGATTTCGGCTGCTATCTTTGTGATATCACTTTGATATTCGGAGGATGTCATGCAGTTTCGATCCGCTTTCCACGTCAACGGCTTCGTGGTGCTGTTGGGGTGGTTCGTGCTCACCCTCTTGTTCGGCGGTGGCGCTGTGCTCGGGTTTCGCGCTGGCGCACGCAACGACAGCGTGCCCGCCGTGATCGGTGCTGTCCTCGCGACGGTCATCGTGGTCGTGCTGCTGCTGCTCGCAACCGGCCTCACCGTGGTGAACCCGAACGAGGCCAAGGTGGTTCAATTCTTCGGCCGCTACATCGGTTCGGTGAGCGAGCCGGGCTTCTTCTCGGTGGTTCCGTTGACCGACCGCAAGAGCATCTCGCTGCGCGTGCGCAACTTCGAGACCCAGAAGCTGAAGGTCAACGACGCCGACGGCAACCCGGTCGAGATCGCGGCCGTGGTGGTCTACCGGGTGGTGGACAGCTTCAAGGCCGCGTTCGCGGTCGACGACTACGAGGAGTACGTCGAGACCCAGTCCGAGGCGGCCGTGCGTCACCTGGCCACCACGCATCCCTACGACGCGCACGACAACGACCACACCAGCCTGCGCGACGGCGCCGAGGTCGCCGAGGAACTCACCGTGGAGTTGCGCGAACGCACCGAGATGGCGGGCATCGAGGTCCTGGAGGCCAGGATCACCCACCTGGCCTACGCGCCCGAGATCGCCCAGGCCATGCTGGTTCGCCAGCAGGCCGCGCAGGTGGTCGCCGCGCGCACCCAGATCGTCGAGGGTGCGGTCGGGATGGTCGGTCTCGCGCTGGAACGGCTCGCCCAGCAGGGCATGGTGGAGTTGGACGAGGAGCGCAAGGCGTCGATGGTGTCGAACCTGCTCGTCGTCCTGTGCGGCGATCGGCCGACGACGCCGGTCGTCAACACCGGCTCGCTCTACTCCTGAGGCAGCAGCCCATGGCTGAGCGGAAGAAACTGCTGCTACGCCTGGACCCGGTCGTCCACGACGCTATCGCGAAGTGGGCGGCCGACGATTTGCGCAGCATCAACGCGCAAATCGAGTTCGCGCTGCGGGTGGCGCTGGAACAGGCCGGGCGCAAGCCGCAGCAGAAGTAGGCCGCCGCGGGCGGTATGGCTCGCGCTCGCGCTGTACCGCCCGCATTCCCCGGCGAGCGCAGGTCCCCACGGACTCCGCACTCCTGCAGGGCGGCCGCGAGCCGCCGACCGCCTCGCGACTGGACCGTTGGCTGCGGGAGTGCGGTGGTGCTAACCGTTGGCGATGGTGGCGCGGAAAGGGCCACCGATGCTGTTGAACAGGAGGTCACCGTTGGGGAAGGCTTCGATGATGGCGTAGGCGCCGTTGCCGAGATTGGAGTGGCCGAAGATGGTGCGGTGCACGGTTTCTCCGGTCTTCCAGTCCAGACCGGTGACCTCCCACCCGTCGGCTTCGCTGTAGCCGTTCACGAGCACTATGCCCGACTTGCTGGATACCGCGGGAACCATCGACGTCGAGACGACGTCGCCGCGGGCCCACGCCGAGGTCCAGCGGGGTCCCATTCGAAGCGCTGCATGCCATGTGGGGGTGCGGAGACCGGGCCGTTGGCGAGGACATCGACGAGCCGGTCCGGTGTGCCTCCGGATCCGATGTTCTGGACGACGAACGCGCCGTACCCGTGCACGACGACCGACTGCTCGCTCTGCACGAACTCCGGCAGCGGGTCCGGTAGCCCGGCGGTCACCGGGATCTGGTCGGCGATCCGGTTGGACCTGGTGTTCGGTCGCTGCGCAAACCCGTCGGGAATCTTGTTGCGCCAGAACGCGACCAGCTTCATATGGTCGGCGCCGTCGGTGATCACCACCAACTCGTCGCTGCCCGCGCCGAATCCCATCAGGGTGGGCGTCGACCCGGTGCTGGTGCCGATCTTCACCGCGGGCGGTTGGCGCCCGAAGTCGTAGGCCGCCGACCAAGCGCCGTCGGCTTCGTCGGTGGACAGTCTGCTGCCGTTCCAGACGACCTCGCGCATCACCTTGTCGGAGGCGGCGTAGATGCCGCCGTGTTCGTCGATGGCCATGGAGTTGGCGACGGTTTCGTCGGCACCGAAGCGGATTTGTCGCGGCGTCCCTTCGAGATCGCGGTCGATGACGGCCAGTGCCCACGACGACAGCACTGCCAGGTGGCCGTCGTAGGTGAGATCGACACCGACGATGCTCTCCGGGATGCCGAGCGAGGTGGTTGCGGCGCCGAGGAACGGTCTGAAGTCGAATTGCTTGATGATCTCGATGCCGTCTTCGGGCCCGTTGTTGTTTTTCAGCCCGAACTCGATGATCTGGGAGTTCTGCGTGACGTAGTAGACGTGGTTGTCCTTGTCGACCAGTCCGTAGGTGCCGTTGAAGAGTCGTTGCCAGGTCGCGCCGCCCCAGTCGTCGTGGATGGCGGCCTCGATCTGGCCGACATCGGTGAAGGTCTGATCCAGGACCGCATCGAGCGCCTGTGGCGAGATCACCGGCACTCCGGGTGTGTCCCTCGCCGCGAGCAAGCGGAAGCCGCCGTCGGCGACATCGACGTAGCGGACCCCGGCCGAGGAGGAGATCCAGCGGTGGTTCTCCGAAGTGGCGGCCATGGTGATGATGTTGACCGGACCGCTCGGCACGCACGGCGTCTGCCCGGGATCGATGTGGACGGTGCCACGGGGCACCGGGTCCGGGAAGCTGTCGGATTGCCCGGAGTCCAGATGACCGCGTACTTGTCGGCGGCGAGATACGGATTGCGCGGCGGCTCGTGACCGGTTGATCCGGACGAACGAGACGACGTTGTCGACTCCGTGGAGGAGTCGCTGGTGCATCCTGGCAGCACGCTGACCGCGACCATGGTGACCACCGCGGTGCCGGCGAGGATGTGTCGGCGCGTTCGCACAACAGTGCTCCGTTCTCGCGATCGGTATTGCGCTCGAACCCGCCTACGCACGAATAGGGACCTGCCGACGAAACCACGCCGACGGTGACCGTCGGAACAACGAAACTGAACCCGCACACTCAACTCGGCCGACATAACACCCGCCACCGAGCCGGATCATTACTCGGCGTTTTCGGGGAGGGGCTCGCGGCGGCCCTACCTCTGATCGCCGTCCGCTCGGCAACGATGGCGGATTTCGCCTGCTGATCGACGTCGGCTCGGTCCGATCAGCACCGAGCAGCTGTGCTCACGGTTTTCTGGTGACGAAAATGGCGGTGCCGGGAAACAGCTCGCCGCGCAATGGACTCCACTGACCCCATTCGCGATCGAGCCACTCGGGCCAGTCCGGTTCCACGATGTCCTCGAGTGTCAGACCCGCCGCGACGATCTCGCGAACCCGATCGCCGATGGTCCGGTGGTGCTCGACATAGGTGGGCAGACCGTCGCTGTCGACCTCCACGTAGGGCGTCCGGTCGAAGTAGGGGATCTTCGCGGTCAGACCCGCGGGCCCGGGATCGTCCGGGAAGATCCAGCGCATCGGGTGATTCACCGAGAACACCCAGCGTCCGCCCGGCCGCAACACGCGGGCGACCTCCCGCATCACCAGCGCCGAGTCGGCGACGAACGGGATGGCGCCGAACGCCGAGCACGCCAGGTCGAAGGATGCGTCCGCGAAGGGGAGGGCCTCGGCGCCCGCCTGCACCAGTGGCACCTGTGGCCCGCCGCGGGTCATCGCGGCCGACCCGCGTTCGAGCATCGCTCGGGAGAGATCGAGTCCGACCGGCCGCGCGCCCTGTCCGGCGAGCCAGCGTGCGCACGGCGCGGAACCACAGCCGATCTCCAGGATCGCCTTGCCCGCGAGATCGCCGAGCAAATGCATGTCGCCCTCGTGCAGGCCCTCCGGGCACCAGATGAACTCGCCCGCCGGGGAGTCGACGCCGAGGAATTCCGCGTGCGTCTCGTGGTATTGGTCGGCATCGGCATCCCACCACCGTCGACTGGCCAGCTGACTGGCCTCCGACCCGATCCGGGTCCGAGTCGTCCCCGCCGTTCCGAGCAGTGCATTTGCTTGCGCATGACGATCTTCCGACACGCCGGTCAGACTATCGGTGTGCCGGCGGACCGGTTTGCTCGGCCGGACCACGGTCGCGTACGCTGAACGCGCGAGTGCCTTCTGTACATCCGTACCGAAGCGTAACCCGTGCTGCGTTTCACGCGCGTCGCGTGCGGTATGTTCCTCAGTGTCCGTCTTCACACCTCGCGGTGAGTTCGCAGCGTACCGAAAGTTCCAATGTCCGCAACCGACCACAATCCGTCCGGAGCAAACCGACATATGCCCACCACCGTCACCTCGCCGCAGGTAGCCGTCAACGACATCGGCTCCGCCGAGGATTTCCTCGCCGCCATCGACGCCACGATCAAGTACTTCAACGACGGCGACATCGTCGAAGGAACCATCGTCAAGGTCGATCGCGACGAGGTCCTGCTCGACATCGGTTACAAGACCGAAGGCGTCATCCCCTCACGCGAGCTCTCCATCAAACACGATGTCGACCCGAACGAGGTCGTTTCCGTGGGCGATGAGGTCGAGGCGCTTGTTCTCACCAAAGAGGACAAGGAAGGCCGCCTGATCCTGTCGAAGAAGCGGGCGCAGTACGAGCGTGCGTGGGGCACCATCGAGGAACTCAAGGAGAAGGACGAGGCCGTCAAGGGCACCGTCATCGAGGTCGTCAAGGGCGGCCTGATCCTCGATATCGGCCTGCGCGGCTTCCTGCCTGCTTCGCTCGTCGAGATGCGTCGGGTCCGCGACCTCCAGCCGTACGTCGGCAAGGAGATCGAGGCCAAGATCATCGAGCTGGACAAGAACCGCAACAACGTCGTGCTGTCCCGGCGCGCCTGGCTGGAGCAGACCCAGTCCGAGGTGCGCAGCGAGTTCCTGCACCAGCTGCAGAAGGGCCAGGTCCGCAAGGGTGTGGTCTCCTCGATCGTCAACTTCGGCGCCTTCGTGGACCTGGGTGGCGTCGACGGTCTGGTGCACGTCTCCGAGCTGTCCTGGAAGCACATCGACCACCCGTCCGAGGTTGTCGAGGTCGGCAACGAGGTCACCGTCGAGGTGCTCGACGTCGATCTGGACCGCGAGCGGGTTTCGCTGTCGCTCAAGGCGACCCAGGAAGACCCGTGGCGTCAGTTCGCCCGGACCCACGCGATCGGGCAGATCGTGCCGGGCAAGGTCACCAAGCTCGTTCCGTTCGGTGCGTTCGTGCGTGTCGAAGAGGGAATCGAAGGTCTGGTGCACATCTCCGAACTGGCCGAGCGCCACGTCGAGGTCCCGGATCAGGTCGTTGCCGTCGGCGACGACGCGATGGTCAAGGTCATCGACATCGACCTGGAGCGTCGCCGGATCTCGCTGAGCCTCAAGCAGGCCAACGAGGACTACCACGCCGAGTTCGACCCGTCGAAGTACGGTATGGCCGACAGCTACGACGAGCAGGGCAACTACATCTTCCCCGAGGGCTTCGACCCCGACACCAACGAATGGCTCGAGGGCTTCGACAAGCAGCGCGAGGAGTGGGAAGGCCGCTACGCCGAGGCGGAGCGTCGCCACAAGATGCACACCGCGCAGATGGAGAAGATGGCGGCCGACGCCGCGGCCGAGGCCGCGAACGGCGGCGGCGCGTCGAACTACTCCTCGGAGAGCGGTGCGCAGTCCACCTCCAGCCAGGCCGAGCCCGCCGGCGGTTCGCTGGCCAGCGACGCCCAGCTGGCGGCCCTGCGGGAGAAGCTCTCCGGCAACGCCTGATCGGCATCAGCTGAACAACCGACTGTGCCCCAACCGGGATTCCGGTTGGGGCACAGTCGGTTCTGGGCTGCATGCGGGTGCTCCGGGCAGTAGCCGCCTTACCTGAGCAGTCCGTCGATCGCCCCGCGTAGAGCTACGCGGGACCGGTCCGCGTGGCTCTACTGGTCACCGCCGGTAGGGTCGACGCCCCGCGAGGGCTTCGTCGTACCGCGTTGCACCTCAGGCACTGTCGTCGGCGGTGTGGCCGCTTCCTGTGGCGCCGCCATCTGCGCCGTGGTCAGGGCGACGACCTGGATCTCTTCCACGCGCAGACCGAGTGCCGCGAGCCGGGCGATCACGCCGAGTCGTTGCTCCGCCCGGCCGGGGTGGATCAGGAGGGGATGCTGTCCGGTTCGCCGCAGTACATATACCCCGCGTTCGGAGTCGAAGACCACCGGCGCACGGTCTCGGATCGCCCGATAGGCGTCCAGATCCAGCCTTCCGTGCCGGATCGGGTCGATCATCAGCGCGTCGAGGAACTGTTCCGCTTGGCGCAGTCGCAGGTCCCGATCCGGCGGGTCCAGATGCTCGAAGCGCTGTCGGACCCGCCGCCGGTAGTCCTCCGCGGCGTGGCGCAGTAGATGCCGGTGCCGCTCGATCTCGACCGCCAGTTCGATGACGCGCTCGTGGTCGAGGGTGCGCGGGTCGGTCTGATCGGGCGTCGAAGCATGGGCATGGGGCATGGTGCCTCCCTCGTTCGAGTCGCGGATTACGTTGGGTGGCAACTCGATCGACGTCCGACCGGTTCTGATTGTGTCGGATGGGTCCGACAGAAATCGGTGCCGCGTGCACTCGGTCACAGCCCGGCGGTCTGTCCGCGCCCCTGAATTGTGCGCCTGAGCGGGCTGTTCGTCCCAGCGGTTGTCGCCTCTGAGTGGCAGTGCCCGGCTGAATACCGCGTGGGGACCGGCAAACCCGCCGCAGCAGGTCCACTCGACAAGGGGTGCGTGATCCTCGGGTCGAGATGCGGCGCCGAGCGGGTCTCGGCCGCCGTCCGGTAGGGTCGGCGCGGGTCGAGAGACCCTCCGGCAGTCTCGGTAGAAAGGCCATCGGCAATATGGGTGCAGCGGGTCCGTTCCATGGACTCAATCGCAGGCAGTTTCTGGCGAAGGCCGCGGCCGCCGGGGCGGTAGGAGCGCTGACATCCTGGGCGAACCCGGTCATCGAGCGGGCGTACGCGGCGGACCCGGCGGGCACCGGCGGTCTCGGCGACATCGAGCACTTCGTGCTGCTCATGCAGGAGAACAGGTCTTTCGACCACTACTTCGGCACGCTGTCGGGAGTGCGCGGTTTCGACGAGGCCTCAGCCGCGTGGCAGCAGTACGGCTGGACGCCCGGCGTGGGTCCGAGCCCGGAAGGCTACCTGAACCCGTTCCGCCTCGACACCACCCGCGGCGCTACTCTCGACGGCGAGTGCGTCAACGACCCCGATCACACTTGGGGCGGCATGCACCAGGCGTGGAACGGTGGCAAGAACGACCAGTGGATGCCGATGTCGATCGCGGGTGTCGGTCCCGCCAACGCGCCTGCCGCGATGGGGTACTACCTGCCCGAAGACATTCCGATCCACACCGCGCTCGCCGACGCGTTCACGCTCTGCGACAACTACCACTGCTCGGTGCTCGGGCCGACCGACCCGAATCGGCTGTATTGGATCAGCGCGACCATCGACCCGGACGGCCGAGCCGGCGGGCCGCTGGTGGAGACGCCCACACGGATTCCGCAGCATGTGTACAGCTGGCGCACCTATCCCGAGAACCTGTCCGAGGCGGGCGTCAGCTGGAAGATATACAACAATCGCGACGTGGGCCCGCTGTCGTCGGTGCTCCTCGACGGCATGCTCGGCTGTTTCACCCAGTCCGCCGACCCGAATTCCGAGCTGGCCCGCCGCGGCCGCGTCCCGACCTATCCCCACGATCTGCAGGCCGACGTCGCCAACGACACCTTGCCGGCGGTGTCCTGGGTGATTCCGTCGCTGGTCACGTGCGAGCACCCCGCACTGCCCGCGGCGTTCGGTGCGTTCGGCATCGTGCAACTGCTGGATATCCTCACCTCCAACCCCGCGGTATGGGAGAAGACGGCGCTGATCATCAGCTACGACGAAAACGGTGGCTTTTTCGACCACGTCGTTCCGCCGACCGCGCCGCCCGGCACGCCGGGGGAGTTCCTGACCGTGCCGCTGGATCGCGTGCCGTCGTCGAGTGGGATCGCGGGGCCGATCGGCCTCGGTTATCGCGTTCCCGGACTGGTGATCTCGCCCTACAGTCGTGGCGGTCTGGTCGCGTCGGAGACCTTCGACCACACCTCGCAGTTGCGGTTGCTGGAGACCCGATTCGGCGTCGAGGTGCCGAACCTCACCGCGTGGCGGCGCGGGGTCACCGGCGATATGACCTCCGCATTCGACTTCGGCACGGCTCCGGATGCGACCAAGCCGATGCTGCCCGATCCGAAGCCGAAGGCGGACGCCGCGATCGCGCAATGCGGTCCGAACGTCGCGTTGGGCATCGCCGCGGCCGGCATCCCGTACCCGGTGCCACCGAACGTCATGCCGCTCCAGCAGCCCGGCACCCGGCGCAGGCCCAGCGGCCTCGTGCGCGCATGAAAGTGGCCCAGCCTGGCTAGGGCTGGGCCACTTTCCCGCGCAGGTTCACCCCGCGGTGGCGGGTACCCATCGGACCGTGGCTGCGGTGGAGCGTTTCCGCAGGGCCGCGAAACTGTGCCGGGCGGGGTTGATGAACGCAGTGAACCATGAGCGGCGGTGCTCGGTTAGTGCTGCCGCGACGGCGGGGATCTGAATGCAGTGCACTCGCCCCGCCCTGCCCAGGCGGTGGCGACCCGCCTGGTTGATTCTGGTGCCCAATGGTCTTCCTTTGCTTGCTGGTGCCGGACTGAATCGCCTCGGCGAACATTAGCCGAAAGAAAGTGTTCGGCAGAGTATTTTGCACGAGTAATTGCCTTGGCGTGTCGGAAAGATGTCATCGACAAACCGGATTCGGACCATATGTTGCGAATCGGTCTCGGCGCAGTCACGGATCGGGCAAATGTCCGTCGCGACGGTGAAATCCACTAGGGCATCGGGTAATCCACGGATTGCACCACCATGGCTGCTCGGCGGCCGCCGCGAGCGGTTCGAGCGTCACATCGCTGGAAGCCGGGCCGCGATCCGGGGCGGCCGATGATCGGCCACTGACCGGATGTAAAACTGGTCGGATGTTAAGGATCGGCCTCACCGGAGGTATGGGAGCGGGTAAGTCGACGGTCGCGCGGGCACTGGCCGACCTCGGTGCGGTGATCATCGATTCCGATCTGATCGCCAGGGAGGTGGTGGCGCCGGGAACCGAGGGACTCGCGGCACTGGTCGACGCATTCGGCGCCGATATTCTCGCCGATGATGGCGGATTGGATCGCCCCGCCTTGGCGGCCAAGGTATTCCGTGATGATGCGGCGCGCACGAAACTGAATTCCATCACGCACCCATTGGTCGGAAAGCGAACCGCGGAATTGATTTCCGCGGCGCCGTCGGATGCCATCGTCGTCCAGGATATTCCGCTGTTGGTGGAAAATGGTCTCGCACCATTGATGAATCTTGTCATCGTGGTCGATGTCGACGTCGAGACTCGTATTCGTCGTTTGGTCGAATTTCGCGGTGTTGTCGAATCCGATGCCCGGGCGCGTATTTCGGCGCAGGCCACCGACGAGCAGCGACGCGCAGTTGCCGATGTATTGCTCGACAACAGCGGGCCTCCCGCCGCGGTCGAGGCCGAGGTACGCGGGCTGTGGGCCGAACGACTCGTGCCGTTCGAACGCAATGTGCGCACCGGAACGCCGGCGCCGCGCGGCGCGCCGCGGATCGTCCCCGCGAATCCGGACTGGCCCGCCCATGCGCAACGGCTCATCGCCCGGCTGTGGGTGGCGTGCGGCGCCGCCGCGTCCAGGATCGACCATGTCGGGTCGACGTCGGTGCCCGACCTGCCCGCCGAGGATGTGATCGATCTGCAGATCACGGTCGCCGACCTGGCCGTGGCGGACGGTCTGCGGGATGCGCTCGGCGCCGCTGGTTTCCCGGGCCCTCTCGACATCTCCCACGACAATCCCACATCGACGCCGCGAGACCCGTCGGGCGCTGATGCCGCGCTGTGGGTCAACCGCTACCACCAGAGCGCCGACCCGGGAAGGATGGCCAACGTGAACGTGCGGGTGGAGGGCACGCCCGGTCAGCAGTTCGCCCTGCTGATGAGGGACTGGCTGCGCGCCGACGCCGACGCCCGCGCGGAGTACCTGGAGGTGACGCGCGACGCGGAGGCGAAGGTGGCGGGTCTGACCGGTGCGCAGAAGAGCGACGCCTACCTCGAAGTGCAGAAGTCGTGGTTCGCCGTCGCTTATCAGCGCGCCCTGGCCTGGCGGGATGGCTAAGGCTGCAGCACGCTGGCGAGGCGTTCCAGTGCCTGCCCCCAGCCTGCCGCAGCGCCGTCCTCTCGGTCGAGCGGGTCGGGTGCGAGCAAATGGAAGGACATGGTGGTCTTGCCGTCGCTGGTGTCGGCGAAGGTCACCGTGACGACCGATTCGGACGCGATGGCGCCGTCGCCGGTGGGGTCGCTCCAGGTGAACATCAGGCGCTCGGGCGTGACGATCTCGCGGAACACGCCCGTGCTGGGGTAGGTGCTGCCGTCGGCGTCGGAGACCATCGTCGAGTCGTAGCGGCCGCCGACGTGTGGCTCGATGACGATCCGGTCACGTGGTGTCGAGAAGCCGTGCGGTCCTGCCCATTCGGTGAGTTGGTCCGGGTCGAGCCACGCCTGGAAGACCAGTTCGCGTGGCGCGTCGAAGACGCGGACGATGGTGAATTCGCGGTCGCTCATCGCTGGATCGCCTCGTCGTGCGTAGGGTTCGGTGCCGGTTCGGCGGGGGGTTTCATCCATCCGGGGGCTGAATCCGGGTAGCGGTTTCGGAAGTCCATCAGGGCGACCCAGGTGGGGCGCACCACGATGCGTTCCATCCGGGGTGCGAGCGCTGCCACGTAATCGAGATACTCGGCGACCTGCTCGGATCCGCCCTTCCGCATGGCCGCCGCATATTCCGGTAGCAGTCCGTCTGTTTCGCTGACCTCGGCGCGGCCGCGCAGGAGCAGACATTCCGGCGGAGCGTCGTTCGTGTCGATGGTGATCGCGACGTCGGGACGGGCGCGTAACATCGTCGACCGTTTCGAGGGGGAGAAGCCGGCCATGACGAGTTCGGTGCCGTTCCACCAGAAGTTGACCGGAAGCACGCGGGGGGTGCCGTCGGCGGCGGTGAAGGCCAGGCGCGCGGGGAGGTTCGCGGCGAGCAGTCGTTTGGCGAGTTCGGTGTCGAGCAGGCCGAGGTCGCCTTGCGGGAGATCGAGCAGTTCGGTCATGCGGAGCTGTCCTTCTTCTGTATCCGGTGCAGGTGTGCGTCGAGGCGGTCGAAGCGGGTATCCCAGAACTTCCGATAGCGGTCCAGCCAGTCGGCGGCCTCGCCGAGCGGTGTGGCCTCCAATCGGCAGGGGCGCCATTGGGCGTGCCGGCCTCGGTTGACGAGTCCCGCGCGCTCGAGGACCTTCAGGTGCTTGGAGATCGCGGGCAGGCTCATCGCGAACGGTTCCGCGAGCTCGGTGACGGTGGCCTCGCCGTCCGCCAATCGGGCGAGGATCGCCCGCCGGGTCGGGTCGGCAAGTGCCGCGAAAGTTCTGCTGAGCTCATCATCCGTCATGGAGATATTTAATCAACTGGCTAATTAACTTACCAGTTAAATACTGGCCTCGGCTGGAAGCGATGTCAAGCGGAGCTGCTCGAGCCGGCGATTACATCCAGGTGAGGGTGATGCCGAGGGACGTCATCCAGCCCTCGAAGGTGTGGGCGTTGGCCGCGATGCCGTCGATGGCCGCGGCCGCGTGCTGCATAGCGGCCTCGGCTTCGGCGAGCGTGATCAGGCCGGCGGCGTGCGCGGCGAGCAGTTCGTCGACGTCGAGCAACTCCGTCTCGCGTGACGAGCGCACCACGATGTCCAGGTAGTGGTCGACGGCCTTCCACCTCTTCGGTCCGACCATGCTGAATTCGCCCAGGTCGAGGTAGTAGTCCTGGTCGCGCTGATGGGTGGGGTGGTAGTGGAAAACGGTCGCTCGGATGGAGAGCTCGGGCAACAGCCAGGACTCCATGTAGTGGAACTGTGGATGATCCGAGGTGCGCGCCATGTACAGGCCCCATGGTTCGACGCGGTACCGCTCGACGGGCCGCACGTACCCCTTCGGGTCCGTGTTGGTCAGATCCGCGAGGTTGAAGTACTCGACTTTGGGGCGGTGCACGTCGACGGAAGTTGCCTGCGTCATGCATCCAGAATCTACCGTTGCCGCTGATTGGTCGAGTCGGCGCCGGTACTCGTCGGGCTACAGCCAGGTGAGGGTGATGCCGCGGGACAGCAGCCAATCCTCGACGCAATGGTCGTGCGCGGCCAGGCCGTCCAGCACCGCCGTGGCGTGCTCGACGGCTCGGTGCGCCAGCGCCGTGTCGATCAGTCCGGCCGCGTGCGCGGCCAGTAGGTCATCGACCCCGAGTAGCTCAGCGCTGCGGCCGCGGCGCACCACGACGCCGAGGTAGTGGTCCACCGACTTCCAGCGCTTCGCGCCGACCTGGGTGAACTCGCCGATGTCGAGGCGGTAATCCCGAGCCCTATGGTATGCCGGATTGCGCCGCGTGATTGTAGTGCGCAAGGAAAGCCCTGGCAGCAACCAAGATTCGAGATAGTGCGCGCTCGGACCATCGACGGCGCGCGCCATATACAGCCCCCATGGTTCGACGTGGAACCGCTCGACCTGCCGGACGAAGCCCTTGGCGTCGGTGTTGGTGAGTTCGGCGAGGTTGAAGAACTCGACCTTGGGTCGGTGCGGCGTCCGGGTGGCATGGTCCGATGGTGCGACTGTGGTGGTACTCGCGGCGGAGGGAACCGTCGCACGGAGATCTCTGGCGACGTACCCGGCCAGGCCGGTCACGGCCGGCACGGCGACAAGCAATGGAATCAGACTCATGCTTTTGTCCTTCACCACGTCTGAACAACCAGCTCAGGCTACACCTGGAAATGGGCCGCCGTGCGGTTCCGGAAAAGTGTTTTCTATCCGAAATATGTTGCGGCAACGGACATTTCGGACAACCCGCAAGTTCCACGCGAGAGCTCTTGCGAAGCCATGGGTTGCGCGCTCGGTGCCGGGTGTCGCACTGTCGATCCCGCGATCGGGGTCAACCGAAGGTGGCGTCGCGACCGCCCGCTGCCGGCTGGGGGTTGCAACTCGAGGCCGGCGGCCCGGCTACGATCACCGCCGAGAACGGCTCCCGCATATTCGCGTTCAGTGAACTCGTTGACACCCGTCGGCCAGAATGGCCGGACGCCCCGCGGTTCGATGTTCTGATGTGCGATCTTTCGCTTACGGTGATCGCCTTTCCGGCCGATTCTTCGAGAATATGCCTCCGTGTTCTTCTTCGCGCCCACCAGCGTCCAACGCGGTACCGCGACGGTCCCAGCAAGCGCACGTCGTAAATTCAGCCCAGACGCGAGCCGACCTTTGCGCAGCACTCACCTCCGGTGGTTGCTCTTGATTGGCAGGACGAACCGATGAGTTATTCGGTCCCACCGAAGGAAAACTTGCACAGCAGTTCTCGTAGGCCGGCGGACGTCAGTGAGATCTATTGTGCTCCTACATAAGTGAGGCCCAGGAGGCGATGATCCGCCGCAGCCCGTCGTGGTAGACGCCGTGGTCGGTGACCGCGGCGACGATGGTGTCCAGTTGCCCCGTCAGTACCGGGAATTCGGCCGGGTCCAGCGCGGCCAGCGCCGTGCGGGTGCTCTGCTGCGCGCCGCGCGGGTCATGATGGTCGACGAAGTTCGC